>NZ_JBIAVS010000007.1:423651-491192 GCF_042894545.1 Streptomyces sp. NPDC001530
CCCGCCGGGGTTCAGGGGGCGCAGCCCCCGCCGGGGTTCAGGGGGCGCAGCCCCCGCCGGGGTTCAGGGGGCGCAGCCCCCGCCGGGGTTCAGGGGGCGCAGCCCCCGCCGGGGTTCAGGGGCAGGGCCCCTGGCGGGGTCTGGGGCGGAGCCCCAGGTATGGGACGGGTAGGGGCGGAGGGGGCGAAACAACCCGCCCCAGGCCCCCCGGGCTCAGGGTGACGCCGGGGCCGAGTTCTTGGTGTCCGGTGGGGTCGCGCCCGCGTCGTCGCTCGATGTGGCGAGCCATGTGCCGATGCCGACGGCGGCGACAAGGGCGACGGCAGCCGCGCCGAGGGTGATGCGCCGGCGCCGGGCGGAGGCGCGATGGCGGGCCGAGCCCGGGCGGGGAGCACCCGCGGCGCGCGGCGCGCGGGCGGTACCGCGCGCGCCCCCCGCCAGCTCATCCGGCCCCGGCACCCGCATCGACGTATGCGTATCCCGGTTCGAGTCGGGCGCAGCCCCCGGCACCAGCGGCACAGCCCCCCGCCGCACCCGGGACACGGGCGCGGCGGACGGCTCCGCCACCTCCTCGTACCCCGACTCCGCGTCGTCCCCCTCCGCGTCCGGCGAGTCCACGTCCAACGGCGGCATCCCCGCCAGCAACGGCAACTGCTCCCGCAGCCGCGCCCCGAGCTCCGAAGCCCGCAGCCGCGACGCCGGCGCCTTCGCCAGGCACTGCACGATCAGCTGCCACAGTTCGTCCGGGATACCGGGAAGCGGTACGACGGTCTCCGTGACGTGGCGGCGCAGGACCGCCCCAGGGTGCCCGCCCCCGAAGGGCGTGAACCCGGCAAGGAGCTCGTACAGGACAGTCGCCAAGGCATAGATGTCGACGGCGGCCCGCGGCGGCAGCCCCTCGATGATCTCGGGCGCGAGATAGTCCGGCGTACCGATGATCTTCGTGGCCCGGGTCCGCCGCGGCGAGTCGATGAGTTTGGCCACACCGAAGTCGGTCAGCAGCGCGGGGTGGGATCCGCCGGGGCCGAGCGGGCCCTGCATGTCGAGCAGGACGTTCTCGGGCTTCACGTCCCGGTGGACGACCCCGGCCGCGTGCGCCGCCGCCAGCCCGTCCGCGACGTCCGCGACGATCGCGACCGCGGCCTCGGGGGCGAGCCGCCGCTCCCGGTCGAGCCGGGTACGCAGGTCCGTCCCCCGGACGAGGTCCATGACGAGCGCGAGGTCGTTGCCGTCCACCACCAGGTCGCGCACCGCGACCACGTGCGGATGGTCGAGGCCGAGCAGCGCCGTGCGCTCCTGCACGAAGCGCCCCACGAGTTCCTGGTCGGACGCGAGGTCCTCGCGCAGCAGCTTGATGGCGACGGGCCCCTCGGGCCCCTCACCCAGCCACACCGTGCCGGCGCTGCCCCGCCCCAGAATCTGGTTCGCGGTGTACCGGCTCCCGATCTTGCGTGCCAAGACTGCTCCTACCGAGACGCGTGTTGTCGCTGCTGCGCCACCCCGGGGGGCCAACCCCCGGACCCTCAGCCGACAAAACTACGCGCCCGACGAACCAATCTTCACCGCGGAGACAGAAATCACCCGCCAGATGTCGACAAATCCCCAGAGTTACTGACCGGATCCGCCACCCAGGTCCTCGATCCACCCGCTGACCGTGTCGAACCAGTCGCCCAGCTGCTGCCAGTACCCCTTCGTCGTCCCGATCCAGCCCTGAAGGGGACTGAACTCCCAGATCAGCCAACCGGCGACGAACAGGATGACGAGGGTGAACAGGCACCCCTTGAGGCAGCCGAGCCCCGGGATCTTCATCGGGTTGGCGCTGCGCTGCCGCGGCTCGCGAGGCTGGCGCGGCGCGGGCTGCTGGGGCTGCTGCGGCGCGGGCGCGTACCGCTGCGGCTGCTGGTGCTGCGGCTGCTGAGGCTGCTGAGGCGCGTACTGCTGCGGCTGTTGCTGCTGCGGATACCCGTACCCGGGCGGCTGCTGCCCCCGCTGCGGCCGCTGCTGCGGGCGCTGCTGGGGCCGTGCGACCTGCCGCTGGGGGCGGCGGCGCAGCGGGTCCTCGTTCGGGTCGAGGTACTGGACCTGCGTCTGTTCGTTGCGGTCGCGGGCCGCGCGCAGCTGGTTCTGCCAGGGGTGCGGGTCCTCGGACTGGCCGCCCTGCCCCTGCTGCCCGCCTGGCTGGTTCTGCGGCACCGGCGGCATGACGGCGGTCGGATCGGCCGCGCCGCGGTTCGGCAGGACGGACGTGGGGTCGGCGTCGCCGGTGTGCGACATCACGCTGGTCGCCGCGTTCGGGTCGTACGCGCCCGCCGACGCGCCGTGCGGCAGCACCTGCGTGGGGTCGGCCGCGCCGGGCACGCCCGGAACGGTCGCCGGGGCCGGGTCGGGGGCGAGCAGCGCGCCCACGCCCTCCGCGGCGGCGATCTGCGCGGCGTTCGCGTGCACACCGACGCCCGCGGCGACGGCGCGCAGCCCGCGCGCGAGGTTCTCGGCGCTGGGCCGTTCGTCCGGGTTCTTGCGCAGGCAGCGCTCTATGACGGTCCACAGCGGGTCCGGGACGGTCGAGGGGCGGCGCGGCTCGGCGCTCAGGTGCTGGTGCAGCACCTCCAGCGCGGACCCGCCGCCGAACGGCGGACGCCCGGTGACCAGCTCGTACAGCAGAATGCCCGCCCCGTAGATGTCGACGGCGGACGTCTGCGGACGCCCCTCGGCCGACTCGGGCGCGACGTACGCGGGCGTGCCCACGAACTCGTGGGTGCGGGTGAGGCCCGGGGAGTCCGCGAGCCGGGCGATGCCGAAGTCCGTCAGCATCGGGTGCATCTGGCCGCCGTCCTGCTTGAGCAGGACGTTCGCGGGCTTCAGGTCGCGGTGGACGACGCCGTCGGCGTGGCTGGCGGCGAGCGCGTCGGCGACCTGGGCGGTGAGGAGGGAGGCGGCGACGGGGGTGAAGGGCCCGTTCTCGCGCAGGTAGCGGTGCAGGTCGGGGCCATCGACCAGATCCATGACGAGCGCGAGCAGATCGCCTTCGACGACGAGGTCGCGTACGCGCACGATGTTCGGGTGGGTCAGCCGGAGCAGCACGGAGCGCTCCCGCAGGAACCGCATCACGATGTCGGGGTCGCTGGCGAGCTCTTCCTTCAGGACCTTGATGGCCACGGTCTCGCCGGGCTGCCCGGCCACGGCCGCCTCGGCGCCCGCGGTCTCCCTCTGGCGGGCTCGCCAGACGGTGCCTGTGGCGCCGCGCCCCAGCGGCTCCTCAAGGAGGTACTTGCTCCCTACCGGCCGCACGTCATGCGCTCCCTGTTGCTTGCTTGCCTGGTCCGTCCACCGTGATCACCGTGGTACAGGTGTTCCGACCCACTCTAGTGCCGCCGTACATGACACTGGGCTGTCGTCTTCCTGTGCTTCCCATGCTTTCTCCAGGCGCTTACGTACGCCTTCCCGGACATGTTCGATGGAAAGACGCTCGCTCCGGTCACTTGGTTGCCGAATGGTGGGCGTGACCGATCTCAAGCGGGCACCGGTCGGGCACTGGTCAGGCACTTTTGCGGGCAGAGCCGACCAATCAAGATCACTTGCCGGTAGGCGGCGGGCGTGTTGTCAGTGGCAGGTGCGAGGATGCCTTCAGTACTGGCCGACGTGCCCGTGTGCGGTGGGGGAATCTGCGGAGGGGGACCGCAGCGCAGCCTCGTCCTCGTCGCGGACACCTGCGCGGAAGGGATCGCTGACGGCGATGCAGATCCGGCTGACCGTCGTAGACCCGCTGGGCCCGCCCTCGGAGCCGCGGGGGCGAGCCGCGGCCTGCGATGTGCTGGTCACCGCGCCCGCCGGGACGGCGCTGGCCGCGGTCGCGTCGGGGCTTGCCTCGGCAGTCGGCGGGGAGGGGGGTTCGTCCCCCGTCGAGCGCAGCCGAGAGCCCGGCGGAAGCCAGGTCGTGCTGTACGCGGGCGCGGAGCGGCTCGACGCGCAGCGCTGCACGCTGGGCGAGCCGCCCCTGACGGACGGCGCCGTGCTGTCCCTGGGCGCGCCCGCGGAGCCCGGTCCCGACGTGGCCGACGGCGCGGCCCAGCTCCATGTGGTCGCGGGCCCCGACGCGGGCGGCGTCCACCTCCTGCACGGCGGCCAGATCCGCATCGGCCGCTCCGCCGACGCGGACGTGCCCCTGGACGACCCCGACGTCTCCCGCCTGCACTGCGCGGTCACGGTCACCCCCGAGGGCCGCGTCACGGTCGCCGACCTCGGCTCCACGAACGGCACGGCGCTCGACGGCCATCGCGTCGGCACCCGCCCCGTCCGCCTCGCCCCGGGGGCACTCCTCCGCGTCGGCGAGTCCGCCCTGCGGCTGGCTCCGGCCGGGGGTACGGGGGCCTTGGGGACCACGCCGGACGGGGAAGGGCATGTACGGGTGACCGCCGGCGCCGGGCCGGACACCGGTGCCCCGGGAGGCGGCGGCCCCGGACGCCCGGGGCCGGCATCACCGGCCGCGACCGTGCCCCCCGCGCGCGTGGAGGGCACCACCCGGATCCCCGCGGCCGGGAAACCCGACGGCACCCCGGTCCCGCCGCCCACCGGCGACGCACATCACGCCTACGGATCGGCGGAGTGGGGGGCCTCCGAAGGAGTCCCGGGCGCGCTGGATCACGGTCCGGCCGTGCCGCACACGGGGGCGCACGCCGCGCCGTCCGGCGGGCCGTCTCCCGCACCGTCTCCCTCGCCGTCCGTCGTGCCGGAACAGGGCGGGGCGCCCCGCATCGAGAACCCGCCGCGCGGCGCCGCCGAACGTGGTGGCGCCCCCGCGCCAGGCGGCCACGGCCAGCCCCCGGCCGGGACCGCGGACGCTTCCCCCGCCGGAACCGCGGGCAACCGGAAAGGCACTCCCCTGCGCGGCACGGACGTCCCGCCGGGCGTTCGCAAGCGCGGCGGCATCGGCGCCTGGGCTCGGCGGCTGACCGGTGGGCGCGGCGGACCGACGGGAGCCGGACAGGACCCGTACGACGGCACGGAAGCCGCGACGGAGGAGCCCCTCCCCGCCGTGGCGCAGTCGCCCGAGGCCTGGCCCGACCCCGCGACGCTGCTGCTCACCGCGCTGGGGCCCGGCCCCCGGCTGTGGGAGCGCGGCCCCGGGCATCCGGAGGCGCTCACCGTGCGGCTGGGCACGGCCGACCGGGCGGCGCCCGACGGCTCGGGCCTGCTGCCCGCGGTGCCGGTGACCGCCGGCCTGCGGCAGGTCGGCGCGCTGGGCCTGGCCGGGCCGCGCCCGCGCCTCGCGGGCCTGGCCCGCGCGGTCGTGGCGCAGCTCGCCGCGCTGCACTCCCCCGACGCTCTCGAAATCGTCCTGATCAGCACAGACCGTTCCCGCACGGTGGAGGAGCGCACCGCCGAGTGGTCCTGGCTCGGCTGGCTCCCCCACCTCCGCCCCACCCACGGCCAGGACTGCCGCCTCCTCCTCGCCTACGACCGCGAACAGGCGACGGCCCGCACCGACGAACTCCTCCGCCGCCTGGAGGACCACCTGGCGGAAGCGGGCCGAGGGTCCGTCACCCGGCCGAGGCCGTACGACGACGCCGACCGCATCCCCCAGGAGGCCGGCGGCAGCGTCCGGGGCGCGGCCCGGCGGCCCTCCTGGGCGCGGGACGACGACCCGGCGGACGGCTGCTTCGAAGGGCCGTACACCGTGGTGGTCGTGGACGGCGACCCCGGCGGCGCCGACGTACGCGAGGCCGTGGTGCGGCTGACGCACGAGGGGGCACGCGCCGGAATACATGTCGTATGCCTCGCCGAGACCGCGGCGGCGTCGCCCGCGTCGCCGGTGACGGAGACGTACGAGGCGGCGTGCGAGGCATCACCGGCGTTCCGCGAGTGCGGAGCGGTCGCGCTGCTCAGCGGCGATGTGGCGACGGCGCTGCGGCTGATGCGGGTCGCGGTGGGCGGGCCTGGCAGCTCCGCACCGAGCGCAGCCACGCAGCATGTGCGGGGCGATGCGGTGGGGGCCGAGCGGGGCGACGCCGCGGGCACTGGGCGGGGCGGGCGCACGGGGTCTGTGCGAGACGGGCGCGGGGAGTCTGCGCAAGACGGTCGCTGGGGATCTGCGCAAACGGGGCGCGGAGGGTCCTTGCGAGGCGACGCCGCGGAACGCGCACGCGGCAGCGGCGTCGAGTCCACCGGCCTTGAGCCCTCGGGCGGACGGGCACACGGTGGGCCCACCCACGACGGGCCGACGCGCACCGGTGCCACCCACGGCGGGCCGACGCACTCCGACGCCACCCACGGAGGCTCCCCGCGGGGTGGCCCCGCGCGCGGAGGCTCCCCGCACGCCGGGTCGTCGACGGACGCCGGTGCGACGCACGGCGGCCGGGCGTACCCCCGCGCCACCGCCGCCGGGCACCTGCCGCGCGGCCCCGTGGGCCACGGCACGGTCGCCGCGCTCGACGCCGTGTCGGTCGCGTGGGCCGAGCGCTTCGCGCGGGCGCTCGCACCGTTGCGGACGGACGGCACGCACGGCGACCGGCACGCGCGCGTGTCCGCGCCGCTGCCTCAAGCAGCACGCCTGCTCGACGAGTTGGGACTCGCACGGGCCACTCCGGCCTCGCTGATGGCACGCTGGGCGGACGCGGCGGACGACACGGAGGCGCTCGGTGGGCGTGGCCGGGTCGTGCTCGGCGCCGGACCGCGCGGGCCCGTCGCCGTGGATCTCCCCGCCGAGGGCCCGCATCTGCTGATCGAGGGCCCGTCGGGCAGCGGTCGTACGGAACTGCTGCGCTCCGTCGCCGCGTCCCTCGCCGCCGCGGAGCGGCCCGACCGGCTCGGGATCGTCCTGATAGACGGGCGGGACGGTACCGGGGGCAATGGCTCGGGACGGGGCGAGGGGCTCCAGGTCTGTACGGACCTCCCGCATGTCACGACCCATCTCGCCGCCAACGACCCCGTACGGATGCGGGAGTTCGCCCAGGCCCTCAGTGCCGAGCTGAAGCGGCGGGCCGAGCTGCTCGGGCGGCTCGACTTCGTGGAGTGGCACACCCGGCGGGAGGTGTCGGGGCGGATCGTGGCGCAGCGTTCGGCCACGTCGTCGCCCGGAATAGTGTCCGGTGCGGCGTCCGGCGCCGCGGATCTGGATGCGCCGCCCAGTTCGACGCTGCGGCTGCGGCCGGCCGCGGCACGGGAGCGGTCGGAGCCGGGGCCGCCGCTGGCCCGTCTGGTCGTGGTGGTCGATGACCTGGACGCGTTGCTCTCCCCGGCGTTGGGATCGCCGGGGCGGCCTGCGGCCGGGTCGGTCATACGGGCTCTGGAGGCCGTTGCCCGTGAGGGGGAGCGGCTTGGGGTGCATCTGGTGGTGGCGGCCGGTGTCGACGGGCGTGCGGCGGGGTCCGAGGTGGCTCGTTCCGCGGCGTTGCGCGTCACTCTCGATGCGGTGTCGCCGGGGCCGGACGAACCCGCTCCCGGGCGAGGGCGACTCCTCCGCCCGGACGGCCGGGAGACGCCCTTCCAGGGCGGTCGTGTCACGGGGCGCATTCCGCGTACGGCCACGCTCCGCCCCACGGTCGTTCCCTTGGAGTGGCGTCGCATGGGCGATCCGCCGGCGCGTCGGCCCGTCCGCGAGCTCGGCAACGGCCCCACGGACCTGGCCCTCCTGGCCAGTGCCCTGGAGCGGGCGGCTCGCTCGGTCTCGGCGACCGAGATGCCGTCGCTCCTTTAGCCTTCGGCACCGGGGGGCGGGGGTGCGGGTGAGTGGGTTTTTCGCCCCCTCCGCCCCTACCCTCCCCCAAGCTCTCGGCTTCGCTCGAGCAGGGGGGACCCCCATCGTCCCTGGGGGCTTCGCCCCCAGACCCCCGGGTGGTCTTTTGGCTGCGGGTGGGTGGGGGCTGGTCGCGCAGTTCCCCGCGCCCCCTGCAGGGGCTACACCACGTCACGACCCAGTCACGATCACTCATTTGACAGCGTTGGCGCTCTTGCCGCTCTCAAGGCACCAGGCGTAGACCAGACGCACGGGACAGCGCTCGGACGTTCGACGAGGAACGAAGAACGGGGCAGTGATGCGCAGCAATCTTCGTGTACGCAGGTCGCCCAATCACTCCACCAACTCCACGCACAGGTCACGCAGGGCCGCACAAGCCGCCGCAGCCGCCGTCATCGCCGGCGCGCTCACCCTCACCGCCTGCGGCAGCGACAACAAGGACAAGGGGAACGACAGCACCGGCAAGGAAAGCAGCAGCGGCGGCACCGTCAGCCTTCCCAAGCTCGACGGCGCCAGTCTGGAGGTCGCCGCCGTCTGGACCGGCCCCGAGCAGGCCAACTTCAAGAAGGTGCTGGCGGAGTTCGAGAAGCGCACCGGCGCGAAGGTCACCTTCGTACCCGCGCAGGACCCGATCATCAACTTCCTCGGCTCGAAGATCGCAGGTGGCCAGCCGCCGGACATCGCGATGCTGCCGCAGCCCGGGGCCATCAAGCAGGCCGTCGACAAGAAATGGGCCAAGCCCATCGGCCCCGAGGCGCAGGCGGAGCTCAGCAAGAACTACTCGCAGGGCTGGCAGGACATCGGCAAGGTCGACGGCAAGCAGTACGGCGTCTACTACAAGGCCGCCAACAAGTCGCTGATCTGGTACAACGCCAAGGTCTTCGAGAACGCGGGCGCGAAGGAGCCCAAGACCTGGCAGGACCTCCTGAGCACCGCGCAGACGATCTACGACTCCGGTGTCACCCCATTCTCCGTCGCCGGCGCCGACGGCTGGCCCCTCACCGACTGGTTCGAGAACGTCTATCTCTCCCAGGCGGGCCCGGAGAAGTACGACCAGCTCGCCCAGCACAAGATCAAGTGGACGGACCCGTCCGTCAAGCAGGCCCTCACCACCCTCGCCCAGATCTGGGGCAAGAAGGACTTCGTGGCGGGCGGCGCGGCCGGCGCGCTGCAGACCGAGTTCCCCGCCTCCGTGACGCAGACCTTCACCGGCGGCGACCAGCCGAAGTCCGCCATGGTCTACGAGGGCGACTTCGTGCAGGTCAACATCGCGGAGACGAAGGCCAAGGTGGGCACGGACGCGAAGGTGTTCCCGTTCCCGACCGTGGGCAGCACCGCGCCGGTGGTCTCCGGCGGTGACGCGGCGGTCATCCTGAAGGACTCGAAGGCGGCCCAGGCACTCGCCACCTTCCTGGCCTCGCCGGACGCGGCGACGATCCAGGCGAAGCTCGGCGGCTATCTCTCCCCCAACAAGAACGTGCCGAACTCGGCGTACCCGAACGCCGTGCAGCAGAAGATCGCCAAGGCGCTCATCGCGGCCGGCGACGACTTCCGCTTCGACATGTCCGACCAGACCCCGCAGGCCTTCGGCGGCACGCCCGGCAAGGGCGAGTGGAAGGATCTCCAGGACTTCCTGAAGAACCCGACCGACGTCGCGGGCGCCCAGGCGCAGCTGGAGAAGGACGCGGCGGCGGCGTACGGCAGCGGGAGCTGATCCAGCGATGACGTCGGCAGCGGCGGCGGGGGTCCCTCCGACCCCCGCCGCACCCCGCCCGCGCAAGAGCGTGACCGGCACCCGCAAGACCATGGCAGCCCTCTTCCTGCTGCCCGCCCTGGTGCTGCTCGGCGCGCTCGTGGTCTACCCGATCGGGTACTCGATCGTCCGCAGCTTCTACGACCAGTCCGGCGACGGGTTCGCGGGCATCGACAACTACAAGTCCCTGTTCACCGACGACGGGATCCGCACCGCGCTCAAGAACAACATCATCTGGGTGGTGTTCGCGCCGACGGTCGCGACCGCGCTCGGTCTGATTTTCGCGGTGCTCACCGAACGGGTGCGCTGGGGCACGGCGTTCAAGCTGGTCGTCTTCATGCCGATGGCGATCTCGATGCTCGCCGCGGGCATCATCTTCCGGCTGGTGTACGACCAGGACCCGGACAAGGGCGTCGCCAACGCGGTCTGGGTCGGCATCCACGACACGTTCGCCGAGTCGTCCGCGTTCCCGAAGGCCCACCCCGGACGGCAGTCACCGCTCGAACCCCAAAGCGGCGGCTTCATCACCAAGAGCCCTGTCCAGGCAGGTCAGTTCATCGCCCTTCCGCTCGTCGGGGTCGCCCCCGACCAGATGCCCGACAGCGCGAAGAAGGCCGTACAGGCCAAGACCGAGCCCGGCAAGGTCACCGGCACGGCCTGGCAGGACTTCACGCGCGGCAAGGGCGTCGGCAAGCTCGGCCAGGTCGACCCGAGTGAGCTCGGCTACGCGGGCATGAAGATCGAGGCCGTCAAGGGCGGCAAGGTGGTCGACTCCACGAAGGTCCGCGACGACGGCACCTTCACCCTCTCGGACAAGGCCGACGGGGCCCAACTCCGGCTTCCGGCAAGCAACTTCAAGGAGCCGTACAACGGTCTCGACTGGCTCGGCCCGTCCCTGGTCACGCCGGCCATCATCGGCTCGTACATCTGGATGTGGGCGGGCTTCGCGATGGTACTGATCGCGGCGGGGCTCGCGGGGGTGCCCCGCGAGCTCCTGGAAGCCGCCCGGGTCGACGGCGCCAATGAGTGGCAGGTGTTCCGGCGGATCACGGTGCCGCTGCTCGCGCCCGTGCTCGCGGTCGTCACGGTCACCCTGATGATCAACGTGCTGAAAGTCTTCGACCTGGTCTTCATCATCGCGCCGGGCTCGTCGCAGGACGACGCCAATGTGCTGGCCCTGGAGCTGTACCGCAAGGGCTTCTCCGAGGACCAGCCGGGCATCGCGAGCGCCATCGCGGTGTTCCTGCTGCTGCTCGTGATCCCGGTGATGCTGTTCAACATCCGGCGGCTGCGACGGGAGGTACGGCGATGACCGCCCATGCCGGCAGGCTGACGGAGTCCGCGCCCGTCACGGTCGTGAAGGACAAGCAGTCCCTCGGCGCACGGCTCGCCGGCGGCGTGAGCGGCGGGCTGCTGCGTGTCTTCCTGCTCCTTGTCGGGCTGTTCTGGCTGGTGCCGACCATCGGGCTGCTGCTGTCCTCGCTGCGCAAGCCGGAGGACATGAGCGCGAGCGGCTGGTGGAAGGTGCTCAGCGAGCCCTCGCAGCTCACCGTGGACAGCTACCAGAAGCTCCTGGAGAACAGCGACATCACCAACTCGCTGGTGAACACGGTGCTGATCACGGTCCCGGCGACGCTCCTCGTCGTGGTCATCGGTTCGCTCGCGGGGTACGCCTTCGCCTGGATGGAGTTCCCGGGCCGCGACTGGTGGTTCCTGGGCGTGGTCGGCCTGCTGGTCGTTCCCGTGCAGGTGGCGCTGATCCCGATCGCCGAACTCTTCGGCAAGATCGGCATCTTCGGGTCGATCATCGGCGTGGTCCTCTTCCACGTGGGCTTCGGTCTGCCCTTCGCGGTGTTCCTGCTGCGGAACTTCTTCGCGGAGATCCCGCGGGAGCTCCTGGAGGCGGCCCGGCTGGACGGCGCGGGTGAACTGCGCCTGTTCGTACGCGTCGTGATGCCGCTCGGCGGTCCCGCGATCGCCTCGCTCGGCATCTTCCAGTTCCTGTGGGTGTGGAACGACATGCTGGTCGCGCTGGTCTTCTCCGACTCGGGCAGCCAGCCGATCACGGTCGCACTGCAGACGCAGGTACGCCAGTTCGGCAACAACATCGACGTACTGGCGCCGGGCGCCTTCATCTCGATGGTGATCCCGCTGGCCGTGTTCTTCGCGTTCCAGCGGCAGTTCGTGTCCGGGGTGATGGCGGGCGCGGTGAAGTAACCGCTGTTCAGCAGCGATTGAGGGGCGGGCCGACCACGGCCCGCCCCTCCGTGCTGTCACCGGCCCGTCCCTCTGGCCGGGGTCCGAGGGTTGCCCCCCGGGTGGACACAGCGCCAAAGTTCCCCCGTATGCCACATCTGGCGTAACCAAGTCACCCCATCGGCCGTTCCCGGGCAGGTATGCCCGCGCCGACCCATGGATGTGCCGTGCCCAGGTTCAGTGTCATCGTCCCCGCGTACAAGGTTCAGGCGTACCTGCACGAGTGCCTGGAATCCGTTCTCGAGCAGTCCTACCCGGACCTCGAACTGATCGCGGTGGACGACTGCTCGCCCGACGCCAGTGGCGCGATCATCGACGAGTTCGCGGCCCGCGACGCTCGCGTACGCGCCGTACACCTCCCGGAGAACGTGGGTCTGGGCCGCGCCCGCAACGCCGGCCTCGAACACGCCACCGGCGACTACCTGATCTTCCTCGACAGCGACGACAGCCTCACCCCGGATGCGCTGCGCGCCATCGCCGACCGGCTGAAGGAGACCTCCGAACCGGACGTCCTGGTCTACGACTACGCGCGCACGTATTGGTCGGGCGAGGCCGTACGCAACCAGTTCGCGGCCCAGCTGACGGAGCAGGGCCCGGCGCCGTTCCGGCTCGACGACCGGCCGGGGCTGCTGAGGGTCCTGATGGTCGTGTGGAACAAGGCCTATCGCCGGGAGTTCGTCGAGCGCGAGGGCTTCACCTTCCCGCCCGGCTACTACGAGGACACGCCCTGGACCTATCCGGTGCTGATGTCCGCGGAGACGATCGCCACCCTCGACCGGGTCTGCGTCCACTACCGCCAGCGGCGCCACGGCAGCATCCTCGGCACCAGCAGCCGGCGGCACTTCGACATCTTCGAGCAGTACGACCGTGTCTTCGCGCACATCGACGCGCACCCGGAGCTGGCCCACTGGCGCCCGGTCCTGTTCCGCCGCATGATCGACCACTTCTCGACGGTGTTCGTCAAGCGCGGCCGGCTGCCGCGCGGCTCGCGGGCCGAGTTCCTGCGCAAGTCCCGTGCTCACTACCGCCTTTACCGCACCCCGGGCGCCCCCGTCCGGCTCCGCACCCGCATGCGGCACGCGCTGGTCAAGCTGGGCGCCCACCGCGCCTACCGTCTGCTGTCCCTGACCTCCCGCGCCTGCCGACGGACCCTGCGGCTGACCTCCGCCCTGCTGCGCACGGCCCGCGGCGCCGCGCTGCAACTCCACTACCGCGTCCAGCTCCGCCTGCCGCTGCGCGCCGACCGCGCCGTCTTCTCCAGCTACTGGGGCCGCGGCTACGGCTGCAACCCGGGCGCCCTGGAGTCCGCGTTCCGTAATTTCGCGCCGCACATCCGTACCGCGTGGATCGCGCACCCCGAGCACCACCACACGATCCCGCCGTCGACGCGCAGGCTGCGGCCCGGCACGGCCGGGTACTGGACGGCCCTCGCCCGCTCCAAGTACCTCGTGAACAACGTCAACTTCGACCGGCGGCTGGTCAAGCGCCCCGGCCAGATCATGATCCAGACGCAGCACGGGACGCCGCTCAAATACATGGGCCTCGACCTGCAGGACCGCCCGGCGGCCGCGCGCGGCACCGACTTCGCCGAGCTGCTGCGCAGCGTCGACAAGTGGGACTACTGCCTGTCCGCCAACCGGCACTCCACCCTGGTGTGGGAGCGCGTCTTCCCCTCCTCGTACACGACGCTGGAGTACGGCCTCCCCCGCAACGACGTGTTCCAGCAGGCGACGTCGACGGACGTGTCCCGGCTGCGCGCGTCGCTCGGCATCCCCGAGGGCGCGGTCGCCCTCCTGTACGCGCCGACGTACCGCGACTACCGCCGCGCTCAGCGCCGCGCCCTCGACCTGGAGCGCGTGCTGCGTCAACTCGGCCCGCGTTTCGTCGTGTTGACCCGCGCCCACCACTCGTACGCGGGCCCGCTCGCGAGCACCTCGGGCGGGCGGCTGATCGACGTGTCCGACCACCCGAGCATCGAGTCGCTGTGCCTCGCCTCGGACGCGCTGATCACCGACTACTCGTCCCTGATGTTCGACTACGCGGGCCTGGACCGGCCGATCGTGATCCACGCGGACGACTGGGAGGCGTACGAGGCGGCCCGTGGCACCTACTTCGACCTGCGCGCCTTCCCGCCGGGCGCGGTCGCGCGCAGCGAGGACGAGCTGATCGACATCTTCGCGACCGGGCACTGGCACGGCTCGCGCTCCACGCAGCTGCGGGCCGCGTTCCGCGAGCGCTTCTGCCCGTACGACGACGGGCGCGCCGCCGAGCGTGTCGTACGGCGTGTGGTCCTCGGCGAGACGGCCTGGCGGCCGGCGTTCACCCCGCTCGCCAAGCGGCACCCCGTCCCGTCGGCCGCGGCCGCCCGACCGACCGCTCCCCTGACGACCGTGCCGCCCCCCGGTGGTGCCGCCCCCGTCCCCGTCACCGAGAACCTCTGAACCGGAGTCCGCGTGCCCTCCAGCCTTTCGCGGCCCACCCCCACCCGGCCCGCCACCTGGCGGCCCTCCGGGCGACCGGGGCGATGAAAGCCGGCCATGCGTCCCGTGAGAGAACGCTCCTCGAGAGAAAGAGCAGAATGCCCCGCTTCAGCGTCATCGTGCCCACCCATGGAGTCACCGGGCGACTGGCCCAAGCGCTGGACTCGGTCCTCACCCAGTCCTTCGGCGGCCTCGAGCTGATCCCGGTCTGCGACGCGCCCGATTCGCCGGCCGGGACGATCGCCGCCGCGTACGCCGCACGGGACTCCCGGGTCACTCCGGTCCACTCGCCTCCTTCAGGCGGACTGAGCGCGGCGCGCAATGCCGGGATGGCGGCGGCGCACGGTACGTATCTGATCTTCCTCGACGGCGACGACGTCCTGGTGCCGGGCGCGCTGGGAGCCCTGGACGCCAAGCTGCGGACCGAGGTGGACGTCCTCTACTTCGGGCACGAGCGGGTGCAGTGGTGGGAGGGCGAGTCGAGCACGCCCCCGCTCGACAAGGACCCGGAGGTCCTCGGCCTGCACGTGCCCGCGTGGAGCGCCGCCTACCGTCGCGCCTTCCTCACCGAACGCCACCTCACCTTTCCCGCCGGGCACTTCACGGATGCCGGCTGGGGCGGCCTGGTGACCCTCGCGGCCGGACGCGCGGCGGTGCTGCACTCGGTCTGCGTACGTCATCACCTGCGCCGCCAGGGCAGCCGGCTCAACACGCCGGGTGAGCACCAATTCGAGCTCCTCGACCAAGTCGAGTTGGTGCTCACCCGTGCTTCCGAACAGTCCCTGTCCAAGGCCACGTCGCAGGCGCTGTTCGGGCAGCTCTTCGCCCTCGTCCTGAAGACGGCGGCCCATCCGACGCGGGTGCCCGCGCGCCACCGCCGGGCCTTCTTCCGCCGCGCGGGCAGGCTCTACCGGCGTCACCGCCCGGCCGGGTTCCGGCCGCCGCCGGGCAGTCTCGGGGTGCAACACCGCCTGCTCGCGACCGGCGCCCACAGCGCGTTCCGGGCGCTGCGCGGCGCCAACCAGGCGGCGGTGAAGGCGGTCCAGCGCGTGCCACGCCCGAGGGGGCTGCGCACCCGCGCGCTGTATGCGGCTCAGCTGCGCCGCGCCCTCGACGAGAACCTCGCCGTGTACTGCGCGTACTGGGGCCGCGGCTACACCTGCAACCCGGCCGCCATCCACGCCAAGGCCCGCGAACTCGCCCCGCACATCCGCTCGGTGTTCCTGGTCGAGCCCGACGCGGTGGACGCGCTGCCGAACGGCATCGACTACGCGGTGATCGGCAGCCGCCGCTACTGGGAGGTACTGGCCCGCGCCAAGTACCTGATCAACAACGCCAACTTCGCGGACGGCGTCGTCAAACGCCCCGGCAGCGTCCACGTCCAGACGCAGCACGGGACCCCGCTGAAGAAGATGGGCGTCGACCAGTCCACGTACCCGGTGGTGGCCGCCGCGACAGGCAGCTTCACCAAGCTGCTGTCCCGCGTGGACCGCTGGGACTACAACCTCTCCTCCAACCGGCACTCCACCCAGATGTGGGAGCGGGCCTTCCCGGGCTCGTACGAGGCCCTGGAGTACGGCTATCCGCGCAACGACGTCTACTACACGGCGACCGCCGACGACGTGGCGCGGATGCGCGAGCGGCTGGGTGTCCCGGAGGGCCGGACCGCCCTCCTGTACGCGCCCACGCACCGTGACTACAGCACCGGCTTCGAGGCGCGGCTCGACCTGGAGGCGTTCTGCGAGGAGATCGGCGAGGACTTCGTCGTCCTGCTGCGCGCCCACTACTTCTACGACGAGGGCGCCGCGCGCAGGAGCAGCGGCCGGATCATCGACGTCACCGGGCACCGCTCCTCGGAGGACGTCTGCCTGGCGGCCGACGCGCTGATCACGGACTACTCGTCGATCATGTTCGACTACGCCAACCTCGACCGGCCGATCGTCGTATACGCGGACGACTGGGAGGTCTACCGGGAGACGCGGGGCGTCTACTTCGACGTGATGGAGGCGCCGCCGGGTCCGGTGGCGCGCACCCCGCACGAGCTGGCCCGGGTCTTCACCGAGGGCTCCTACGCGGACCCGGCCTCGCGGGCCCTGCGTGCCCAATTCCGCGAGCGGTTCTGTCAGTTCGACGACGGAAGGGCCGCCGAACGGGTCGTCCGAAGAGTGCTCCTGGGCGAGCCGCCCGAGGCCGTCCCGCCCGTGGTGCCGCTCGCCGAGCGTCTTCCGGCCCCCGCCGCGTCCACCCTCGTGAGGAGCTGACGTGCCCCGCTTCAGCATCATCGTCCCCGTCTTCAAGGTGCAGGGCTTTCTGGCCGAGTGCCTCGACTCGGTCCTGGAGCAGTCGTACACGGACCTCGAAGTCATCGCCGTCGACGACTGCTCACCGGACGGCTGCGGCGCGATCCTCGACGACTACGCGGCCCGCGACCCGCGCGTACGGGTGCTGCACCTGCCCGAGAACGTCGGACTCGGCCGGGCCCGCAACGCCGGAATGCCCCACGCCACCGGGGACTTCCTCTTCTTCCTCGACAGCGACGACACGCTCACGCCGGGCGCCCTGCGCGCCGTCGCCGACCGCCTGGACGAGACCGCCGACCCGGATGTGCTGGTCTTCGACTACGCGCGCACCTATTGGTGGGGCGGGACGCGCAGGAACGTCCTCGCCCGGGTGCTGGCGGGTGGGGGTCCCCCCTGTTCGAGCGAAGCCGAGAACTCGGGGGAGGGCGACGACACGTTCACGGCCGCCGAACACCCGGAGATCCTCGATCTGTTGATGGTGGTGTGGAACAAGGTCTACCGCCGCGACTTCGTCGAGCGCGAGGGCTTCACCTTCCCGCCCGGCTACTACGAGGACACGCCCTGGACATTCCCGGTGATGCTCAGCGCGGAGCGGATCGCCACGCTGGACCGGATCTGTCTGGCCTACCGCCAGCGCCGCCAGGGCAACATCCTGTCCACCACCAGCCGCAAGCACTTCGACATCCACGACCAGTACGAGCGGGTCTTCGCCTTCGTCGACTCCCGCCCCCGGCTGGCGAGTTGGCGCCCGTATCTGCACCGCAAGATGGGCGAGCACTGTCTGGACATCCTCTCCAAGCCGGACCGGCTGCCCGAGTCCGACAAGGGCGAGTTCTTCCGGCTGACGGCCGCGCTCTTCCGCAAGCACAAGACCGCCGAGCCGGTGCCGCGCGAACTGCGTGTCCTGGAAGGCGGGTTCACGCGCTACCGGGCCCGGCGGCAGGCGGGCCGCCTCGGCAGGGAGCTCGGCCGACGCGGGCAGCAGGCGCGCAGGGCGGCCGCCACCCGGGTCCTGCGCGGCTGGTCCGCGGTGCACGGACTCAGGCCGCTGGACCCGGACCTGGCGGTGTACTCGGCGTTCTCGCACCGGGGGGTGCTGGGCGACCCGGCGGCCGTTTACCACAAGGCGCGGGAGATCGCCCCGCACATCCGCGGGGTGTGGGTGGTGCGCGACGAGGAGCAGGCGGCGCTGCTGCCGGAGGGAGTCGAGCACGTGCTCCTCGACTCCCCGCGCTACCGCCAGGTCACCGCGCGGGCCACGTACTTCGTCAACAACGTCAACTGGCCCGGCACGCTGGTCAAGCGCCCCGGCAGCGTCCACGTCCACACCCATCAGGGCACCCCGCTGAAGTACATGGCGGCCGACCTGCTGGACAAGCCGGGCGCCCGGCACGGCTTCGACGTGCCGCAGATGCTGCGCCGCGCCGACCGCTGGGACTACAGCCTGGTCGCCAACCGTCACTCCGAGCTGGTCTGGGACCGCGCCTACCCCTGCCACTTCACCTCGCTGCGCACCGGCAGCCCGCGCAACGACGTCCTCGTCCGCGCACGCCCCGAGGACGGGGCGGCCGTCCGCGCCCGCCTCGGCATCCCGGCCGACCACCGGGTGGTGCTGTACGCGCCGACGCGCCGCGACTACATCCGGGGCGGCCACATCGACCGCATCGACCTCGCCCGCTTCGCCGACGATCTCGGCGCGGGCCACACCCTCGTCGTACGGCTGCATCCGTCGCTCGCGGACGGTCCGGCGCGCGGGATGGGCCTGTCCGAGCTGCACCGCCGCAAGGTCGTGGTCGACGCGACCGACGAACCGCACGTCGAGGACCTGATGCTCGCCTCCGACGTCCTGGTCACGGACTACTCGGCCCTCATGTTCGACTACGCCAACCTCAACCGGCCGATCGTGCTCCACACCGACGACTGGGGCGCGTACGCGGCGAGCCGGGGCGCCTACTTCGACATCACGGCGGACGCCCCCGGCCATGTGGTGGGCTCCTACCGGGAGTTGGCGTGGCTGTTCGCGTCCGGGGCGTGGCAGGACGCGGACGCGGCACGGCTGCGGGCGGGATTCCGGGCGCGGTTCTGCGAGTTCGACGACGGGCGGGCGGCCGAGCGGGTGGTGCGGACGCTGATGCTCGGCGAGAAGGTCGAGGAGCCCTTCCCGGTCGTCCCGGTGCCGACGCAGGCGGGGCACGACGTCCTCGCGTCGTCGTGAGCGTGCTCGTCAGCATGCTCGTGCGCTATCTCGTCGGGCCCCGGTCGCCGCGCTCCCCGTGGTCCTGGGTGATCGTCCTGTCCGCCGTGTTCGCCGTCCTCCAGCTCGCGAACGTCACCGGCCGGGACACTCCCGACACCAAGAACTACCTGTCGTACGCGCTGAGCCTGCGCGGCGAGAGCAAGCACGACGCCGCCGCGCTCACGATCGACTACGCCTGCGCGGGCAAGGCATCCATCGCGCGCCGCAACCAGAGCGTCCACGTGGTGCGCTTCCACGCGCCGAGCCCCACCGGGCGGGTCATGGAGGAGTGCCGCCGCGACCAGTGGCGGGGGGTGTCGAAGCGGCTGGCGGCCGGGGAGACGGCGGGGCACACCGTGCCGTTCATGCCGCCCCGCTTCATGCGGATCTTCGAGGTACGGCCGGGATATCCGGCGCTGCTGGTCCCCTTCATCACGGCCTTCGGCGTGACGTGGGGCCTGTGGGCGTCGAGCGTCGTCATCACGGTCACCGGAGGCGTCCTCGCCTTCCTCGTGCTGCGCACCCTGCGCGCCTCCACCGGCGTGGCCCTGACCGGGCAGGCCCTCTTCTACGTGCTGCCGTGCGGCACGACGGCCATGCGCCCGATGACCGAGGGCCTGCTGCTGACGCTGACCCTGGCGGCGCTGTGGGGCTGCGCGCTGGTACTGGAGGGCCGCGCGCGGGCCGGGACCTGGCTGGTCGTCGGGTCCCTGGCGGCGCTCTTCACGGTGAAGCACTCGCAGGCGCTGTTCCTCGGGCTGTGCCTGGCGGGGGCGTGCGCGGTGACGGGCGTACGGCGCAGGCAGTGGGAGGGGCCCCTTCGCGTGCTCGCGGCGGTGGCGGGCGGCGGGGCCGTGGCCACGGTCCTCCTCGCGAAGGCGCTGCACTACCCGTCCGAGTCCGAGAGTCTGCAGGACCTGCTCACGGCCCACTTCTCGCGTCCCGACCGCACCCGCCTGTGGCCGGAGTTCCTCCACCTGGAGTTCAACTTCTGGGTGGAGTGGCTGCGCCGACAGCTCTGGGAGCCACTGTTCCTGACGGCCCTGGTCGCCGCCGCCTGGGGTGCGCTCCGCCGCCGCCCGGCCTTCGCCGGCTTCCTGCTCGCGGCCGCGCTCACCGGCGTCCTCAACCAGGCCGGGCACCCCGACATCAACATCTGGGGCGACCGGCTGATCGTGCTGGCGTGGCTGCTGCCGGTGGTGGGACTTCCGCTGCTGCTGGAGGAGGCCGTACGGCCACGGGTGCGGGCCTCGGGCGCTATGGTGCCGGGTCCGCTGCGGAGGGACACCGAGGTCGCCCGATGAGGTGACGCCCGGCTACTCCGTTGACCCTGGCGGGCATATACGGCAAATGCCGCGAACTGCCGCCCCGTCCTCCCCTTCCGCCCGGTGAGCGCCGACGTCCTCGTCCGGCGGGCCGTGCGCGGCGCCACCGCGCTGCGCGGCGGTGCCACCTGGCGTCCGACCCCGTACCAGTGCTTCGGCGCCCTGTTCTGGCTGGTGATGTCGCTCGCCTACTGGCGTGTCCCGCTGTGCTGCGACGCCGGCCAGCACGCGGCGGTCGTCGAACGCCTCAAGGCGCATCTTCTCCACCCGCTCCACCCGATGGCGGATCTGCCCGGCGCGGGCAGCCCGTACTACTCGCCGTACACGGTGGCCCAGGGAGCCTTCGCCCGGCTGACGGGGCTGGGCGGCTGGGAGGTCGTACGGCTCTCCGGCCCCTTCAACCTGCTGGTCCTGCTGACCGGCATCGGCCGCTTCGTCCGCGTACTGACGCCTCGTCAGTGGGCGCCGGTCCTCGGCCTGTTCGCCATGGTGCTGCTGTGGGGCACCGAGCGGGCCTGGTGGAGCGGCTATCTCGGGCTGATGTCGATGACGGGCAACCTCGGCTATCCGTCGACGTGCGCCATCGGACTGGCCTTCTGGGCCTGGGCGTTGACGGGCACGCGCGCGGGAGCCATCGCCGGCCCCGTCCGGTACGTCGGCCCGAGCGGCCTCAGGAGCTTCTCCGGGTACGTGGGGCTCGGCGCGCTGTACGGGCTGATCCTGCTCATGCATCCGATCACGTCGATCGCGGCGGCGCTCGGGGCGGTGGCCTTCGTGGCCGGGTGGCAGCGGGGGTGGCGAGCGGCCATCGTGGGCCGCTGGACGCTGGCGGGCGCGGCGGCGCTGCTGGTCGCGTACGACTGGCCGTACTTCGACGTCTTCGCGCTCAGCGGGGACCGCAGCGTGGACGCGATGCACGAGCGGCTGTACGAGGGGATGCCCGGGCACTTCTGGCTGGCGCTGATCGGGCTGCCCGCGCTGTGGCTGCGGGCGCGGCGGGCCCAACGGAGCGAAGGGCACTGGTGGCGGGATCCGCTGGTGCTGATGTTCGCGCTGGAGTGCCTGACGGTGGCGTACGGCCGGGTCAGCGGGCACTACACGTACGGCAGGATCCTGGGGCTCACGCTCGTACCGCTGCAGTTCGCGCTCGGGGTGGAGCTGGCGGCGTCGCGGCCGTGGCCGCGGTGGCGGTACGGGCTCGGGCTGGCGGCGGCCGTCGGGGCCTGCGTCGGGTTCCTCACCGTGCAGGCCGGGGCGGTGGTGCCGCGCGCGCTCGACCCGGTCGGCTTCGACCAGCCGCCGCGCTGGCCGACGTACGCGTGGGCGGCGCGGCACATCGAGCCCGGCGAGGCGGTCATCACGGACGGGTACTACTCCGTCCACCTGATCGCGGGCTACGGGCCGGACCTCGCCGCGCCCGCCTGGCCCGACCTCGCCCTCGACGAGGGGGAACGGCTACGGCGGCTGGCCGCGGTCCGGGCGTACCTCGACCCGGCGTCGACCCGCGCCGAACGCACCGCCGTCGCCCGCCGGTACCACGTCCGCTGGCTGCTGCTGACGCGCTGGCGCAAGGTGCCGGAGGAGGCGACGGTGGTGGCGTGGAGCCGGGAGACGGGGGAGGTGCTGGCGCGGGTCGGGTCGTGAGCCGCCGTCCGGAGACCGCGGGCCGGTAGCGCAGTGCCCCGTACCCCTGAAGGGGCACGGGGCACCTGCTGACGACATCCGGGATTACTCGACCACGAGCTCGACGGGGATGTTGCCGCGGGTGGCGTTGGAGTAGGGGCAGACCTGGTGGGCCTGCTCGACCAGCTTGCGGCCGGTGGCCTCGTCGACGGAGTCGGGCAGCTCGATGCGGAGGGTCACCTTGAGGCCGAAGCCCTCGCCCTGCTTGCCGATGCCGACCTCGCCGGTCACGGCGGCCTCGGAGACGTCGACCTTCGCCGCGCGGCCGACAAGACCGAGGGCGCTGGCGAAACAGGCGGCGTAACCGGCGGCGAACAGCTGCTCGGGGTTGGTGCCCTGACCGTTGCCGCCCAGCTCCACCGGCACGGCCAGCTGCAGGTCGAGCTTGCCGTCGGAGCTGACGGCGCGGCCCTCGCGGCCGTGGGTGGCGGTGGCGACAGCGGTGTAGATCGCGTCCATGGAGACCGTCCCTCTCAAGTCAAAGTCTTGCCGGGGCGGCCGTTCCGACCGCCTCACGGGCTCCATTAGAGCACGCAATTTAATTGCGCACAACTTAATGGCGAGAAAGAGCTACCCTGGTCCCATGACCGCCACGCCGACCACCCCGCGCCCCGAGGCCCCGTCCGACGAGGACTACCTCCGTCTCGACCAGCAGATCTGCTTCTCGCTGAACGCCGCCTCGCGCGCCTTCGGCAGCGTCTACCGCGTGATCCTCAAGGATCTCGGGCTCACCTACCCCCAGTACCTGGTGATGCTGGTGCTGTGGGAGCACGGCGAGCTGCCCGTGAAGAAGGTCGGCGAACATCTGCGACTCGACTCCGGGACGCTGTCACCGCTGCTCAAGCGCCTGGAGGCGGCCGGTCTCGTACGACGGGAGCGCAGCGCCCGCGACGAGCGCTCCGTGCACGTCCATCTCACCGAGGAGGGCATCGCCCTGCGCGAGCGCGCGCGGCAGGTACCGCGCCGGATCGGCGCGGCGACGGGCGCCGACCTCGAGGAGATCCGCGAGCTCCGTGCGCGGCTGGACCGCCTGACGGCGGCGCTGGACGCTGCGGCGCTGGAGGAGACGCCGGGCTGCGTCTAGCTCCGCGTGTGCGCTCCGCCGGCTGGAAGGGCGGTTCGTCGGCTGCGGGCCGGCGGGGGCTGGTCGCGCCCGCGAGGCGGAGCCCCTTATTCAGCAGAGCCCCGCGCCCCTAAAGGGGCGCCGCCCTGCGGACGTACAGCGTGAGCGTCACTCCCCTCCGTACCACCTCCTGCCGGGGTACGAACTCCTCGTCGACCACGGTGAGTTTGACCCGTTCGGTCGGGCTGGCCGGGTACCAGGCCGGCCGCAGGGCGAAGGGCTCGGCGACCACCCACACGCGGTCGAGCCGGGCCAGGCGGCGGCGCAACTCCCCCGGGTCCGCCTCCAGCCCGTAGAGCGTCCCGGACGCCGGGCCCGGCACCCTCAGCGCGACATCCCGGACGCCCCGGAAGCCCTTCGGATACGCCAGCGCCGACCGCCGCACGATCGACGGCAGGAACAACACCGGGTCGCCGGGGCGCAGTTCGCGGCGGGCAGCGGCGGAGACGGCAGCGAGGTTGTCGGCACCGTGGTCGGGGGTGCGGTCCTGGCGGAGGAGCGGGAGCTGGACGGCGAAGGCGAGGCTGACGGCCAAGATGCCGATGAGGGCAGCGCGGGGAAACCGTGGCCGGGGGCCAGTTGCCATCGAGCCGCCGCTCTGCAGGCAGCCGCTCCGCAGGCGGGAACTGACGACCACACCGCCATCGCGTGGGCAATCGCTCCGCAGAGCGGAACGGACAGCCACTCCGTCGTCGTGTGGGCGGTCGTTCCGCAGAGCGATGGGGGTCCCCCCTGCTCGAGCGAAGCCGAGAGCTTGGGGGAGGGTGGGCACACGACGACCACCGGCCCGCAGACGAACCACAACGCCGGCCAGCCACTCACCTCCGGCCGCAGCAAGCAACGGCGCCCCCGCCAACGCGTACAGCACATACCGCTCGTCGTACAGCGGCCAGAACCGCGAGACAGACATCAGCACCGCCGGCGGGACCACCATCAGAGGCAGGGCAACCGCCGGGAGCGACAGCTCGCCCCGCCGCGCGAGCGGCGGCCGCAGCGCAAGGGCGATGAGGGCCACGTAGGGCACGACCATCAGCGGCGCCGGACCCGTGAACGCCCCCAGCAGCCGCCCCACGCTCCAGAAGCCGGGCGGTGACAGCCAAGCGACCTGCGCGGACTGCCCCCGCGAGACGAGGATGAGCGGCACCAGCACCAGCACCGCGGCCCCCGCCGCGCACCCCCACCCCCGCCACACCCGCGCCGGCACCCGCGCGAGTGCCAGCGTCCCGGCGTGCGCGAGCAGCAGGAGCACCGCCAGCTCGTGCAGCAGACACGTGACGGCGACCGTCCCTCCGTACGCCCACCAGCCACCCGCCCTCCCCCAAGTTCTCGGCTTCGCTCGAACAGGGGGGACCCCCGTGGCCCGCACCAGCAGCACGGTCGCCCCCGCCGCCCCGGCGGCGACGAGCGCGTACGACCGGCCCTCCTGCGCGAAGTGCCCGGCCATGGGCGTGACGGCGTACAGCAGCCCCGCCCACAGGCCCACCCGCGGGCGGCTCAGCCGGACGCCGAGGGCCGCGACGAGGCCCGCGGTCGCGGCGGCGGCGCAGACCGAGGGGAGCCGGAGGGCGACCTCGCCGGGGTGCGCGGCGAGGGCGACGTGCGTCAGGACGTAGTAGCCGTGCATCAGGAGGTAGTACAGGCCGTGCACCGCGTCGACGCTGTGCAGCAGCTGCCAGATCTGCGGAAACGAGCGCCGCGCGACCTGGAACGTCACCCCCTCGTCGCGCCACATGCCGCCGCGGTCGAGCCCCCAGAGCCCGATCGCCAGCATGGCGAACACGGGCAGCAGAACGGCCACCGCCGCCTCCGGACGCCCGGCCCCGGACCGCCTCACCCAAGCCCTCACCATAGGACCGATTTTTTGCTATTAACCAATGTTTGAAAGGTATTGACGGCGTATCAACCCTCGTGAGGCATCCATGCGGCTTACGATCCGGGCTTGATGAGCGCCTCGAAGAAACCCCTCTACCTGCTCGCCGTCGCCTGGTTGGCCACCCGTTCCCTGATGCTGTGGCTGCTCGCCCACGACGAGCTCGCCCCGCTCGGCCGGGGCGCCGTCTCGCGCGAGGTGGGCCACCTATACTTCCGCTGGTACGGCGTCCTGTCGCAGGGCGCGTTTCCGGCGGGCGACCGCCTGTGGCAGTACCCGCCGGGCGCGGGCCCGGTGCTGCTCGCGCCCGCGCTGCTGCCGACGCTGACGTACTTCACGGCCTTCGTGACGCTCACGCTCGCCGCGGACGCCGTGATCGCACTCGTCCTCACGCGCGCGGGCCGACGCCCGGGCCGCAGCCTGCGCGGCGCCGCCCTGTGGACGATGGCTCTCCCCCTCCTCCTGCACATCCCGCTCGCCCGGTACGACGTGCAGGTCACCGCCTTCGCCGTCATCTCCCTGTTGACGTTTTCGCGCTCCACGCGCGCGTGCGGCGCGTTCGCCGCACTGGGGGCCCTGGTGAAGGTCTGGCCCGCGCTGACGCTGATCGGCACCCCCCGGGGCCGTACAACCCGGGAGGCCTGGACCTCGGCGGCGGTCACGGCCGCGGCTCTGCTCGCCCTTGTGGCGGCCGTCTTCAGCAACCCCTTCGATTTCCTGCGCCAGCAGGGCGGCCGGGGCGTGCAGATCGAGTCGCTCGGTGGCACGGTGCTGGGCCTCGCGCGCCGGGCCGGATGGCCGGGCCAGGTGCGCTATCAGTACGGCGCGATGGAGTTCGTCGGCCCGTACGTCTCCGCGATCGCCGTGGTCTCGCTCGCCCTCACGGTCGCCGCGTTCGGGCTTCTGCTGCTGTGGCGGGTGCGGGCGCGGCGCTGGACGGCGGCGACCCCGTACGACGCGGCGCTCACCGCCGTGCTGCTGTTCACGGTGACGAGCCGGGTGATCAGCCCCCAGTACATGGTGTGGCTGATCGGCCTGTCCGCCGTGTGCCTGACCTCGCGGCACACCACGCAGCGCCCGGTGGCCGCGCTGATCGTGGCGGCGTCGGCGGTCAGCTCGGCCGCGTACCCCGGCCTGTACGGGGAAGTCGTCCACAGCACGTGGACGGGCTGTCTGCTGATGCTCGTGCGCAACGGTCTGCTGGCGACGGCCGCGGGGCTGTCGTTCGCGCGGCTGTGGCAGTCCGGCGGCTCCACGAACAGCCCCACGAACAGCTCCATGAGCAGCACCATGATCGCGACAGACCAGGTGAAATCCGACGAGCTCGCACGGAACCCGCATCCGATTACTGCCGTCTTCCGCACGAGACACTAAGTGGCTCTTAACGGAAAATTACTCGCAAGACCTACCGTTCCGGCCCGTGGATCCCATGAACCCTCAGCACTCGCAGGTCAGTGTCATCGTCATCGGGTATGACGACGCCACCCATGTGGCCGACGCGGTGCGCTCGGCGCTCGCGCAGGGCCCGGCCGTAGGCGAGGTGATCGCCGTGGACGACTGCTCGGCGGACGGCAGCGCGGCCCTCCTCGACGGCCTCGCCGCCGACGAGCCGCGCCTGAGAGTGATCCACCGCGCGGTCAACAGCGGCGGCTGCGGCAGCCCCCGCAACGACGGCATCGACGCCGCGACGGCCCCGTACGTGATGTTCCTGGACAGCGACGACGTGCTGCCGCCCGGCGCGGTGGACGCGCTGCTCGCCGCGGCGGACGGGCAGCGCACGCAGGTCGCGGCCGGTCTGTGCGTGCGCCGCGAGCTGCCCTCGGGCCGTGAGGTCCCCTGGGAGCGGGCGCTCTACGCGGAGCCCGCCCTGATCCCGCACCCCTCCAGCCGCCCGCGCCTGGTGCACGACACGCTCTGCGTCAACAAGCTGTACCGCACCGACTTCCTGCGCGAGCGCGGGATCCGCTTCCCCGAGGGCCGCTTCCGCTACGAGGACTTCGTGTTCACCGCGCGCGTGCTGGCGGCGGGGCCGCGCATCGCGCTCATCCCCCACACGGTGTACGTCTGGCACGTACGGCGTACCGCCGCCCACCTCTCCCTCTCGCTCGACCGCGCGGACGTCGACACCTGGCGGGCCAGGACCGAGGCGAACCGGGCCGCGTACGAGATCCTGCTCGGCGCCGGTGAGAAGCGGCTCGCGCGGGCGGTGCACGCCAAGTTCCTCGACCACGAGCTGCGGATGTACACGCGCGAACTGGAGCTGCGCGACCCCGCGTACCGGCGCGCGTGGTGGGACCACACGCGCGCGTACCTCTCGTCCTTCGACGCGACCGACTTCACCGTCAACCCGACCGCCCCCGGCCGCCTCGTCGCCCGCGTCGTGCTGGCCTCCCCCGCACCCCTCGACCTGCCCCGCCTCAAGGAGCTCGCGGCCCGCCCGGCCCGGCTGCTCCCGCCGTACGCCCGCGCCTCCGACGCCACGCCCATCTGGTCGGACGACCTTCCCCAGGTCACGCTGGACCACTTCCTGGTGCGCCCCGCGCATCTGCTGCCGGCCGCCGTCGACGCCGAACTGCGGCCACGCGCGCGTGGCACCCGACTACGGCTGCGCCTGCACGAGCTGTACGGGCGGATGGCGGAGGCGGGTCCAACGTCGGTGGACGTGGAGTTCGTGCACCGCGAGGAGGGCCGCGTGGGCCTGCGCCGCAAGGCGGCTCTGCTCCCCGACCGGTACGGCGACGTCTGGACGGCCGAGACGCCGGTGGACCTGTCGGCGCTGGGCGCGGGCACGTGGGACCTCCGGCTGACGCTGCGTTTCCGCGACGGCACGAGCCGGGAGGCCACGGCGCACGCGCTCGCGGGCCCCGGCCTGCTGCGCCGCCGCGCGGTCCCCGACGCCCGCCACGGCGTCCTGCTGGCGCAGCCGTACCGCACGCACGCGGGGGCGCTGGCGCTGCGTACGGCGTCCGGATGGCGAGGTATGACCGATGTGGTACTCCGCCGCCTCAAACGCCTGGTTCACTGATACGCGACCGCACGACACACGCACCACCACAGGCTCACTGACGAGGGGACGGTCGCACATGACCTGGCTGATCACCGGCGGGGCCGGCTACATCGGGGCGCACGTCGTCCGCGCGATGCTCGACGCGGGCGAACAGGCTGTGGTCTACGACGACTTGTCCACGGGGATCAGGGAGCGGGTGCCCGCCGATGTCCCGCTGGTGGTCGGCTCGATCCTGGACGGCGAGCTGGTGTCCCGGACGCTCGCCGAGCACTCCGTCACCGGTGTCGTCCATCTGGCGGCGAAGAAGCAGGTCGGCGAGTCGGTGGACCTCCCGCTGCTCTACTACCGGGAGAACGTCGAGGGCCTGCGGGTCCTGCTGGAAGCGGTGACGGCGGCGCAGGTCCGCTCCTTCGTCTTCTCGTCCTCCGCCGCGGTGTACGGCATGCCGGACGTGGACCTGGTGACGGAGGAGACGCCGTGCGTGCCGATGAGCCCGTACGGCGAGACGAAGCTGGTGGGCGAGTGGCTGGTCCGCGCGACGGGCCGCGCCACGGGCCTGTCCACCGCCTCCCTCCGCTACTTCAACGTGGCCGGAGCGGCGTCCCCGGAACTGGCCGACGTGGGCGTCTTCAACCTCATCCCCATGGTCTTCGAAAAACTCACCGAGAACGCACCCCCACGCATCTTCGGCGACGACTACCCCACCCCCGACGGAACCTGCGTCCGCGACTACATCCACGTCGTCGACCTGGCCGAGGCCCACGTCGTCGCCGCCCGCGCTCTGGAAGCCTCCCCCGGCAGCGACTTCACCCTCAACATCGGCCGCGGCGAAGGCGTTTCCGTCCGCGAGATGATCGACCGCATCAACGCCCTCACCGGCTACGACCGACCCCCGGTGACCACCCCCCGCCGCCCCGGCGACCCGGCCCGCGTCGTCGCCTCCGCCGACCGCATCGCCACCGAACTCGACTGGAAAGCCAAGTACGACGTCCAGGACATGATCACCTCAGCCTGGTCAGGCTGGACCCGCCTGCACCCGGGAGCAAGCCGCACCTAGCCCCCGAACCCCCCGGGCCGGCCAACGTCCCCGAACCCCCGGGCCGGCCAACACCCCCGTACGCTCGCTCAATGACCGCCATCGGCACCATCCTCGGCTCCGCGGTGGGCGATGCCCTCGGCGCCCCCTTCGAGTTCGGTCCCGAAGGGGCGTTCACCGCCCGCTTTCCCGCGCCCGGGTACGGCGGCGAGATGTGCGGGGGCGGTGGCTGGGACCCGGGGGAGGCCACCGACGACACGCAGATGGCTGTGCTGGTCGGTGAGTCGCTGCTGGAGCACGGCGGTCTCGAACTGCCCGACATCTTCCGCAGATTCCAGCAGTGGGCGGCGTCCGAGCCCAAGGACATGGGCCTGCAGACCGAGGCCGTCCTCACCAGCGGAGATCCCTGGGACCTGGCCGCGGCCATCCACTACCAGGAGAGCCAACGAGCCGCCGGGAACGGCTCGTTGATGCGCGCGGCGACCTCCGCCGTGTGCTTCGCCCCGCACGGCCGGGATGCCACCGTGGCCGCCGCCCGCCGCATCGCCGCACTCACCCACGGCGACCGGGCGGCCTGGGAGGGCACGGCGCTCTTCCACGAACTGGTCCGGGTCGCACTGCAGGGCGGGGATCCCCTCACCGCGATCCCGGAAGCGCTCGACGCCGTCCACCCGGACCATCGCGCCCGCTACACCACCGTCCTCGCCCCGGACTGGCACCCCGACCAGGCCACAGAGTTCAATGGCGCCGTATGGCCCTGCCTCGGCTCCGCCGCATGGGCCCTGCGGACCACCGACTCGTACGAGGACGCCGTGCGCGCCGCGATCGACCTCGGCGGCGACACGGACACCGTCGCGGCCGTGACGGGCGGCCTGGCAGGCGCCGTATACGGGGCGAGCGCCATCCCGGGACGGTGGACCGAGCTCCTGCACGTCCCCCTGCCGGGCTCCGGCGGACGGGTCCTGCGGACGGCGGAGCTCACGGACCTCGCCCGCCGGTTGGCCAACCAACCGCAGGACACCATGCCCTGAGCGAACAGTCCCCCATGGCTTCGAAGGCCATTCGTAAGCTCGGTGGCATGAGCGCCGGGCGGACGACAGCGACGTACGACGAACACGCCGACTGGTACAACGACTTCATGTCGCCCACCACGGGCGGCGAGTACATCCAACGGGTGCACGCCACGCTTCAGGATCTTCTGGGCCCCGGCGAAGGCACCTGCCTGGACGTCTGTTGCGGTACGGGAGCCCATGCGCCCGCCTTGGCCGGGACGGGGTGGACGCCCGTCGGGGTGGATCTGTCAGGTGGTCAACTGCTGCATGCGATACGGCGGTTGCCCGTGGTCGTCGGCGATGCGACGGCGCTTCCGTTCGGGGACGGTTCCGTGCCGGCCGTCGTGTGTGTGCTGGCCCATACCGATGTGCCCGATTACGCGGCTGTGTTGAGGGAGGTCGCCCGGGTGCTGCGGCCCGGTGGGCGGTTCGTGCACCTGGGGGTGCATCCGTGCTTCATCGGGGCGTTCGCGGACTGGAGCGAGGGGCCGAGGGTGCTGCTCGACGAGCGGTACGCCGACCGGTCGCGCAGTTTCGACGCGTGGAACCCGGCGGGTGTGCGGGCCCGCGTCGGCGCCTGGCACCTCCCGCTCGCCGACCTCCTGAACGCCACCGTCGCGGCAGGACTGCAGTTGGTGCGCACCGCCGAGGCGGGGCCGGGCGGCGTCCCCGACCTGTTCGGCTTCCTCGCCGTGAAGAGCCCGGCCGACCGCTGATCTCACAAGTCCCTGTTGAGGTACGCCAGTACGGCCAGCACTCTCTGGTCTCCGCTGTCCGTCGACGGCAGGCCCAGTTTCAGGAACACATTGCCGATGTGTTTGCTGACCGCGCTGTCGGAGAGGACCAGCGTCTTGCCGATGGTCGTGTTGTCGAGGCCCTCGGCCTTCAGCTTGAGGACCTCGCGTTCGTCTCCCTGGGAGCGGGCGTCAGCCTGCTCAAGGGCCGCCGGGCAGCCGCGTGAACGGCCTCCTCGAAAGCCGCCGCGTGATCACAACGCCTTGAGCGCCGCCGCCGTGGCCCGGGCCAGACTCGCCAGGTACCCCTTGGCCAGCTTGGGCCCGCGGACCACCACCGCCCGCCAGTACAGGGGGCCCGACATCAAGTCGAGCGCGAGCTCGAGATCGATGCCTTCGCGTACCTCACCCCGCGCGGCCGCCGCCGCGACGATCCCGCTCGCGACCCCCTGCTGACCCTCGCGCAGCGCCTTCTGCATGGCGTCCGCGATGTCGGGGTTGCGGGCCGCCTCGGCCTGCAGGTCGGGGATGATCTGCCCGGCGACGGGGTGGCGCAGGGCACGCGAGGTGACCTCGTACAGCAGCCGCAGATCGCCCTCCAGGGAGCCCGTGTCAGGGGCGGGCAGCCCCTGGACCGCGACCGCCGAGACCAAGTCGAGCACCAGGTGCAGCTTGGACCGCCAGCGCCGGTACACCGCGGTCTTGCCGACGCCCGCGCGGCGCGCGATGCCCTCGATGGACATCCGGGCGTAGCCCACGGCCGCGAGTTCCTCGAAGACGGCGGCGCGGATGGCCTCGGTCACGTCCTCTCGGAGGACGGCCGCCCCGGCGGGGGCCCGTCGGCGCGGCGCCTTCCCATCGGCAGGCGCGGGGGCATCGGCGTTCGTCGTCATACGGACCAGCATAGGCCGTTACGACGAAACGGTTGCGTTCCGACGTCGGAAAGCCCTACGCTCGCGTTGCGACGATACGGTCCCGTCCCGACGTAAGAAGACGGCAAGGACGACGTAGGAAACGGTAAGGACGGACCCCGCGCACTCCACCCCCCGAGCGAAAGCAGCGGATGTGAGCCAGGTCCTCCACACACCGCCCCCGACAGCGACACCGGGTCCCCCCGCCGACGACGCCGCGGCGCTCGCCGCCCGGTACGGCCTCACCGTCAGCGGCGCCCGCCCGTCCCTGCCCGCGTACGTCCGCCAGCTGTGGGCGCGGCGCCACTTCATCACCGCCTTCGCCACCGCCAAGCTCACCGCCCAGTACAGCCAGGCGAAGCTCGGCCAGGTCTGGCAGGTGATGACCCCGCTGCTGAACGCGGCGGTCTACTACTTCATCTTCGGCATCCTGATGGGCACCAAGCACGGCGTGCCCGACTACGTGCCATTCCTGGTCACCGGCGTTTTCGTGTGGACCTTCACGCAGAGCTCGATCATGGCGGGGACGCGCGCCATCTCCGGCAGCCTCGGGCTGGTACGCGCCCTGCACTTTCCGCGCGCCTCGCTCCCGGTCTCGTACTGTCTGCAACAGCTCCAGCAGCTGCTGTTCTCGATGTGCGCGCTGGTCGTGATCCTGCTCTGCTTCGGCGTCCCGGTCTCCGCGTCCTGGCTGCTCGTGATCCCCGCGCTGACGCTCCAGTTCGTCTTCAACGCGGGCGTGGCGATGGTCATGGCGCGCATGGGCGCCAAGACGCCGGACATCGCGCAGCTCATGCCGTTCCTGCTGCGCACCTGGATGTACGTCTCCGGTGTCATGTGGAGCATCGACCGACTGCTCAGCAACCGGGACATGCCCCACTGGGTCCTGATCGCGCTCCAGAGCAACCCGGCCGCCGTGTACATCGACCTCATGCGGTTCGCCCTCATCGACAGCTTCCACGCACACCAGCTGCCGCCGCATGTGTGGGCGCTGGCCACCGGCTGGGCGCTCGTCGCCGGGGTCGGCGGCTTCATCTACTTCTGGAAGGCCGAGGAGACGTACGGACGTGGCTGACACCATCACCAAGAGCGCCATCCAGGACACCCCGCGCGGCACCTCCGACCCCCGTGTCCCGACCGTCATCGCCGACCGCGTCGACATCGTCTACCGCGTCAACGGCACCGGCGCGGGCAAGGGCAGCGCCACCGCCGCCCTCAACCGCATCCTGCGCCGCAAGCAGGCGGAGAAGGCGGCGGGTGTGCGCAAGGTGCACGCGGTCAAGAGCGTCTCCTTCACGGCGTACAAGGGCGAGGCCATCGGCCTGATCGGCACCAACGGCTCGGGCAAGTCCACCCTGCTCAAGGCGGTCGCGGGCCTGCTCCCCGTGGAGAACGGCAAGATCTACACCGATGGCCAGCCCTCGCTGCTCGGCGTCAACGCGGCCCTGATGAACGACCTCACCGGCGAGCGCAACGTCTACCTCGGCGGGCTCGCGATGGGCATGTCCAGGGAACAGGTCCACGAGCGCTACCAGGAGATCGTCGACTTCTCCGGCATCAACGAGAAGGGCGACTTCATCACGCTCCCCATGCGGACGTACTCCTCCGGGATGGCGGCGCGACTGCGTTTCTCCATCGCCGCCGCCAAGGACCACGACGTGCTCATGATCGACGAGGCCCTGGCGACGGGGGATCGCTCCTTCCAGAAGCGCTCCGAGGCTCGGATCCGGGAGCTGCGGAAGCACGCCGGCACCGTTTTCCTGGTCAGCCACAACAACAAGTCGATCCGCGATACGTGTGACCGGGTGCTGTGGCTTGAGCGGGGGGAGTTGCGGATGGATGGGCCTACGGAGGATGTGCTGAAGGAGTACGAGAAGTTCACGGGCAAGTAAGGCCGGTACGGGGGCCTCACCTCTCCAAGAACGCGAACAGCTCCTCCCAGCGCCGTACGATCTCGCCCTCCGTATAGCGCTGGATGCTCGCCCGGGCCGCCTCCCCCATCCTGTCCCGCAGCTCCTTGTCGGACATCAACGTGTTGAGGTGGCGGGCGAGTTCGCCGGTGTTGCCGAGGGCGGCCAGGAGGCCGTCCTCGCCGTCGTGGATGATCTCGTGGACGCCGGGCGCGCAGTCGAAGGCGGCGCAGGCGAGGCCGGTCGCCATGGCCTCCATGAGGGCGAGGGGGAAGCCCTCGCCGCGTGACGGCAGGACGAAGACGGAGCCGCCGTGCAGGGCGCCCGGGACGTCGCCGGTACGGCCCATCCACTCCACACAGTCGTCGAGGCCGAGCGTCGTGCACTGCTTCTTGAGGATCTCCTCGTCCTCCTCGTCGCCGGAGCCGTAGATCCGCAGGCGCCAGTCGGGGTGGCCCGGCGCGAGCTCGGCCCAGGTGTCGAGGAGCAGGTCGATGCCCTTCTCGTCGTGCAGTCGGCCGATGCTGACGACGACGTTCGCGGTGCGCGGCGAGGGCTTCTCGGGCATGAACGGGATGGGGTTCGGCATGAACGAGGCGTTGTTCATGCCCTGCCCGATCCACAGGTCGGCGTCCTCGCGGGTGAGCGCCAGCATCCGGTCGACGTCCTTGTAGTACCTGCGCACCCGCTGGAAGCGCGAGGTCGCCCGCGCGCACGCGAAGGACTCGTGGCTCATGCCGATGACGGTCAGCCCGGTCGTGTCGGCGAGCGCCACCCACTCCATGGCCCACACCTGCGTGACGATCACGACGGCGCCGGGCCGCGCGGCCCGGAACAGCGCGGTCAGCTGGGCGGCCCGCTCCCGCATCCCCGCCGCGCGTTCGGCGCGCAGCTTGCGCTCGGCGAGGTTGAGCCGCCCCTTGATGCCGCGCGCGGAGCCGACGCGCGGCGGGTGGAGGTCGTACAACGTCGTGGTGGGGTACGGGAGTTCGCCCAGCTCCTGGACGACCGCTGGCTCGGTGATGCCGACGACGTGGACGCGGTGGCCACGCTCGGTGAACAGACGGGCCATCTGGTGCGACCAACTGGTCACCCCGCCGAGCTCGTCGACACTGTTGGAGACGAAGAAGATGTCCCGCTCTGGATACTCGGTCATCCACGCCTCCACTGCGCGAAGAACTGGTCGACGATGCTCCGGGCGGCGGTCCCCTGGTCGTACTCCCCGAATTCGGCGACGAACTGTTCCCGCCTGGGCCCGTACTTGGTCGCCTGTTCCTCCAGCGAGCCGAGGGCCGCGTGCAGTTCGTCCTCGGTGCGTACGACGGGACCGGGCGCCCGGTCCAACAGGTCGAAGTAGGTTCCGCGACCCTCGTGCACGTACTCCTCGTAGTCGTAGGCGAAGAAGAACATCGGCCGGTCGAGGAGGGCGTAGTCGAACATCACCGAGGAGTAGTCGGTGATCAGTCCGTCGGCGAGCGCCAGCAGCGGGGTCACGTCGTGGTGCGCGGTGACGTCGATGACGCGGCCGCGCACGGACGGCGGGAGCACCACGTGGTTGAGATAGTGCGAGCGGACGAGGAGGACGTACCGGTCGCCGAAGGTGTCGGCGAAACGCTCCACGTCGAAGGGCAGCTCGAACCGCCGCTGCCCGCCGCCGCGTTGGCGGAAGGTCGGGGCATACAGCAGGATCTGCTTGTCCTCCGGGATACCCAACTCGGCCGCGAGGGGGCCGCGCTCACGGCGTCCGGAGGCCTCCTCCCGCTCCCTGGCCCGCACGAGCTCGTCGTTGCGCGGGTAGCCCACCCGCAACAGCGTCCGCTCCTGGAGCCGGAACGCCCGCGCGAGGGTGCGCACATCGTGCTCGGAGCGGATCAGGAACCGGTCGAAGCGGTCGAGGGTGCGCTGCTGCTCGGCTTGCTGCTCGCGGGACTTGAGCTTCCACTCGGCTTCGTCGAAGCCCATTCGCTTGAGCGCGGAGCCGTGCCAGGTCTGGATGTAGGTGGTCTGCGGCCGCTTGGCGAGCTTGAGCGGGTAGCTCTGGTTGTCCACCCAGAACTCCGCCTGCGCGAGGGCCTTAAGATAGGGCAGGGACCAGCGGCGCACGAGGGTGGCGTCGGCGGGGAATCCGTCCGGACTGCCCGCGTACGACCACACCGCCTCGAACTCCAGGCCCTGGCGGCGCATCTCCTCGTAGATCGCCTTGGGGCTGTCGCTGTACTGCCGGCCCAGGTGGCTCTCGAAGACGACGAGGCCCTTCCGTACGGGCAAGCGGGTGAACACCTCGTGGTAGAGCCGGAGTTTGGTGTCGCCGGAGGTGAGTTGCTTGCGCAGCGCCCTGGCCTTGCGGTAGCCGGACTTGGCGAGCGTGCCGGCCCGGCCGTGCACGCCCCGCTGGACGACCGCGTTCGCCTTCTTGTCGGGGACGAGCCGGAAGGAAAGATGACCGCGCGAGGAGACCATCGGCTCGATACGGTCGGCGACCAGCCGGGTGAGGCGCGGCCGGACCGGCAACTGACCCGTGACCAGGTCGGGTTCGGCGACGGTGAGCCGCGTCGTGGTGCGTACGCCGTCGACGTCAAGGCGCAGCCGTACGTCCCACACGGCGTCCACGATGCCCAGCGGCCGGACCGCCGTGAGGTCCGCCGAGGCCTCCCAGGCGATGGTCTCGCCCTCGTGGCGCAGGCTCGGCACGGGGAAGCGGAAGGTCTGGAAGCGCACGCCCTGGCGCCGGGCGTAGAACTCCAGCTCTCCGGCGAGCCGGGCGCCGGGCGGGACGATCCCGAGCGGGTTGGTGATCCGCCCGGCCAGTCGGACGGTCCCGCCGGCCTGCTCTTCGTAGTGGGCCAGTACGTTGCGCAGGAACATCTTCTCGACCGGCTTGGTGTGATGGCCGAGTTCGGTGACGTCCAGGACGTGCCGGCCGAAGGGGTCGTCGAGGTGCTCGACGCACCAGTACACGCGCCCGTCGCGCTCGACGAGCGGCGAGGAGATCTTGTCGCGGTTGGTGAGCGTGTCCACGGCGGGCAGCAGATTGTCCCAGTCGCCCTTCTGCAGCAGATAGCCGCAGATGGCGTGGATCGGCTCGGTCTCGTCGAAGGCGGCGCGGTCGATCGACTCCAGATACTGCCGGGCGATCGCGGCGAACTCCTGCCGGTAGGACGCGTCCCGGAACGGCAGCTCGCGCAGATGCAGCACGAGGTCGTGCTTGAGCCACTTGACGTCCTTGGCGAACTTCAGGTCCAACAGGCCGTTGTCCGCGAGGAGTTGGTCGACCCGGCGGTGGATTTCCATCCGGTGCGTGAAGTTGGCGATCTCATCGCGCCGGTTGCTGATCGACTTCGCCGCCGACTCCGCCGGTTTCTCCACGACCCGCCAGTCGTAGACCCGGTTGGGGATGAGGGTGATACGGCGGGCGGCCACATACGCCTGCGCGGAGAACAGCAGGTCCTCGTAATGGATCCCGACGGGGAACTCCAGCCGCTCATCGAGCAGGAACCGCCTGCGATAGCACTTGTTCGTGGAGAGGGTGTCGAAGACGAGCAGGTCAGGGAGCTCGGAGATCGACTCCAGCGTGCGGGTGCGCTCGTACAGCCAGGGATACCACTTGACCTCCTTGCCCGTGCGCGAGTCGACGTGCACCCGGACGCACAGGCCGGAGACGAGGTCGGCGCCGGTGGTCTCGGCGGCCTCCAGCATGTTGCGGCAGGCGTTGCGCTCCAGTACGTCGTCGCTGTCGAGGAAGAGGACGTAGTCGCCGCGGGCCTGGCGGACGCCGTGGTTGCGGGGGGCTCCGCAGCCGCCGCTGTTCTCGGGCAGCTGGAAGGCGCGTACGCGGTCGGGATGCTCGGCGGCCAGCCGCCGCGCCACCTCGTACGAACCGTCCGTGCTCCGGTCGTCGACGACGACGACCTCGACGCTCCGCAGCGTCTGGTCGAGCACGGAGCGCACGGCCGTGGGCAGCCGGGCGGCGTCGTCGTAGACGATGACGACCACGGATACGGCAGGGATGACCTCGGATACTTCCGGGACGACCTCGGATGCGACGGGGACGACCTCGGATGCGACGGGCGCGCGGCGGTGATCCACATTCATCCTATTAATCCTAGACATTCCTCCCGGCCGCGCCGCGTTATCGACCGCGTTGCGCGTGTTGGAACACCCATGTCCGGTACACCAGGAAGCGGAAGGCCGAGGCCAGCACGATGGACAGCGCCTTGGCGATGTTCGAGCCGAACGGGCCGCTCATGCCCAGCCCGAGATAGCCGACATAGAAGAGTCCGCTCTCCATGACGACGCCGAGCCCGCTGAACGCGAAGAAGAGGACGATCTGCCGCCTGGTGCGCGAGGCTCGGTCCCGGTAGGCGAAGAAGCGGAAGCCCAGGTAGTTGGTGCCCATGGCGATGGAGCTGGCGATCGCCGTGGCGGTCATCGGGGCCCACTTCAGGCCGTGCAGAAGGAGATTGAAGACCAGGAAGTTGACCGCGACTCCGCTGCCACCGACGACCGCGAACTTGGCCACTTCGAGCGCGATCCGCCGCGTTCGCCGGACGGCACCGGAGCGGGTGGCGGACGGGGCCGCCACGCGCGCCCGTCCCTCGTAGATGTTCACTGCCACGGGTCCGAGTCCTCCACACGTCCGTCCGACGACCGAGCCAACCATAGCCCAAATGTCCTATTTAGCAGGAATAGGTAAGTTGCGAGTCTGATTTTCCCCAGAGATCGGAAAGAAGGGATCGGCGGGGAAGGGGCCGGGGAGGCAGCCGGGAATGCGGGGAGTGCGAGCAGTAGGACCCCGCCGTACGCGAACGGGGGCGCCCCGAGCCGAAACAAGCTCGGGGCGCCCCCATCGACGTACGGGACGTACCAGACGTACGGGCTACGAACGCGACATACGACCTACGAATGCGTCCGCAGCAGCGTCCTCATCGTCCGCATCGCCACCGACAGGTTGGCGAGGTCGAACGAGTCCGAGCCCTGGATCTCCTCCAGGGTCGTGCGGGCCCGGCCGAGGATCGCCGCGTTCTTCTCCTGCCACGCCTTGAAGCGCTGCTCGGGAGTCGAGGTGCCGTTGCCCACCGCCAGGACGTCGGCGGTGAGTGCCGCGTGGGCCGCGTACAGGTCCTCGCGGATCGACGCGCGGGCCATGGACTGCCAGCGGTCTGCGCGCGGCAGCTCGATGATGCGGTCCATGAGCTGGGTGATGCCGAGGCGGTCGGCGAGGTCGTAGTAGACCTCGGCGACGGCCATCGGGTCCCTGCCCATGCGGTCGGCCACCGCGACGATGTCCAGCGTCGGGAAGGCGGAGGAGAACCCGGCCACGCGGGTGGCGAGTTCGTCCGGGACGCCGGCGCCCGACAGCTCGTCGTAGATCTGCTGGTACCACTCCAGGTCCGCGCCGCGCAGCAGCTTGGGCAGCTCGGACCAGACCTGCTCGACTCCGTCGCCGAAGAAGCCGATCGTCTCGGCGAGCTGGAGCGGCTGCGGCCGGTTGTTGAGCAGCCAGCGGGTGCCGCGCTCGACGAGGCGGCGCGAGTGCAGCCGGATCCGGGTCTGGACGTCGGCGGCGACGACATTGTCGAGCGCCTCCACCGCGTCCCACACCTTGCTCGACTCGAAGATCGCGCGGGCCGCGGTCTGCGCCCGGACGATCTCCTCCAGCGAGGCACCGGTCTCCTCACGGAGACGGTGCAGGAAGCTCGTACCGCCCGTGTTGACCGTGTCGTTGACCAGGACGGTCGTCACGATCTCGCGGCGCAGCGCGTGCCCGTCGATCTGCTCGCGGAAGTTCTCGCGCAGTGCCGTCGGGAAGTACGCGTGCAACAGGCTCTGCAGGTACGGGTCGTCGGGCAGCGAGGTGGAGAGCAGCTCGTCGGAGACCGTGATCTTCGTGTACGCGAGGAGGACGGCCGTCTCAGGCCCGGTCAGGCCCTGCCCGGTGTTGAGTCGCTCGCGGATCTGGCGCTCGGTGGGCAGGAACTCCAGGGCCCGGTCGAGGTGGCCCTCACGCACCAGGTGGCGGAGGAACCGCTGCTGAGCGTGGAGCATGCTCCCGGACTGGGCCAGCGCGTTGGCGATCGCCACGTTCTGCGCGTAGTTGTTGCGCAGGACCAGGGCGCCGACCTCGTCCGTCATCTCGGCGAGCACCTTGTTGCGCTGCTTGACGGTCAGGTCGCCGTTGGCCACCACCGCGTTGAGCAGGATCTTGATGTTCACCTCGTGGTCGGAGGTGTCCACGCCCGCGCTGTTGTCGATGGCATCGGTGTTGATCTTGCCGCCGTGCTGGGCGAACTCGATGCGGCCGAGCTGGGTCAGCCCCAGGTTGCCGCCCTCGCCGACGACCTTCACGCGCAGGTCGCCGCCGTCGACACGGATCGCGTCGTTGGCCTTGTCGCCGACGTCCGCGTGCGACTCGACGGCCGACTTCACGTACGTACCGATGCCGCCGTTCCACAGCAGGTCGACCGGCGCCTTGAGGATCGCCTTCATCAGATCGGCCGGGGTCATCTTGGCGACGCCGGACTCGATGCCGAGGGCCTCGCGGATGTGCGCGTTGATCGGGATGGCCTTGGCGGTACGCGGGAAGACACCGCCGCCGGACGAGATCAGCTCGCTGTTGTAGTCGGCCCACGACGAGCGCGGCAGCTCGAACAGACGGCGGCGCTCGGCGTACGACGACTCCGCGTCCGGGTGCGGGTCGATGAAGATGTGCCGGTGGTCGAAGGCCGCGACCAGCCGGATGTGCTCGCTGAGCAGCATGCCGTTGCCGAACACGTCACCGGACATGTCGCCGACGCCGACCACGGTGAAGTCCTGCGTCTGGGTGTTCACACCCAGCTCCCGGAAGTGCCGCTTCACGGACTCCCAGGCGCCGCGGGCGGTGATGCCCATCTTCTTGTGGTCGTAGCCCGCGGAGCCGCCGGAGGCGAAGGCGTCGCCGAGCCAGAAGTTGTACGACTGGGCGACCTCGTTGGCGATGTCCGAGAACGTCGCGGTGCCCTTGTCGGCGGCGACGACGAGGTACGTGTCGTCCACGTCGTGCCGGACGACGTCGGCCGGCGGCACGACTTCCCCGGCGACCATGTTGTCGGTGATGTCGAGCAGTGCGGAGATGAAGGTCCGGTAGCTGCGGATGCCCTCGGCGAGCCAGGCGTCGCGGTCCACGGACGGGTCGGGCAGCTGCTTGGCGACGAAGCCGCCCTTGGCGCCGACCGGCACGATGACGGTGTTCTTCACCATCTGCGCCTTGACCAGCCCGAGGATCTCCGTACGGAAGTCCTCACGCCGGTCGGACCAGCGCAGACCGCCTCGCGCGACCTTGCCGAACCGCAGGTGCACGCCCTCGACACGCGGCGAGTACACCCAGATCTCGTACGCGGGCCGCGGCGCCGGAAGGTCCGGAATGGCCGTCGGGTCGAACTTCATGGAGACGTATTCGTGCCACCTGGCACCCAGCGCCTCCTGGAAGAAGTTCGTCCGCAGCGTCGCCTTGATGAGGTTGAGGAAGGACCGCAGGATCCGGTCCTCGTCCAGCGAGGCGACCTGGTCGAGGGCGGCGTCCAGCTCCTCCATCAGGGCGTCCGTCAGCTCGACACCAGCGCGCTGGCGGTCCGGCGACATCCGCGCCTCGAACAGCGACACGAGGAGCCGGGTGGTGTGGACGTTGTTGCGGAGGGTGTCCTCCATGTAGTCCTGGCTGAAGGTGGAACCGGCCTGGCGCAGGTACTTCGCGTACGCGCGCAGCACCATCGCCTGCCGCCAGTTCAGCCCGGCGCTCAGGACGAGGGCGTTGAAGCCGTCGTTCTCGGCCTGGCCGGTCCAGGTGGCGGTGAAGGCGTCCTGGAATCGCTCGCGGCCGTCGTCGCCGAGGTAGTCGCCATTGCCGGTCATGGACTTGGGCAGCCGCAGCCCGAAGTCGTAGATCCAGGCGGTCGTGCGGTCCGAGCAGCGCAGCTCGTACGGCCGCTCGTCGGTGACCTCGACGCCCATGCGGTTGAGCGCGGGCAGAACCGCGGAGAGCGAGACCTGCTCACCGGTGCGGTAGATCTTGAAACGGCGCTCGCTGGGCGCCGCGCCCACCGGCTCGTACAGGCTGAGCGCGAAGTCCTTGTTCGGGTCGTGCGTGAGCGCTTCGAGGTGGACGAGGTCGGCGACGGCGGCGCGCGGGGTGTGGTCGGCCTTGTAGCCCTCGGGGAAGGCGTTGGCGTACCGGCGCAGCAGTTCCGCGGCGCGCTCCTCGCCGCACTCGGCGGTCAGCGCCTCCGCGAAGCCGTCGGCCCAGGAGCGGGCGGCCTCGACGAGCCGCGCCTCGATGTGCTCCTTGTCGGAGTCGGACAGCTGCGGCAGCTCGGTGCCCGGCGGGACCCGGACCACGAAGTGCAGCCGGGACAGGATCGACTCGGTGTTCCAGGCCGTGAAGTCGACGCTGGTGCCGTTCAGCTCTTCCTTGAGGATGTCGATGATCCGCAGGCGTACGCCGGTGGTGTAGCGGTCGCGCGGCAGGTAGACGAGGGCGGAGTAGTAGCGCCCGTACTCGTCCTGGCGCAGGTAGAGCCGCAGCCGACGCCGCTCCTGCAGGTACAGGACGGAGGTGACGATGGAGCGCAGCTCGTCGACGGGGGTCTGGAAGAGCTCGTCGCGCGGGTAGGTCTCCAGGATCTGGAGCAGGTCGCGCCCGTCGTGGCTGTTGGGCGAGAAGCCCGCGCCCTTGAGGACTTCCTCCACCTTGCGGCGGATGACGGGCACACGGCGCACGGACTCGGTGTACGCGGCGGACGAGAAGAGTCCCAGGAAGCGCCGCTCCCCGATGACGTTGCCGTGCTCGTCGAACTTCTTCACGCCGACGTAGTCGAGGTACGACGGCCGGTGCACGGTCGCGCGGCTGTTGGCCTTGGTGAGGACGAGGAGCTTGTGCTCGCGGGCCTTGGCGCGGGCGTCGGCGGGCAGCCGCTCGAAGGACGGGCTGACCGGGTGGCTCTCGTCACCGGAGTGGTGCGGGTCGGACCGCAGTATGCCGAGCCCGGTGCCGGGAACGGCGGCCAGCGAGTCATCGTCGCGCAGCTCGTACTCCCGGTACCCCAGGAAGGTGAAGTGGTCGTCCGAGAGCCAGCGCAGCAGCTCACGGGCCTCCTCGACCTCCTGGTCGCGCAGGTCGTCGGCGGTCGGCTCCTTGGGCAGCTCCTCCGCGAAGCGCAGCGCGGCGTCGCGCATCTTCTCCCAGTCCTCGACGGCCTCACGGACGTCGGACAGGATGCGCAGCAGATCGGCGGTGATCTGCTTCAGATCGGCGCGGTCGGTCTCGCGGTCGATCTCGACATGGATCCAGGACTCGATGTGGGCGTCGTGCGGAAGCTCCTCGACGGTGGGCCGGCCGGGCAGCACCTCGATGAGCTTGCCGGTCAGATCACGCCGTACGACGAACTGCGGGTGGATGACGACATGAATGCCGCGCCCCTGCCGGGACAGCTCATTGGTGACCGAGTCGACCAGGAACGGCATGTCATCGGTGACGACCTCGACGACGGAGTGGCTGCAGGTCCAGCCGTTCTCCTCGACGGTCGGGGTGTGGACCCGCACGTTGGCCGTGCCCTGAGGGCGGTTCTCGGCCAGTCGGTAGTGCGAGAAGGCGGCTCCGAGAACATCGACCGGGTCGCGGTCGGTGAGGTCCTCCGGGGCGGTGTGCAGGTAGTAGCGCTGGAGGAACGCGAGCACGGTGTCCCTGTCAGGGGTGCCCTCGCCCGTCGTCCCAGTCGGTAGGTGCCCCCCGACCGGGCTGTTCTCAGCTACCCGGGCGGCCCGTTCGAGCAGCTCGGCCTTGGCTTCGTCCAGCTTGGTCTGCATTGTCCTCTGGCTCCTGTCGCGCGCCGTTGCGTGACGTTGAAGGAAGTACGGTCTCTTCTCTTCCGACGTAACGCCGTGACGCGGGGTGTCCGGTCTGCTTCGACGCTATGCCGCAAGGTGAGATGAGCGGTGGGTTATCGGCCATTTTCAGCGCCCCTGAAGACTGTGACGCTGCTCTCGGCGACGTTTGTTCCCAGGGTGTCCTCGACGTACGGAGGGCGCTTGCCACGTTCGCCGTCATCCCGTCCCGCCCGCGAAGATCAGCGACCGCCGCCCGGTCACGGATGTCGTCCGTGCTCTCCGGGCGCAGGGCAGGGGCGACGATGCCCCCGCGAGATATCGCGCTGATCACGCCACAAGGCTATCGCCCCCTACCCCGGACCCGTCATGAGCCGTATGTGTACAAAACCGGGGGTGGAACTTTGACAGTATGCACAGGGACGAATGGGACGGGGACGTGCAGTCCACGCAGCTGCTAGCAGTCCGTCCGCAGAACTGCGGGCAGTCAGTCCGCACAACTGCGGGCAATCGTGCCTCCCCCACTGCCTTAACGGCGTGGGGGACCCCAGGCGGCACGGGTGGGCGCTGCGGGTACCCCCTGCTCGAAGAGCTTGGGGGAGGCACCACCCTGCACGCGCCGGTAAGCGCACCACCCGACGGCAACCCCCGCGGCCGGGTGCCTAAGGAACGCACGCCCCCTTGGCAAGGCCCCCGCCCCGAGGCACGTTGCCCAGGACGGCCAAACCAGCCGGAAGCACAATTGAGACATGCCCGAGGAACAGCTGACGCAAGGCTGAGGGGAGCGGCACCGACATGACAACGAAGATCCTCATGGTCACCGGCGACGCAGCGGAATCACTGGAAGTCCTGTACCCCTACCAGCGCCTGCGCGAGGAAGGCTACGAGGTCCACATCGCAGCCCCCACCCGCAAGCAACTCCAATTCGTCGTCCACGACTTCGAACCCGGCTTCGACACCTACACGGAGAAGCCCGGCTACACCTGGCCCGCCGACCTCGCCTTCTCCGAAGTCGACCCCGGCCAGTACGCCGCCCTCGTCATCCCCGGCGGCCGAGCCCCGGAGTACCTCCGCAACGACCTCGAACTCCGCAAGATCCTCAAGTCCTTCTTCGACACGGACAAGCCCGTGGCCCAGATCTGCCACGGCCCCCTCCTGACGGCCGCCGTCGACGCCCTGCGCGGCCGCCGCGTCACGGCGTACCCCGCCCTGGAACTCGACATGCAGGCCGCCGGCGCGACCTTCCACGACGCGGAGGCGGTGGTCGACGGCACGCTGGTCTCCGCCCGCGCCTGGCCGGACCACTCCGGCTGGATGCGCGAGTTCCTCACGGTGCTCCGCGCAAAGGCACCACTGACCTGAACAACCCGAACCGAACCGACCTGGACCGGCCCGAACCGAACCGACCTGGATCACCCGGACCACCCGGACCCAGCTGAACAGGCCGAGCCGAGCTGAGCCGAACTGAACCACCCGAGCGGCGGCTGTCCCCTTGGTCAGGGCCCCCTGGTCAGGACCCCCTGGTCAGGGGGCCCCTGGCGACGGGGCCCTGGTCAGGCCGCCAGCCGCTCGGCCTCCTCGACCGCCTCCGCCAGGCTGTCCACCACGGGCACGCCCACCTCCTCCAGGCTGGCGCGGCCGTGGGAACCCCCGGTGTAGAGAACCGCCCGCGCCCCCACGTGCCGCGCGGCAACCGCGTCGTCGGCCGCGTCGCCGATCACCACCACACGGGACGGCTCCACACCGGCGAGCGCACCCACGTGCCGCACCATGTGCTCGGCCTTGCTGCCACCGGACGGCCCGGTCCGCCCCTCGACCCGTATGAAGTGCGACTCGATCCCGAACCCCCGTACCAACGGGACCAGTTCGTCATGCCCGTACATGCTGAGGATCGACTGGCTGCGCCCCACCGACACCCACTCGGCGAGCAGCGTCGGCACACCCTCGGTGAGCTCGCACGCTATCCGGTGCTCCGCGTAGTACCGATGGAAGGTCTCGTCCATGACCTGCCACTCGGCATCCGTAGGCAGCCGCCCCATCAGCCGCTCATAGAACTTCGGCACCGGCACGCAGTACAACGCCCTGTACCGCTCCAGCGTGATCGGCTCCAGCCCCAGCTCGGCGAACGCCGCGTTCGTCGCCCCGATGATCGCCGCATTGTCGTGGAACAGCGTGCCGTTCCAGTCCCACACAATGTGCGCAGCTCTGTTCTTCCCCATGACAAGAACGTACCCGCCGCCACTGACAAAGCCCCGCGGGCGTACACACCTGTGGGCATGTGTGCCGCTAGGGGCGAAGGGAATCCCCCTGCTCGAGCGAAGCCGAGAACTTGAGGGACGGTGGGCACAGCGGCACCCGTACCGCGCCGGGCTGCGCGACCCACCCCAAGCTCAGCCACGCCCCGGGATCGGTGCGGCAAGCGCTCAGTCCCCCAACCCCACCAGGTTGGGAATCTCCTGTGTGGCGAACCACAGCAGCTCGTGGTCCTCGGCCCCGTCGACGATGAACTGCGCGTCGTCGTCCCCGACGTCCGCCGCACCCAGTGCCTCCGCCGCCGCGGCGACATCCGCCTCGGCGTCGGCCGAGTCGACGTGCACGGCGGCCGCCTTGGCCAGGAGCACGGCCTGGGAGACCCGCACCTCACCGAGGGCGGCCGGGTCGAGCCCCCGGTCGGGATCAGCGGCCGCGGCCCGGTCGGGTACGTCGACCGCGACGACGACCCGCCGCCGCACCGCCCCCGGATCGACCGCGAGCAGCCGCAGCGAGGCCAGCGCGGCACGGTTCAGCGCCGCGTACTCGAGCTCCTCGATGTCGTCGGAGAGGTACCACTCACGCAGCGCGGGCGTGACGGCGTACGCGACGAACGGTCCCGCCTCCAGCTCCCCCGTCTTGTACGCCTCGGCGAGACCGGAGAGGGTCAGGGGGACGTAGACGCGCATGGCTGGCCGCTTTCGTAGTCGGAAGGCTCCGATTTTCGTAGTCGGAGGGCTCCTGGGAGGGCGGTCCCGCGCCTCCCCGGAGGGCCTTCAGGATACGTGCGGGCGTCCCCTTTCGAGTCCCCGGCCGCACCCTCCGCGGCGTCCACCCCGGGCCACGAATTCACCCGGTGCACCCCGCTCCCACCAAGGCCGCCGCACCTCCCGGCCACCCTGATAGGTGAACCTCCCGGCCGCTCCGGCGCGCGTCCCGTGTCCTTGCGGAGGCCCGCTCCCGCCTCGTACAAGATCCCCAACGCCAAAGTTACCGCCCGGTATCAACCGGGCCCCAGCGAGCGGGGACCACGCATGAACAAGGTGATGACCAGGACCAAGCGCCACCCGGGCACCCGCCCACCCGGCCGCCAGGACACCCGCCGCCCGGGCAGCACACCACCCCGCACCCCGGGAGCCGGCGCACCCCGCAGGACACCGGACGGCAGCCCACCGTCGACCCCACCCGGAGAAGGCGCATCCCGCCCCGCGACACGGACAGAATCCCTCCCGTCCACGACTTCAGCCACCGCACTCCCACGGACGACGCCGCCGCAAAGCCGCCCGCCGACGACGAGTGGAGGTCGCCCGTCGGCGGCACCGGGTGCAGGCCGTCCGCAGGCGGCACCGGGTGCAGGCCGCCCACAGCGGGCACCGGGTGAAGGCCGCCCTCTGACGGCGCCGAGGGGAGGTCGCCCGTCGGCGGCACCGGGCGGCGGTCGCCCACCGGCAGTACCGGGTGGCGGTCGCCTACAGGCGGTACCGGGTGGCGGTCGCCCACAGGCAGTACCGGGCGGCGGTCGCCCACAGGCAGTACCGGGCGGAGACCGCCCACAGGCAGTACCGGGCGGAGACCGCCCACAGGCGGTACCGGGCGGAGGCCGCCCGTCAGGGGCGCTGCCCGAAAGCGCCGCTCGGACGACGCCCACCCGCAGCCCGCTGCGCCCGGCGCCGGGCGACATCGCCCTCTCACCCTTGCCGGCCCGAGGCAGCGGGGGAGCCCGGCCCCTCACCGTCTCCGCTGAAGCCCCCTGCGGGCCCGTTCTCCAACCCCGCCCCACCGACCTCTTCGCCGACCGCCTGCTCGCCGTACTGAGCGGCCAGCGCCCCGTCCACTGCATGCTGCGCCACACCGCGGGCCGCGCCTACGACGAACTGGCCTGGCTCGCCGAACGCGGTCCCCTGCGCGCCCGCGGCACCCGCCCCGTCGTCCGCGACATCGGCTACTACGTGCCGCGCCCCGGTGCGATCGAGGTCTTCGCCCGCATCGGCGCGGGCGACCAGCTCCGCGCCATGGCCTTCCGCCTGGAGCAGGGCCCCGATCTCCGCTGGCGCTGCACGGCGGTCGAGCTGGGCGGGCCCCGCATGCCCCGCGCGGACGACGACTGAGCCCCCGGCCCCGGCGTAACGCAAAGGGCCGGGCACCCAAAGGTGCCCGGCCCGACCTGCGCGTTACTGCTCGCGCGCGGCGCCCGTCACTTCTTGCGGCGACGCGCGCCCTTCTGCTGCTTGCGGCGCTCCGCGCGCGTGAGGCCGTCCGCCTCGGAGCGCACGGGCTCGTCGCCATCGACGAAGTCGCCCTCGACGATGTCGCCCTCGCCGTCCACCTTCGGCGCGGAGAAGTGCAGCCGGTCGGGACGCCGTGGGGCGTCGAGCCCCTTGGCGCGGATCTCCGGACGCGCACCCGCGGGGACGACGTCCGCCTTGTCGAGGGAGGGCGCGGCGTCCTCGACCGGGACTTCCTCGACCTGCTGCTCGACCTGGACCTCCAGGTTGAACAGGTAGCCGACCGACTCCTCCTTGATGCCGTCCATCATGGCGGAGAACATGTCGAAGCCCTCGCGCTGGTACTCGACCAGCGGGTCCTTCTGCGCCATGGCGCGCAGGCCGATGCCCTCCTGGAGGTAGTCCATCTCGTAGAGGTGCTCGCGCCACTTGCGGTCCAGGACCGACAGCACGACCCGGCGCTCCAGCTCCCGCATGATCTCGGAGCCGAGCTGCGCCTCACGGGCCTCGTACTGCTCGTGGATGTCGTCCTTGATGGACTCGGAGATGAACTCGGCGGTCAGACCGGCACGGTCACCGGCCGCCTCCTCCAGCTCGTCGATGGTGACCTTCACCGGGTAGAGCTGCTTGAAGGCGCCCCACAGCCGGTCCAGGTCCCACTCCTCAGCGAAGCCCTCGGCGGTCTCGGCCTCGATATAGGCGTCGATCGTGTCGTCCATGAAGTGGTGGATCTGCTCCTGCAGGTCCTCGCCCTCCAGGACGCGGCGGCGCTCTCCGTAGATGACCTCGCGCTGCCGGTTGAGGACCTCGTCGTACTTCAGGACGTTCTTACGGGTCTCGAAGTTCTGCTGCTCGACCTGCGACTGGGCGGACGCGATCGCGCGCGTGACCATCTTGTTCTCGATCGGCACGTCGTCGGGGACGTTCGCCATCGACATCACGCGCTCGACCATCTGCGCCTTGAAGAGCCTCATCAGGTCGTCGCCCAGCGACAGGTAGAAGCGGGACTCACCCGGGTCGCCCTGACGGCCGGAACGACCGCGCAGCTGGTTGTCGATACGACGCGACTCGTGCCGCTCAGTGCCGAGGACGTAGAGCCCGCCGAGCTCCCTGACCTCCTCGAACTCCGCCTTGACCGCCTTTTCGGCCCTCTCCAGGGCGGCGGGCAGCGCGGCGGCCCACTCCTCGATGTGCTCCTCGGGGTCGAGGCCGCGCTGGCGCAGCTCCGCCTCGGCGAGGTCGTCGGGGTTGCCGCCGAGCTTGATGTCCGTACCACGGCCGGCCATGTTCGTGGCCACGGTCACGGCGCCCTTGCGGCCGGCCTGGGCCACGATCGTCGCCTCCCGGTCGTGCTGCTTGGCGTTCAGCACTTCGTGCTGAATACCGCGCTTGGAGAGCTGCTGCGACAGGTATTCGGACTTCTCGACCGACGTCGTACCGACGAGGATCGGCTGGCCCTTCTCGTGCTTCTCGGCGATGTCGTCGACCACCGCGTCGAACTTGGCTACCTCGGTGCGGTAGATCAGGTCCGACTGGTCCTTGCGGACCATCGGCTTGTTGGTCGGGATCGGGACGACACCGAGCTTGTAGATCTGGTGGAACTCGGCGGCCTCGGTCATCGCCGTACCGGTCATGCCGGAGAGCTTGCCGTAGAGGCGGAAGAAGTTCTGCAGGGTGATCGTGGCGAGGGTCTGGTTCTCGTCCTTGATGTCGACCCCTTCCTTCGCCTCGATCGCCTGGTGCATGCCCTCGTTGTAGCGGCGGCCGGCGAGGATACGGCCGGTGTGCTCGTCGACGATCATGACTTCGCCGTCGATGACGACGTAGTCCTTGTCCTTCTTGAAGAGTTCCTTGGCCTTGATGGCGTTGTTCAGGTACCCGACGAGCGGCGTGTTGACCGACTCGTAGAGGTTGTCGATGCCCAGCCAGTCCTCGACCTTGGAGACGCCGGACTCGTGGATGGCGACGGTGCGCTTCTTCTCGTCGACCTCGTAGTCCCCGGTCTCCTCGATGCCCTTGAGGGGGTTGCCTGCCTCGCCCTTCTTCAGGCGGGTGACCAGCTTGGCGAAGTCGCCGTACCACTTGGTGGCCTGGTCGGCCGGGCCGGAGATGATCAGCGGCGTACGGGCCTCGTCGACGAGGATGGAGTCGACCTCGTCGACGATCGCGAAGTTGTGGCCGCGCTGCACCAGTTCGTCCTGCGACCACGCCATGTTGTCGCGCAGGTAGTCGAAGCCGAACTCGTTGTTCGTGCCGTACGTGATGTCGCACGCGTACTGCTCGCGGCGCTGGGCCGGCGTCATGTTGGCGAGGATGCAGCCGACGTTCAGCCCGAGGAACTTGTGGACGCGACCCATCATTTCGGAGTCGCGCTCGGCCAGGTAGTCGTTGACCGTGATGAGGTGAACGCCGTCTCCGGAGAGGGCGTTCAGATACGCGGGCAGGGTGCCGACGAGCGTCTTGCCCTCACCGGTCTTCATCTCGGCGACATAGCCGAGGTGCAGGGCGGCGCCCCCCATCATCTGCACGTCGTAGTGACGCTGGCCCAGCACGCGCTTGGCCGCCTCACGGACGGTCGCGAACGCCTCGGGCAGCAGGTCGTCGAGGCTTTCGCCGTCGGCGTACCGCTGCTTGTACTCATCGGTGAGGGCCCGCAGCTCGGCGTCGGAGAGGTCGACGAAGTCCTCTTCGATGGAGTTGACCTGGTCCGCGATGCGGTGCAGCTTGCGCAGGATCTTGCCTTCGCCTGCACGCATGATCTTCGAGAGGACGGACACGGGGGTTTGTCTCCTTGCCGGTCGGGCCTGGGACGGTCGGTTTCAATGACAGTTACAAATCACAGCTTGAGCAACGGCCATCGTAAGCGAGGACCACACCGCGCCGGGAGGTCTGCCAGTGACAGCCACTAGGACAACGGACAGGGGTTGCGGAAGGTGCCGCGTCCGCGTCGCAAAAAGTAACGACGCTCTCACCCACAGCAAACGAATGGCGCCCTTCCGGTAGCCCGAGCAGAATCGGCCGATGGACCCCGTCACCCTGACCACCGATCGTCTCGTCCTGCGCGCCGTCGGCCCGGACGATACCGACGCCGTGTACGACGCCGTCCAGGACCCTGACATCCAGCGCTGGACCACGATCCCCTCGCCGTATCTCCGCGACCACGCGACGAGCTTCACGCATCAGATGGTGCCCGACGGCTGGGCGGACGGCTCCATGTTCACCTTCGGCGTCTTCCTCCCCTCCGGGGAGCTGGTGGGCATGCTCGGCATCACCATGCGCTCCCTCGGTGTCGGCGAGATCGGCTTCTGGGCGACGAAGGAACACCGCGGCAACGGCTACGTCACCGAAGCCGCCCTCGCCGCCTCCCGCTGGGCCTTCACGGACCTGTCCATCGACCGCGTCGAATGGCGCGCCGAGGTCGGCAACACCAACTCCCGCGCGGTCGCCGAACGAGCCGGTTTCACCCTCGAAGGCACCCTTCGCTCCGCCATCAACAACAAGGGAGTACGCCGAGACTGCTGGGTGGGCTCCCTCCTCCCCTCGGACCTGTCCCTGCCCTCGACAGCCCCGTATCTACCGACAGCTTCACAACTGCCCTAACTACGGGCATGCGCACCGCGAGCGGCGACAACCCACCCTCAGCAGACGCAGCTGTGGGCACTCAGCCGACGTAGCTGTGGGCATGCGTACCGCTAGGGGCGATGGGGGTCCCCTGTTCAAGCGAAGTCGAGAACTTGGGGGAGGGTGGGCACCCAGAAGCGAGCGCGCACCCCGGTGCGGCCCCCAATCCCCAGGCCGGCCCCCATTGTCAGTGGCACCGCCTACCGTGTGGGCATGACGAGCCTGCCGCGTCCCACCACCGACCTCTCCGCCGCCGAAGCCCGCCGCATAGCCCTCCGGGCCCAGGGCTTCCTGGGCGCCCCGGAGCGCAAGTCCGGCGTCCGCGGAGTCCTGCGACACCTGGGCGCGGTCCAACTCGACACCATCTCCGTCCTCGCCCGCTCCCACGAACTCATCCCGTACGCCCGCCTCGGCGCCGTAGGCCGCAAAACGGTCGATCAGGCGTACTGGACGCCAAGTTCCGACGGAGCGCCCCACGCCTTCGAGTACTGGTCCCACGCGGCCTGCATCCTCCCCGTGGAGGAGTGGCCCCACTTCGCCTTCCGCCGCCGCGCCTACAGAGCCCGCCCGCACTGGAACCACCCCCTGCCGGACGGCACCTACGACCAGGTCATCAAACAGCTCCGCGCCGAAGGCCCCCTCACCGCCACGGAGTTGGGCGGCGCGAAGAAGACCAGCGAGTGGTGGGACTGGTCGGGCACCAAGGTCGCCGTCGAGCGCGCGCTGATGTACGGCGAAGTGGTGTGCACGGAGCGCCGCGGCTGGAAGCGGGTGTACGACCTCGCCGAGCGCGCCATCCCCGCCGCACTGCTCCACGACGAGCTGGACGACACGGAGTGCCTGCGCCGCCTCGTCCGTCTCGCGGGCCAGTCCCTCGGCGTCGGCACCCGCGCGGACATCGCCGACTACCACCGCGTCAAGGGCGAGCAGGTCGACGCGGTGATCGCGGAATCGGGTCTGGTCCCGGTGACGGTCGAAGGCTGGGGCAAGCCGGCATGGGCCGACCCGGCAGCGCTGGAAACACCACCGCGAGGCCGCCACCGCACCACACTCCTGTCCCCCTTCGACTCCCTGATCTGGGAACGGGCGCGCACGGAGCGGATCTTCGGCTTCACTCACCGCCTGGAGGCGTACACGCCCAAGCCGAAGCGGATCTACGGCTATTTCGCGATGCCGGTCCTGGCCGGCGGCCATCTCGTCGGCCGCGTGGACCCCGCCCGCGAGGGGAGCACACTGGTCGCCAAACAGGTCACCCTGGACGGCGCGAAGGCGGTCCCGGCCGTGGCCCAGGCCTTGCTCGAGGCGGCAAGCTGGGTGGACTGCACGGACGTACGCGTGGAACGGGTGGACGCTCCGGAACTGCGCGCCCCGCTCACCGCGGAACTGGCTCGGGCGCTCGCGTGACCAAGGGCCACGCAACTCGCGTGACCACGGGCCAGGTAAACCGAGCGACTAGCGGATCTCGAGGATCTTCTCCCGCATCGCGTACACCACGGCCTCCATCCTGGAGTGCAGCTGCAGCTTCTCCAGGATGTTGCGCACATGGTTCTTCACCGTGTTCTCGGAGATGAACAACTCCTTGGCGATATCCCGGTTGTTCATCCCCGTGGCGACGAGCTTGAGGACCTCGAGCTCGCGATCGGTGAGCCGCGGTGCGGGCACCAGCCGGCGCTCGTCCGTCCGCTGGATCATCGACTTGAACTCGGTGAGGAGTTTCGACGCCATCGAGGGGCTGATCTGCGACTGCCCGTCGGCCACCGCGCGAATGGCCGTGGCCACTTCGTCCGTGGAGATCTCCTTGAGGAGATATCCGGTCGCCCCCGCCTTGATCGCGTCGTAGAGGTCGGCCTCCTCGTCGCTGATCGTCAGCATGATGATCTTCGCGCTGGGGGCCACCTCCTTGATGGAGGTGCACGCCTCGATGCCGCCCCGCTTCGGCATGCGTACGTCCATCAGCACGATGTCGGGCAGCAGATCGGCTGCCTTGTCGACCGCCTCCGCCCCGTCACCCGCCTCTCCGACGACCTGGATGTCCTCCTCGGCCGCGAGCACGATCTCCAGACCGCGGCGGAAGAGGGCGTGATCGTCCACGACAAGGACCCTGATGGGCTCCTTGCCTGGAGAGCCCGCGTCCGGGCCCATGCCGACGACGCCGTCGTCGGCATCCTCGTCACGCATCGGTCCGAAGCTGTCCGCCATCGTTCCTCCCCCTGAAGGCCGTGGCCTGTATTCCTGTGCCATCGCCAACCCAAGGCAACGGCCCACCGGTTGGAGCCGGTGCGGCCATGATTCCATGCCTGGACGACAGTGCGGTGACAGAGCGGGGCGCGAAGTGGTCGCACACCGGTGCCCCTGGGGGCGCACACGCGCCCCCAGGGGCACCGGCTAAGCCGTCACCGGGGAGGGTCAGCCGCCGAGCGCACCGCCCGGCGCATCCGCTGCGGCCTGGGCGACCATCGGGTCCGTGCTGAGGTGGATGACGCCGTAGTCGTACGCGTGCCGCCGGTAGACGACACTGGGTTCCTTCGTCTCGGAGTCGACGAACAGATAGAAGTCGTGCCCGACCAGCTCCATCTCGTAGAGCGCCTGGTCGAGCGTCATCGGGGCAGCCACGTGGGTCTTCTCGCGGACGACGAGGGGGCCTTCGCCCATGACCTCGAGGGAGCCGATCTTCTTGGTCGGCACGCTGTCGGGTTCCTCGTCGCGGACGACGCTCCCGTTGCCGTTCAGCGTCGCGGCACCCGGGACGTGGTCGGCGACCTCGGCGGCCGAGAGCCTGCCGTTGCCACGGCGGGTATAGCGCTTGTCGTGCTGCTTGCGCAGCCGGGCTTCGAGTTTGTCCGCGGCCAGGTCGAGTGCTGCATACGGATCACTTGCCGCTGCTTCCGCCCGGATCACCGGACCGCGGGAGCGGAGCGTGATCTCCACTCGGTCACAACGGTCGGCCTGTCGGGGGTTGGGCTCCTTGGACACCTCGACGTCGAGGCTGATCACCTTGCCATCGAGCTTCTGGATCTTCTCCAGCTTCAGCTTCTCGGCCACGTGCTTGCGGAACCGCTCGGGCACCTCGGTCTTGCGGCCCTTGACGACGATGTCCACGCAGAACTCCGTTCCCGGATAGCTCCGCTCCACTGGCGGAGCATCTCCCTTTTGCACCAGGCTCCGGTGTGTCCCGGAACCTCGGACTCGGTGACTTTCACCTCCTCCTCCCCCATGGACAAGATCTCCACCCCACCGATGCGGGTGATTGCGGAAAACCCGCAGCACAGCATTCGGATTTGCAAGGTACGGCCTGCGCCATTGCCTCACAACTGAACATATCTCGCCCGGACGGATGTCGTCACCCTCTACTGCGGCGTACCTCCGTTCAGGTGAATTGACCCTCTCATTACCTGCAACGATGCAAGTTCTCAGTCAGTTCCGGTTTATTTCGAAAGAGTCTGGCGACGCTGCGACCACAGCCGCGCAGATCATGTCGCAGTCTGTGTCCACAACTTCGTCCGTACCCGCCCATCGAGGGACCACTTCTGTCAGCTCCACCCCCTCTGCCCTTGTCTTCGCGGCCCGCACGGCCCGCCCCGCCTCGGTCAACGAGGCACCCGTCGTCATCAGGTCGTCCACGAGCACGACCCGGCCGCCGTCCGCCAGCAGCCGGGCACTCCCGGTGGCCACCTCGAGGGCGCCTGTGAGATTGTCCAGCCGCTGCCGGGAATTGAGCCCCGACTGGTCGGCCACGGCGCGCCGCTGCCGCAACACGCTCAGCACCCGGGTCGGCATCCCCGTACGCCGCAGCTCGCCCGCCGCCGCGAGCGCGATCCGCCGCGCCGGGTCATGCCCCCGCGCCCGCACCGCCCGCCGCGACGACGGCACGGGAACCAGCAGCACTGGTCCTCGGCCGATTCCGCCGACAGCCCCCGGCCGCTCGCCCGGAAGCCGTGGCTGCCCACTACCGGCCCCCGGCCGACCGCCCTCGCCCCACCGTTGCCCCATCCCGAGCCTCAGCCGCCCCTCCGGAGCCATGAGCCGCCCGTCCGGACCAGGACGTCGTACGTACCCCAGCCCCGCCCGCACAGCCCCCGCCAGGGCCACTCCGAGAGGCGCCGCGAGCGCCAGCGCGCCCCGCTCCTTGTGGGCGAGCAGCGCGGCCCGCACCTCGTCCTCGTAGGGAGCGGCCGCGTGCACCACAGGCAGCCCAGTCGGTTCCGGCACCGGTCGCACCCGGCACGGTGCGGCCCCACTCAGGGCGGCACGGCACTCAGGGCAGAGCACCGTGCGAGGCCTCCCGCAGCCTCCGCACTCGGCCGGCAGCACCAGATCGGTGAGGTCCTGCCACCACCCCCGCATGCCCACCACTGTGCCAACCCACGGACCGACCGGCCACCCCTGTGGATAACTACCTGTGGATAACCCGCACGTCCGTCACACGGCCGTCACCCTTATGGAGGCCTGCCCAGGTAAACGAGCAGGCCCGCCCGGGACAAGACGAGCAGACCTACCCGGGATAGACCGGCGCGGCCCCGTCCTTGACCACCTTCTGCCACTGCTCCCCGGACGACAGCCGCACGATCCCGTCCTCTTCCGAGTGCGCCACCAGTGGCAGCTGCTCGTCCTCGGACGCGGCGATCTCCTTGACGCCCGTCAGCGCGGAAGGCGCAGTGCCCACCGGAGTGGAGCCGTCGACCTGGACGTAGCGCATCTGCTGCACACCGCCCTGCTCGCGTCCGACCACCACGAGCCGGCTGTCCCCGGCCCACGACATGGCCGTGACCTCCTCCAGCTGAGGTGCTACGGAGCGCAGTTCGAGGATCGACACGACGGATCGCTCTCCGGACTCGGTCTCGCGGTCGATGCGCCCGATCTGCAGCGAGCTCTTGCCGTCCTTCTCGACGATCAGCGCGATCCGCACCCCGTCGGCGGCCACCCGCACGGCCTCGACGCGCCCGTCGAGGCTCGGCGTCTCGACCACCAGCGGATCGCCCGCGCCTTGCTGCAGCAGAAGCAGCCGGGGTTTCTTCGGGTCGCGGTCAGCCACCCACAGGTCGCCCTGCCCGTCCCAGCTGGGCGTCGTCAGCCGGTCGTCCGCCGTCTTGCCCTGGCTGTGCAGCACCGCTTCGCCGAGCGAGCCGCCCGACACCAGCGACCCGACGTACAGCGACGTACCGTCGGCCGACACCCCGGCCGCGCTGCTCTCGTCCCGCGACACCGCGGCCGCCCTCAGCTTCTTCTCGCCCTCACCCAGCGCACCGGGCACTGGCTCGGACTTCTTGTCGCTGCCGCCACTGGGCATCCGCACGAGCCGCTGCTTGCCGTCGATGAAGTACTGGTAGTCGGCATGGTGCCCCGTACCGTGCGAGGCGATCCCCTCGGCCTGGCCCTCGGTGAGCACGCACAGTTGCGAACCGTCCGACTTCTGCAACTCCACCTCGACCACACCTGTGGGCGTCAGGTCCTGGAAGGTGAAGAGGAGTTGGGCCGCCATCTTGGCGCACTGGGCCCGGCCGACGTGGTCCGCCTTCCTGTTCAGCGGCACCGTGACCCTGTTCCGGTCGTCGGGCGACAACGACTTGATGCCCTTCTTCAGCTCCGTCCCCGAGGGAAAACTCGACGTCACCACCGGGTCCAGCCAACGCGTGGGGCCCTTCAGAAGCGCGCGGACCATCTGCGTCATCGGGTCCACCTGCTCACGCACATAGACCGGATCGGCAACGGTTCCCAGCGGTCCGCCCGTCCTGGAGGTCACGTTCGACGCGTAGTAGTACTTGTTGACAGACACGTAGTTGCGTTGGAAGTCGGACTTGCCCATCACAACGCCCTGCGGCAGCCCGTCGATGCGCCACTGCTTGCTGTCCTTCAGCTGTGTGAGATGCACCGTCCTGGTGTACGAGCCGGAGTCCGGCGCGTACGCATGCTGCGAGTCGACCGTGGCGACCTTGCTGCCGCTCAGCCTGTACAAGGAATCGTCGTCGGAGCCTTCTCTGGTCCCGGCGGGCACCGACTCGGGGTCAGGCGCGTCCGCGAGGACGGTCGTGGACCGGTACGGATCCCACGCCTTGCGGGCACTCTCCGTCAGGTACTTGCGCGCCGTCTCGTACCGCGGGTCATCACTCGTCAGCGCCTCCAGGAAACCCTGCACAATCTCCGCAGGGGCGGCGTCATCACGCGGCGGCATGGCGAACACGCGGACCTGCGAGTCCTGCCTCGGCGTCGACTCGACCCCGCTCAGCCCCCCGCTGTCGGGCATCGAGGCGCACCCCGCCAGCAGCAGCGCACAGCAGCCGACGTACACCCCCACACGCACCGGACGCCCACGGCCGCCGCGCCCTTCGCGGTCAGCGCCCACGAAATGCCTCCCCTTGTCCGAGCTCCTCCGGCTCCCCGCCGTCGGGCCCGCGCTCCTCCACCGTAAGCTCCCCGCCCGCGGCAGGTGTCTCGTCCGGCCGTCGTGCGGCCCCGGTGGGCCGCGGCACCACGCGCGCGCCGTTGCCCGGCAGCGCCGTCGGGTCGGCCGTGGGCGACACCCCGGCCAGTCGCGGCACGATGGGCGCCCGCGGCGGCATCGACGGCACATTGCCGCCCACGGGCTGCTGCACCGGCACCGTGGCGAGCTTGCCGCTGCCGCCGAGCGGCAGACCGGCGTCATTAAGTCCACGATTTCGCCGGGAGTCCTTGGGCTCCAGCGGTATCGGCGAGCCGCGCAGCGGCTCGTCCGCCGTCCGCGGCAGCGTCAGCCGGAACTGCGAACCGCCGCCCGGCTCACCCCACGCCTGCAGCCAGCCGCCATGCAACCGCGCGTCCTCCAGGGCGATGGAGAGCCCGAGCCCCGTACCCCCGGTGGTGCGCGCGCGTGCCGGGTCGGCCCGCCAGAAGCGGCTGAACACCCGGGTCGCCTCGCCGGGCTTGAGCCCCACGCCGTAGTCACGCACCGCGACCGCGACCGCCCCGCCTGCTGCGGCGAGCTTGACCACCACGTCCTTGCCCTCGCCATGCTCCACGGCGTTGACGACGAGGTTGCGCAGCACCCGTTCCACCCGCCGGGCATCAGCCTCGGCGACCACCGGTTGCTGATCGCCGACGACGCGTATGTGCGTGCCCTTGCGCTCGGCGAGCGGCTCGGCCCCACTGACGACCTTCCGTACGACCTCGCGCATGTCTATCGGCTCGGCCTCCAGGGCGGCCGCGCCCGCGTCGAACCGGCTGATCTCCAGCAGGTCCGAGAGCAGCGACTCGAACCGGTCCAACTGGTCGGCGAGCAGCTCGGCCGACCGCGCGGTCACCGGGTCGAAGTCCACGCGCGCGTCATGGATGACGTCGGCCGCCATCCGGACGGTCGTCAACGGCGTACGCAGCTCGTGCGAGACGTCGGACACGAACCGCCGCTGCATCCGCGACAGGTCCTCCAGCTGCTGGATCTTCAGCTGCAGGTTCTGCGCCATCTTGTTGAAGGCCTCACCGAGCCGCGCGATGTCGTCCTCGCCGGTCACCTTCATACGTTCCTGGAGGCGCCCGGCGGAGAGCCGCTCAGCGATTCCCGCCGCCATCCGCACCGGCGTGACGACCTGGCGCACCACGAGCCACGCGATGGCCCCCAGCAGCACCACGACAAACAGTCCGGCCGTGGCCAGCGTCCCCTTGACCAGGCTCAGCGACTTCTCCTCCTGCGTCAGCGGGAAGAGGTAGTAGAGCTGGTACGGGTCTCCGTTGGGGTCGTTGACCTGCTTGCCGATGACCAGCGCCGGCTGCGAATCCTTATCGTCCTTGTAGACGACACGGGTATAGCTCTGGGCTGCCAGCGTGCTGCGGTCGACACGTGCGCGCAGATCCTCCGGCACGCTCACGGTCGGATCGACGTTGCCCGAGTAGCGCGGCCCCAGCCCGGCGCCACCGTTGCCAGCCGCGGTAGAGCTGAGTGTCACCACGTCGAAGGCGCCCTGTCCGCCGCTGGAGAGGGACACCACGAGGTCGCTCATCCACTGGCTGACGTTCCTGGACGAGCGGCCGTCCGCGGTCGAACCGTCGTCGCCGTTCGCCGTCGCGGCGGCGTCCGCCTTTTGCTTGGCCACCGAGAAGCCGCCCACGGCCTGGCTCTGCGATGCCTTCACCTTGGCGTCCAGCAGTCCGTTGCGCACCTGCCCGATCACCACGAAGCCGAGCAGCAACACGACGCCCAGCGACATCAGCAACGTCGTCACGACGATCTTGAGCTGGATGTTGCGCCGCCACAGCCGCATCACGGGCAGCAGCGGACGGCGCACCCAGCGCATGAACAGCCGAAGGATCGGGCTGCCCTGGACCCCGCCCTGCAGCAGCCCGCCCTCCATGAACCGTCCCCAGCGGGAGCCCGTCACCTTCCGGCCGACAGGCCGCCCCGAACGGACCCCCGACTCACCGGGCGCCGAAGCGGCACTGTCCCGGGACATGTCAGCTCGGTCCTGCCTTGTAACCGACGCCACGGACGGTCACCACGATCTCCGGCCGCTCCGGGTCCTTCTCGACCTTGGAGCGCAGCCGCTGGACATGGACGTTGACCAGACGGGTGTCCGCCGCGTGCCGGTACCCCCACACCTGCTCCAGCAGGACCTCACGCGTGAACACCTGCCACGGCTTGCGGGCCAGCGCCACCAGCAGGTCGAACTCCAGCGGCGTCAGCGCTATCGACTGCCCCTCCCGCTTCACAGAGTGACCGGCCACGTCGATGACGAGGTCGCCAATGGCCAGCTGCTCGGGCGCCGGCTCCTCCGAACGGCGCAGCCGCGCCCTGATCCGCGCCACCAGCTCCTTTGGCTTGAACGGCTTCACGATGTAGTCGTCGGCGCCCGACTCGAGGCCGACGACGACATCGACGGTGTCGCTCTTCGCTGTGAGCATCACGATCGGCACCCCGGACTCCGCCCTGATCAGGCGGCACACCTCGATACCGTCCCGGCCGGGCAGCATCAGGTCCAGGAGCACCAGATCGGGCTTGGTCTCACGGAAAGCGGCCAGCGCCTTGTCGCCGTCGGCTACGAAAGACGGCTCAAAACCTTCACCACGCAACACGATGCCGAGCATCTCGGCCAGTGCGGTGTCGTCATCGACGACAAGGACTCGTCCCTTCATAAACGACATCATCCCATTAACTAAATCGTTACCTGGCGTGACCTGCCACACAGCTCCGCAAGCGCCTCAGCCGTCACAGGCGACACGGCGCCCTCCTCGGTGACGATTGCCGTCACCAACTCGGGCGGCGTCACGTCGAATGCCGGGTTGTACGCCTGGGTCCCCAGAGGTGCCACCGGTATCCCGCCTCCCGCTTCCGCTCCCGCCACCGGCACCTGGGGTGCTGTGACCTCGGTCACTTCATGACCTGCACGCTGCTCGACCTCGATGGACGCTCCGTCCGGGGTGTCCGGATCCACAGTCGTCACCGGCGCCACCACGATGAACGGCACATGGTGGTACCGGGCCAGCACCGCGAGCGGATAGCTCCCCACCTTGTTCGCCACCGAACCGTCGGCCGCGATCCGATCGGCCCCGATCAGCACCGCGTCCACCTCCCCCGCCGCGAACAGTGAGCCCGCCGCGTTGTCCGTGAGCAAGGTGTACGCCATCCCGTGGCGCGCCGCTTCGTACGCCGTCAGGCGAGCACCTTGCAGCAACGGACGCGTTTCGTCCACCCACAGCCGCCGCAGCTGCCCCGCCCGATGCGCCGCGAGCGCCACGGCGAACGCCGTGCCTTCCCCGCCCGACACCAGCGCCCCGGTGTTGCAGTGCGTCAGGACCCGGTGCCCACCGCCCGGCAACAGCTCATCGAGCAGCGCCAGCCCGTGCCGGGCCATCCGTGCGCTGGCCTCGGCGTCCTCCCTGTGCAGCGCCCGCGCGGCGGCGAGCGCCGCCCCGGCGGCCTGCTCCTGATCGCCACCGCCGGACAGCGCGGCCTGGTATGCCGTCTGTGCCCTGCGTACGCCGACAGAGAGATTCACCGCGGTGGGCCGGGCATCGGCCAGCGAGCGGGCGGCCTCATCCACGTCGAAGCCGCGCGCGGCGGCGAGCGCGACGCCGTACGCCCCTGCGATGCCGAGCAGCGGCGCCCCGCGCACAGCGAGCGTACGGATCGCCTCCACCAGCGCGGGCGCGTCGGTGCACACAAGCTCAACTTCCTCGGCCGGCAGCCTCGTCTGGTCGAGAAGCACCAGTACGGGGCCTTCGGGTGGCTCGTCCCAGCGGATCGCGGGTATCTCCATCTGCCCGCTGTCCTCGCGGGATTGCGCGTACTGATCAGCCATCCGCCCAGTCTGCCCCGTACCGGGCGGACAATTGAAGGTGCGCAGCCCATACGGCTCCCGGCCCCTTGCCGGGCACACCGTGGCACGATGGCTGCCAACCTGCCGCCGCGACCGCGGACGGGCACCGTGAAGGAGCGACGATGAAAGACACTCCGGGCTGGGCCTCGCCCGGATCCGCCCCCTCCGACGGGCAGGAGCCGGACGTCTCCGGCGCCGCGCAGCCCACGGAGCAGCCCTCGGACCAGGGCGGCACGGACCAGCCGGAGCAGCCCTCGAAGTGGTCCAAGGAGCAGCCCCCGCCCGGCCAGTGGTCCGCTCCCAGCCCGCAGGGCCCCGGCCAGGCCCCGCCACCACCTCCACCCGGCCCGGGCGGCCCCGGAGGCCAGGGAGGCGGCTACGGCGGCTGGGGAGGCCCCGGTCGCGGATACGGCGGCCCCGGAGGTCCCGGCGGCTGGGGCGGCAACTGGGGCGGCCCGCCGCCCGCCGCCAAGCCCGGCGTGATCCCGCTCCGCCCGCTCGGCGTCGGTGAGATCCTCGACGGCGCCGTCTCCACGATGCGCACCTACTGGCGCACCGTCCTCGGCATCTCGCTGGCCGTCGCGGTCGTCACGGAGATCGCCGTCATCCTGCTCCAGGGCTTCGTCCTGGACGACAGCGCCAGTACGGACGCTCTCAACGACCCGAGCGCCACCGTCGGCGAGCTGAGCCGCGCCCTGGGCGACGTCATGCTGAGCTCCGGCGTCGTCCTGCTCATCACCCTGCTCGGCACCATCGTCGCGACGGCCCTGCTCACGACCGTGACCAGCCGCGCGGTGCTCGGCAAGTCGGTGACCACGGCCGAGGCCTGGCGGGATGCCCGCCCTCAACTGCCCAAGCTGTTCGGCCTGACCTTCCTGCTGCCGCTCATCGCCGTCGGGGCCGTCGCCGTCGGAACTCTGCCGGGCGTACTCGCCGCACTGGCCGGTGCGGGCGATGCGGGCGTCACACTCGCCGTCCTCGGCGGACTCGCCGCGGGCGTCGTCGCCCTCTGGCTGATGATCCGCTTCTCCCTCGCCTCTCCCGCCCTGATGCTGGAGAAGCAGGGCATCCTGAAGTCGATGAGCCGCTCCGCCAAGCTCGTGCGCGGCTCCTGGTGGCGGGTCTTCGGCATTCAGCTGCTCGCCACGATCATCGCCAACATCGTGGCGTCGATCGTCGTGATCCCCTTCGCCTTCCTCGCCGCGGCCCTCAGCGGCGACGGCGTCAGCGGCTTCCTCAACAGCGGCAGCGGCAACCTCGGTTGGACGTTCCTGATCGTCAGCGGCGTCGGCTCGGTGATCGGATCCATGCTCACCTTCCCGATCACCGCGGGCGTCACCGTGCTCCTCTACATCGACCAGCGCATCCGCCGCGAGGCCCTCGACCTCGACCTGGCCCGCGCAGCCGGCGTCCAGGACTACGGTTCCAACGGCCCCGGCACCACTCCGGGGAGCTGATGCGGTGAGCCCGGCGGGGGGAGTTCTCACGGCGGTCCTGGCACTGCCGCACACCGGCGCCACAGCCGTCCTCGCGCTGCCGCGCGGCGACGAACCACCGGTGACGATCCCGCGCGACCCGGCGCGGGAGGCGGCCAAGCGCGAGCTGTCCAAGCGGATGTACCACGAGAACGACCCCGGCCTGGTCCAGCGCGCCCTGAACGCCTTCTGGGACTGGGTCGACAAACTGTTCAGCGCCGCCTCCGCCGCAACGCCCGGCGGAGCGCTGGGCCTTGTCGTCATCGTCTTGGCCGTGGTGGCGGTCGTCGTCGCCCTGTGGTGGCGCCTGGGCACCCCCCGCCGCACTCCCACCTCGTCCGCCGCGCTCTTCGACGACCGCCCCAAGAGCGCCGCCGAACACCGCGCGGCCGCCGAGGCACACGCCGCCCAGGGCCACTGGAACCAGGCCGTCCAGGAACGCATGCGCGCCATCGTCCGCTCCCTGGAGGAGCGCGCCCTGCTCGATCCCCGCCCCGGCCGCACAGCGGACGAGGCAGCCGCGGAAGCAAGCCGCACCCTGCCCTCCCACACGGACCGACTGCGCGCCGCAGCCCGGAACTTCGACGACGTCACATACGGCGGACGGGCCGCCGACTCGCGCGCGTACCACCGCCTCACCGAGCTCGACCGCGACCTGGAGCGCACCAAACCCGTCCTCGCGAGCAGCGCCCAGAACACGGCACACAGCGCCCGCCAGGGGACCACCTCATGACGACCCTGACCGGGGCCACCCCGACGTCCACCTCGGCCTCGCCCACCGCCCGCCAGGTGTGGACCCGCGCCCGCGGAGTCGTCCTCGCCCTCGTCATCCTTCTGGTGGCCGCCATCGCGATCGCCACGGTCCGCTCGGACACCCAGCACGGCCGCCTCGACCCGCGCTCCGCAGACCCCTACGGCAGCCGCGCCGTCGCCGAACTCCTCGCCGACCGGGGCGTCTCCACGCGCGTGGTCACCACCCTGGACGAGGCCCGCGCCGCAGCCGGCTCCGACACCACTCTCCTGATCGCCGCCCCCAACCTGCTGACCAAACGTCAGCAGACACTCCTCCGTACGGCGACCGAGCACTCCGACGGCCGTACGATCCTGATCTCCCCCGAGTCGCCCTCGCTCGCCACCCTCGCTCCCGGGGTCACCGCCGACCCCGCGGTCAGCTTCGACTCGACGCTCTCCCCCGACTGCACTCTGCCTGCTGCCCGGCGAGCGGGCAGCGCCGACACGGGCGGCGTCCGCTACACCACTACCGTCCTCGAAGCCAACGCCTGCTACCCCAGCGCCGGCCTGCCCACGCTCCTGCGCATCCCGGCGACCTCCGGGAGCGGCGACACCGTCGTACTCGGCGCCCCCGACATCCTCTACAACGACCGCCTCGACGAGCAGGGCAACGCCTCGCTCGCCCTCCAACTGCTCGGTTACCGCTCCCACTTGGTCTGGTACCTCCCCTCGCTCTCCGACACCTCGGCCACCGACGCGGGCGACGAAACCTTCTTCGATCTGCTCCCCTCGGGCTGGCTCTGGGGCACCCTGCAGCTCTTCATCGCGGCAGCCCTGGTCGCCCTGTGGCGGGCACGCCGACTCGGCCCCCTCGTACCCGAACGACTCCCCGTGGCGATCCGCGCCTCCGAAACCGTCGAAGGCCGCGCCCGCCTCTACCGCAAGGCCAACGCCCGCGACCGTGCAGCGACAGCTCTGCGCTCCACCACCCGCACCCGCCTCGCCCCCCTCGTCGGCGTACCCCTCGCCCAGGCGCACGCGCCCGAGGCCTTGCTCCCCGCCCTGTCCGCCCACCTCCAAGGCGACGGCCAGGCCCTGCACACCCTCCTCTTCGGGCCGCCGCCCCGCGACGACGCGGCCCTCGTCTCCCTCGCCGACCAACTCGACGCCCTCGAAAGAGAGGTACGCCGTTCATGATGGACCCGACCACTGACAACGCCGGGTACGCCGGGGATCCGGGCACCGCCCGCTCCTCCCTGGAAGCCCTGCGCGCCGAGATCGCCAAAGCCGTGGTCGGCCAGGACCCCGCCGTGACCGGCCTCGTCGTCGCCCTCCTCTGCCGCGGACACGTTCTACTTGAAGGAGTCCCCGGAGTCGCCAAAACGTTGCTCGTCCGAGCCCTCGCATCCGCGCTGGAACTCGACACCAAGCGAGTCCAGTTCACTCCGGACCTGATGCCCAGCGACGTCACCGGCTCCCTCGTCTACGACGCCCGCACCGCCGAGTTCTCCTTCCAGCCCGGCCCGGTCTTCACCAACCTGCTCCTCGCCGACGAGATCAACCGCACCCCGCCCAAGACGCAGTCGTCCCTGCTCGAAGCGATGGAGGAGCGCCAGGTCACGGTCGACGGCACCCCGCGCCCCCTCCCCGAGCCGTTCCTCGTCGCCGCGACCCAGAACCCGGTCGAGTACGAGGGAACGTATCCACTCCCCGAAGCCCAACTGGACCGCTTCCTCCTCAAACTGACGATCCCTCTCCCTTCCCGCCAGGACGAGATCAACGTCCTCACCCGCCACGCCGAAGGCTTCAACCCGCGCGATCTGCGCGCCGCCGGCGTACGCCCCGTGGCGGGCCCCGCCGACCTCGAAGCGGCCCGCGCGGCGGTCGCCAAAACGGCGGTCTCCCCCGAGATCACCGGCTACGTGGTCGACATCTGCCGAGCCACCCGCGAATCGCCGTCCCTCACCCTCGGCGTGTCACCCCGTGGTGCAACGGCGCTCCTCGCCACGGCCCGCGCCTGGGCCTGGCTGACGGGTCGCGACTACGTCATCCCCGACGACGTAAAGGCCTTGGCCCTCCCCACACTCCGCCACCGCATCCAGCTCCGCCCCGAGGCGGAGATGGAGGGCGTGACGGCCGACTCCGTCGTCAACGCGATCCTCGCCCACGTCCCCGTCCCCCGCTGATGGCACTCACCGGACGCGCCGCCCTCCTGGCAGCCCTCGGCACACTCCCTGTCGGTATCTGGGAGCCGAGCTGGACGGGCATCCTCGCCGTGAACGCGCCTCTGGCCCTGGCCTGCGCGTGCGACGCCGCCCTGGCGGCTCCCGTACGCCGCCTCGGCCTGACCCGCTCCGGCGACACCTCAGTGCGCCTCGGCGAAGCCGCCGACGTCACCCTGACCGTCACGAACCCGTCCGGCCGCCCCCTGCGCGCCCGCCTCCGCGACGCCTGGCCTCCGAGCAGCTGGGAACCCGGCACCGAAGTGGCCGCCTCGCGCCACCGCCTGACGGTCCCCGCCGGCGAACGTCGACGCCTCACGACCCGCCTGCGCCCCACCCGCCGAGGCGACCGCCAGGCAGACCGCGTGACCATCCGCTCGTACGGCCCCCTCGGCCTCTTCGCCCGCCAGGGCAGCCACAAAGTGCCCTGGACGGTACGAGTCCTCCCGCCCTTCACCAGCCGCAAGCACCTGCCCTCCAAGCTGGCACGACTCCGCGAGCTCGACGGCCGCACCAGCGTCCTGACCCGTGGCGAGGGCACAGAATTCGACAGCCTTCGCGAGTACGTCCCCGGCGACGACACCCGCTCCATCGACTGGCGCGCCACGGCCCGCCAGACCACAGTCGCCGTACGCACCTGGCGCCCCGAACGCGACCGCCACATCCTTCTGGTCCTCGACACGGGCCGCACCTCGGCGGGCCGCGTGGGCGACGCCCCACGCCTCGACGCCTCCATGGACGCGGCCCTGCTCCTCGGGGCCCTGGCCTCCCGGGCCGGCGACCGCGTGAACCTCCTCGCGTACGACCGCCGAGTACGCGCCCTCGTCCAGGGCCGCGCTGCAGGCGACGTCCTCCCCTCCCTGGTCAACGCGATGGCGACCCTCGAACCGGCACTCGTCGAGACGGACGCCCGTGGCCTCACCGCCACGGCCCTCCGTACGGCCCCACGCCGCTCCCTGATTGTGCTGCTGACCAGCCTCGACGCAGCCCCCATCGAGGAGGGCCTGCTCCCCGTACTCCCTCTCCTCACTCAGCGCCATACGGTCCTGGTGGCATCGGTGGCCGATCCGCACATCGCCCGCATGGCAAAGTCTCGGGGAAACACCGAGGCGGTGTACGAGGCGGCCGCCGCGGCCCAGGCTCAGACCGAACGCCATCGCACGGCTGAACAACTCCAGCGCCACGGTGTCACAGTCGTCGACGCGACACCGGACGACCTTGCACCTGCTCTCGCGGACGCTTATCTGGCGCTGAAGGCAGCGGGGCGACTGTAAGCGGACACAAAAAAGGGGGCCTCTTGTTTCAAGAGGCCCCCGGAAATGACCCCGAACGCAGAAAACCCCCTTGCCGAATGGCAAGGGGGTTTTCTCTACAATTAGTTCGGCGGCGTCCTACTCTCCCACAGGGTCCCCCCTGCAGTACCATCGGCGCTGTGAGGCTTAGCTTCCGGGTTCGGAATGTAACCGGGCGTTT
>NZ_JBIAVS010000008.1:0-454575 GCF_042894545.1 Streptomyces sp. NPDC001530
AGCACCACGCCACGAGCCCGGGAAGACCGTGAAACGAGTCGAAACCCTCACCGAGCATGTCCGCTTGAAACAACAGCGAGGTTAAACATCAAGCTGAGAGAGCACGGAGGTCCGACTGCCCAGATCTGTCCGGACTTGAGGCTGTCTACCTGTCTACGTGTTACGACGGGCTCTCAGCTTCGCGGCGGGGGCCCCGACCGCATGCTCAAAGCGCGTCTGTGAACTTGTCAGCCCGATGTGGTCCGTGCAGGCTCGGCCGAGGGCGCCCCCTGCCGCGATGAGTTCCGGCCGGGTCGCGAGTCTGTTCTGGTGAGCGTCGTAGGACGTCGTACGACGCTGCCCGGCACGAGACACCACGGAGGACACCATGACGACCACGCCCGGCAACGCGAGCAGCAACCTCCCCGGCAAGCCGCCAGTCGTCGACCTGGCCACCTGGCAGGCGGCGCGCGAGGAGCTGCTGGTCCGCGAGAAGGCGCACACCCGTGAGGGCGACGCGATCGCCGCGGCCCGGCGGCGGCTGCCGATGGTCGAGCTCGACGGCGCGGTCGAGGTCACCGGCGTTGACGGGCCGGTCCCGTTCCTCGACCTGTTCCAGGGCCGCGACGAGCTCGTGGTCTACAAGCACATGTGGTACGACGGCGCGCCGCACCAGGGGCAGTGCGAGGGCTGCACCACCACGGCCTGGCACGTGAAGGACGCCGTCTACCTCAACGCCCGGGGCGTCTCGTTCGCCGTCCTGACCTCGGGCCCGTGGGACGAGGTGGCTCCCTACGTCGAGTTCATGGGTTACACCCAGCCCTGGTACTCGGTGCGGGGCGTGGAGGAGCCGGTCGGCGGAGAAATGGGTTATATCACCTGCTTCCTGCGCGACGGCGACCGCGTGTTCCTCACCTACTCCACGACGGGCCGTGGCAACGAGCCGGTCAACGGGTCCCTCGGCCTGCTCGACATGACGCCCTACGGCCGCGGCGAGGCGTGGGAGGACAACCCCGAGGGCTGGCCCGTGATCGGCGATGTCCGCGAGGGGTACCCGGCCGAGGGCCGCCAGGCCTGCTGGTACTGGCGCTCGGACGCCGACGGCGTCGCCACCTGGGGCCCGACCAGCCGGCCCGTGCCGCAGTGGACCCGCCCCGGCGCGACCCCCGTGGAGACCCTCGGCCGGCACGGCAACCACCACTGACGCGCCTTCGTCGACGGCGTCGGCACAAGGTGTGAGGTGCCGGGCGGAACCTCCGGACGGTGCGAACGGCCCCCGCGCGCTCGATCGGTGGGCGGTTCGCCCGGAAGATGAAGGAGATCAAGGCCGCAAGCGGCGCGTCGCGGTCGACACCGGCGGGCTGCTGCTGGCCGTCGTGGTCACGACCGCCTCCTTGTGGGACCGCGACGGTGCGTTCCGCATCACCGCCGCGCTGATGGGGATTCTTGAAAACGGCCGGGCTACTCCTCGCCTCACTCGGTCCCCTTCTCAACGAAGTGGGGATGTCCGGCGAGCGGCTGTCGTCGAGGAGCCGGGGCCGCCCGCTCGTTCAGCGTCCGGACCGCGCCGGCCCGTCCGGACTTATCTGGGGTTTCTGAGCTGAATCGGCAGTTCAGAGCCTTGATCACCGTCAAGGCATATGAGGCATACGGAGGGGGAGAGCCTGAGTGTGCCGATGGCACGCCTGCCCCCGACCCACCGTCCGTCGATCCGGCCACGATGGTCGTGGACGCGGCTGCGTTCAGCGCGGAATCACCCAGCCCGGCGCCCAGGTCCCGGCGGCGTCGTGGCCGGCCGCTGTGGCGGCGAGGTGGGCGCGGAGGGTGGCCAGCGCTGGGTGGGGGTTGTCGCGGTGCCAGAGGAGCGAGTGCGGGTAGACGGGCGTCGGGTCGGTCACCGGGATGCGGCGCAGGCCGTGGTCGGCGGGCCAGATGAGCCGGGTCTGCTCGCCCATGAAGGTGGCCAGGGCCGGGGTGTCGGCGATGGTGTCGAGGAGCGCGTCGGAGCCGAAGTTGGGGCCGGTCGCCTCGATGGTGAGGCCGAACTCGGCGACGAGGTCGTCGTAGTAGGCGGCCCACTCGGTACCGGGGACGATGCCGGGCATCCAGATCCGGTGCCCGGCGAGCTGAGCGACGGTCACCGACCGGGCGCCCGCCAGTGTGTGGGCGGGGCCGGTGAGGAGCTGGAGCGGCTCGTCGAGCACCCGGACGGACTCGATGTCCTCGGGAAGGGGCCGGCCGGGCGCGGCGACGGCGCGGAAGGACGCGTCGATCGCACCGGACCGAATGGCGGTGACGGCCGTCTCGATGTCGAACAGCATCACCACGTCGAGTTCGATCTCGGGGTGCGCGCGGTGGAAGCCGCGCATCAGGCCCGACTGCGCGCTGCGCGAGGCGATCACGTCGACGCGTAGCGGACGGCGGCCGGTGCGCACGGACGCGACCGCGCGCTCGGCGACGCGCAGCAGCTCGCGTGCGTGGGGCAGGAACGCCTGCCCGTCGATGGTGAGCTCGGCGCCGCGCGGGGTGCGGGTGAACAGCCGCACGCCGAGGTTGCGCTCCAGCGCGGCGATGCGCTTGGAGACAGCCTGCTGGGTGACCGCCAGCTCGGCGGCGGCCTCCTGGAACTGCCCCGCTTCGGCGGCGGCGACGAAGGTCCGGACGGTGTCGAGGTCCATGCCGACACCCTATGGCCACAACCATTGGTTGTGGCCAGGCGGCCCTGCGGTTGTTTGACCCCCGGCTATGGTGCTCGATTTGATGCTTCCGAACGCGGATCGGTTGTGCAGGCTGAGTGACGAGGGGCGTCGGGCATGAGGAGCGCGCACCGGCTGGGACATCTGCTCGGACATCGGCTGGGGCGGCGGTTCGGGTGGCTCTGGGGAGCGTACGGGACCAGCGCCCTCGGCACGTGGCTCGCCTTCGGCGCATTCCCGCTGATCGCCATCCGGGTGCTGCACGCCGGACCGGCCGAGGTCGCCGCGCTCTCCTCCGTGGGGTCTGCGGTGGGCGCGGCCGTGGCGGTGCCGCTCGGCCCGTGGGCGGAGTTCCGCCGCAAGCGGCCGGTGCTGATCGCGATGGACCTGGTGCGGTTCGCGGCGCTGCTGACGGTCCCCACCGCGTTCGCGCTCGGCGTCCTCACCTTCCTTCAGCTCCTGCTGGTCTCGGTCGTCGTCGCGGCGGCCGACATCACCTTCCGCGCCGCCTCCGGCGCGTACCTGAAGACGCTGCTGCCGGCCGGGGACCTGCTCGTCGCCAACGCCCGATTCGAGTCCACGGCCTGGACGACCACGATCATCGGACCGCCGCTGGGCGGCGCGGCGATCGGGCTCCTCGGTCCGGTGGCGACGGTGGTGGCCGACGCGGTCAGCTACCTGCTCTCGGCCCTGGGCATCCGCGCGACGGGCGGGCACGAGCCGCTGCCCAAGCGCCGGGAGGCCGCGCGCATGCGGGCCGGGGACCTGCTCGACGGTTGGCGGTACATCCTCGCCGACGCGACGCTGCGACCGCTGTTCTTCAACACCGCCTTATTCAACGGCCTGGTAATGGCCGCCCAGCCGCTGCTGGCCGTCCTGATGCTCGGCCGACTCGGGTTCGCACCGTGGCAGTACGGCCTCGCCTTCGCCGCGCCCTCGATCGGCGGGCTGCTCGGTTCGCGGCTGGCCCGACCGCTCGTCACCCGGTTCGGGCAGCACCAGGTCCTGGTCGTGGCCGGGGCGCTGCGCGCGCTCTGGCCCGTCGGCCTGGCCTTCCTGGGGCCGGGCACCGGAGGGCTGCTGCTGGTGATGGGCGTCGAGCTCGGGCTCATCTTCTGCTGCGGGGTCTTCAACCCCGTCTACACCACCTACCGCCTCGAGCGCACCGCGACCGACCGGGTCGCCCGCACGCTGTCCGCCTGGGCGGTGACGACCAAGGCCTCGACCGCGCTCCTGACGGCCGTCTGGGGCGTGCTGGGCGGCCTGCTCGGCCCACGTACGGCCATCGGCCTGGCCGGCGTGCTCCTGCTGGCGACCCCGCTGCTGCTCCCCCGCCGCGCGGCAGCGCATCTCTCCGAGCGGGAGCCGGCACCGAGCCGCGCCGCCTGACGGGCCGCCACGGCCGTCACCGCGATCAGGCTGCGCCGCCCTTCTTCGGAGCGGTTCACCCCTCCGCGTACAGCTCGGCGATGAGCGCGACGGCCTCCGCCGTGGCCGGTGGGGGTCGCGGCGCGTCACATCGTGGCTCACGTGCCCCATGTGAACGAATGGCAGCGCCTGGTCCTGTACGTCCTGACCGACGCCCTCGTCCCCAACCACCTCCTCGTCGGCACGATCGCCGTCTATCTTCAGCGCCAGGACCTCGACCCCGACCTCCTTCGCCGCTACCTGCAGTCCCCCGACCCCGACCGCTGCATCACCCGCCGAGCCGACGTGGACTCACGTCGGCCGCTGCATCGCCCGCGACACCGACTGACGGGACCTCGAACAGGCGGCGCGTGCGCTGCCCGGCCTCGGCGGGGTCACGCCGGGGCCGGAGCCCGGACGCTGCTTCGGGCATGGAGGGACCGCGCAACCCGATGCGGATCATGGCTGTTGCTCTCTGGTGGGGGCCGGTTTCGCCGTGTAGCGTCGCTCCCAGATGTCGTGGTTCGCAGCACCTGCCCGCGCTTTGGCGTGGGCGTTTTGCTGTGCAGTGCTGGACCAGGGCGATCACCTCTGGGGCCGCGCGGCGCGGTTCCTGACATCGACTGAGAGGCACCGGCATGGCCAGCGGAACCGTCAAGTGGTTCAACGCCGAAAAGGGCTTCGGCTTCATCGCCCAGGACGGCGGTGGTCCGGACGTCTTCGCGCACTACTCCAACATCAACGCCTCCGGCTTCCGTGAGCTGCAGGAAGGCCAGGCGGTCACCTTCGACATCACCCAGGGCCAGAAGGGCCCGCAGGCGGAGAACATCACGCCCGCCTGACTTTGGGCGTCAACGGGCCCCGGGGCAGGTGCTCCGGGGCCTGTTCCGTACTGTGCGCGGGGCGAGGGAGTAGTTGGCCGCCACCGCCCATCCGACCTGAATCCCGGGCGGCGCTTTGCCTCACCTGGCTATGTGCCTCACCTGTCGGTGATCTCGGAGAGCCAGGCCGTGTCCTCAGGGCCCGGCGCTTCGAGGTCAGGCGCGGGCAGCCGGCGGACTGTTCCCGTGCGCAGGGCGACCGTGGCCCGTGGCCGCATCGGCCCGTCGCCCCTGCGTGAGAGCAGGACGAGTTCCCAGACTGTCGCCGTCATGGCGTCGAGCCGGGTGGCGCAGTCGGCGGTGACTCGCCGCGGATCCCGGGTCCGGCCCAGGGACAGATGTGGGGCGAAGTTCTTGGCGGGCCCACGACAGCGCGGGAACCGCTGCTGCAGTACGCGGTGCAGGTCCGCCCACGGCCCCTTGCCGGCCGCCGTCGGGTCGAGCCACACGGTGAAGTACGCCCTGTGCCGGAAGGTGCGCACCCCGTCCAGCCGGGCGGTGAAGACCGGCGTCTCGGCCGTCGCCGCGGCGAGCAGCGGGGCAGCCCGCTCGAAGTCGGACTCCGGCACGAAGCCGAAGAGCACATTGACGTGCGGCGGCCAGCGGTGGATCTGCGGATCGTAGTCCTGGCGGATGTCCTGGATCGGCGGCCACAGCTCCGCAGGCGGAATCCAGGCCACCGCCGTGCGGGCCGTCGGGGGCACGTCGAGAGTGCCGCCGGGCAGGCCCCAGCCGGAGCTCGTGTCGAAGCTCAGGTCCGCTTGCGGGTCCCGCACCCGGCCGGCGCCCGACGTGTCGATGCGGTCCACACCCGTGGCCCGGTCCCAGACCACCTCGCCGTCCGCCTCGATGAACACCACCCGGTGCCACGGGATGTCGCCCCCGGGCACGAAGGAAGGCAGCGGGATGCGTTTGAGGGCATCCCCGCGCTGGCTGATCCCCAGCACGAACCGGGCCGGGTCGAACCGCGGGTCCCAGCGGACCCGGTGATAGATCTCGTCGCTGGTCCGCATCACGCCTCCTCTCCCGCCTTCACACCTTCCCTTCCTCCAGGGTGCCGCCCACCTTGTCCTCGACGGTTGTTCCGCTCGCACCGCGACGCATCTGGTGCGGTGCGCCTGACGGGGGACGGCAGGGAGAACCGGTGCGCCTGTGTGGTGAGCACCCGCGGCAGCACTGCCGCACCCGTTCTCGGCGTCCTGTCGGATCTGGGACCGGCTTGTTCGTCACGGCCGGTAGCGTGGGCAACGAGACAGAGCCCTGCGAAAGACAAGAGCGGGAAACCATGCGGATGATCTTCAATCCCGCGGAGGAGAACGAGTACGAGGCCGTTCGTGGTCTTCTTGTCCACCGGTTCGAACAGTGGGCCTGGGAGAACGGGATCGACGCCGATCCGTCCGTCGTCGAAGCCGCGCTGGACTACCGCCATCTCGGTACGCCGGACGGCAGGCTGGGACTGTGGGACCAGCGGCACATCGAGGAGTTCCTGCTCGACTGGGTTCCGCGGACGGTGACCGTACTTCCCGACGAGGAGCCCGCCGATGCGCCGGGCACTCTGCGGTGCCTGCTGCGGTATCTGGACGACGTCCATCTTGCCGATCCCCGGGGGGCGTCCCTGCCCGAGGTGCTGGAGGCCGTCGACGCGGCGGCGCCCCGCTACGCGGAGGCGATGGCCGACCGCAGCCTCTGGGGCCTGGCGAAGTTCTGGATCACTACTGCCGCGGAGCAGGGCGTCGACGTCCACGACGAGCAGGCGTTGCAGGACTTCGTGGGGCGGGCACAGGGTGGCGAGGTGCCCTACGACCCCGAGGTGCTTCAGGCCATCGTCGAGCGGCACATGCGCAGTTCCGGGCCCGTACGGTCCGAGCCGCAGCTCCCGGTCGCGCTCCCGGGCGACGACGTCCTGCGGGAGCAGGCCGGCCGGTCACCGGTCCTGCGGCAGCTGCGCGGCCTGGCCGAGTGGGCGGGGCGCGACGGCAGAACGCTCACCGGTTCCGGCAGGCTGCGTCTGTCAGATGCCCGGGAACTCGTAGAGCGGCTGGACACCGGAGACGACACGGACTCGGTCCGCTCGTCCGCGGACCTGCCGCGCCTCAACCTCCTTGTGGAGTGGGCGAAGACAGCCAGGCTGATACGAGTCGCCAAGGGGAGGCTGTACGCGGTGGCCAAGGCCAAGCCTGTGCTGAACGACCCGCTTGCGCTGTGGCGGCGCGCGTTCGACGCGTTCCGCGAGCTGCCCAGCCCAGTGAGGGGCGGGCGCGGCGGCAGGTACGGAGAATCCGTGCTGTTCGACGTGTACGACGTGTACGACGTCGTCCTGCCCGACGTACTGGCAACCCTCTACAGCCTGCCGTACCCCATGCCCTGGCCCGGGCTGCGGGACACCGTCCGCCTCGCCTACCGCTCGAGTTCCCTGCTCGAGGTCTTCGCCACGGACTCCATCGGGTTCGAACAGGCCGATGACGATCTGCGCACCGTGCTGGGTGCTTTGGAGGACCTGGGGGCGATCGAGTGCCACCAGGGGATGGCCGACCCTGTCTTCGCGGATCTGGCGATGAGCGAGAACGACCTCGAGGGGTGGGCCGGAGTACCGAACGAGGACGATGACGACCTCGAGACGCCGTCCGGCATACTGCCAGGGATGCCGACCGGACTTGCCGGGCTGCTGGACGACGCCCTGCAGGACGGGACCCTGCCGGACGAGACCCTGTCGGGTGACGCCCTGTTGGACGGCGCCCCGCCCGATGACGCCCTGTTGAGTGACGCTCTGCTGGATAACGAGGCCACCCAGCGGGCCCGGAAACTGAAGTCCGAACTGAGCTCGGGCCCGGTCGAGTTGATCCGTCTCACTGACCTCGGAACGGACTCCGTGCGCCGTCGGCTGCTGACCGAAGGCCGGGATGCACCCCTGATCGGCGAGCTTGCCCAGGCCTCGCCGGCCGGTTTGCTGGGCGTCCTCGCCGATCACTACGATCCGGAGTCCGCCCGGGCGGAGCTCGCCGCGTGGTTCGCCGTCCACGGCGACCGGTCCGCGGCGCTGGAGCAGCTCGTCCGCGCGGTGCGGACCATGCCGTTCCGCACCCGGGCCGAGGCCATGCTGGACGTCCTCGTCTCATCGCTCGACGACGGGGAGCTCCTGCTGCGAAGCCTGCGTTCGGACCCCTCGCTGGCTCCCACCGCGCTGAGCCTCCTGGCCCGCCGGGAGATTCTCACCCCCGAGGACCTCACGGAGCCGGAAAGCCTGCTCATGGTCGCTGAAAGCCTGTTGCAGCTCTTTGAGGCGACCGGCGCCGACGGGGTGAGGGAGGTACTACGCCAACAGGGTCGCGAGGCCGAAGAGGCCCTCCGGGCGGCTCTGGCCTCCGGTCACCCGGACCGGGAGGGCCTCGCGGACCTTCAGGCCCTCGCCGAGCGTGAGCCCCGGGAGCGCAAGGCCCACGTCGGCCTTGTTCAGCAGCGCGGCCACCGAAAGAACGGCAGACGCGGAGGCAGGCGGCGCCGCTGAGGACCTGGCGCTCCTGGCGCTCAAGGGATGAGGGTGCGGTCGAGGAGCTCGGCCCTGCAGGAGCGGATCCACCGCTCCTTGATCGCCTTCATCCGGGGCCACGAACTCGTCGAGCGAGGTTTTACCGACTACTGGGGCTACAACACCATCGGCTTCTTCGCCCCGCACAACGCGTACGCCTCCTGGGGCGACCGCGGCAAGCTCTACGGCCACATCATGCCGATCAAGAGGCGGACGCAGTTACGGAGTTCTGCCGCTACCTGCGCACCCTCTACCCAGCCGAGATCCGCATCGCGATCGTCTGCGACAACTGTGTGTTGCCATGATCGGCAGCCTCCCACTGGTCGCCGAGCCACCCCGCCGTGGGGGATGCCCGCATTGGTGCCACCCTGTGCGGACACGCAGGGTGATTAACCTGAATGAGTGAAGATCGGCACGCTCCGAGGTCATGGAGCGGTCGTGGTTCGAGCTGAGGGCTGAGCCGGTGCCGGGACGACGGATGCCCGGTGTCCGAACGCGCGGGGCTCACAGCCTGCGGCCTCGGCCGGCGACGGGATGCTCAGCGGTCTCTTCGGCAAGGCGGCTGCCGCCATGCAAGCCACCGGCAACCACAAGCGATTTGAGTGCCGAGTTGCATCAAGTCGGTGTAGATGGGCCCGAAGTCATGGCACGGTTGATTCGACTGTGCCCAGGAGCCGCCACTCTTGCGGTTCTCACAAGGAAAGCAGAGAGATCCACATGTTCGTGGGAGTGCACGGCATCGGCCAACAACAGCTCGGCCGTCATCAGCTTCTCGGTTCCTGGACCTTGGCGCTGCGCGACGGTCTGGAACGGGCATCTGGCGAAGCCGTTGCAGAGCCCAGACTGGACATAGCCTTCTACGGTGACGTGTTCCTGGGGCCAAGCGGCCCGCTGTCGAAAGGCTCTGACTCTGGAGCGAATTGGAGCATGGGCCTTTCGGACGAGGAAGCTGCATGGCTGATGTCGGCAGCGTTGGAGATCGTCACGGAGGAGGAGGTGCGTTTGATGGCCCATACCGAGACCAAGGCAGCCCCGAGGGTTCCTGCAGTGCTACGACCTGTCCTGGCCGCCCTGGATCGCCGCCTCGGCCATCGTGCCAGCGCCCTGCTGATAGGCGAGCTACGGCAGGTGCGACGCTACCTGACTGAGCGATCTATCAAGGATGAGGTGGACCGGCGCTTGCGGATGTGCGCGGCTGAAGGCCGCGTGCTCATTGGTCATTCCTTGGGATCGGTAGTCGCGTTCGAATACCTGCGACAGAACCGAGGGCACAGGCTGGACCTATTACTTACGCTGGGATCCCCCCTGAGGCTGCGAACCGTACGATCCCTGATGCCCAATCCGCTATACGGGACCGTGCGCTACTTGCCCGGCCGTCGTGTCGGCGCGTGGGTGAACCTCTGGGATCCAGCAGATCCGGTCGCCTGCGCGGGGGAGCTGTCTGCATTGTGGCCGGGGGTGACGGACCACCGCGTCGACAACGGCGACGATCCTCACGCCGTCACCCGGTATCTAGGGAAACGAGAGGCCGGAGAAGCGGTGCGCGCAGCCCTGCCGGGCTGGGCTGACGTATGACGGATGATCCGGGTAGCCCGACTGCTCTGCGTCGCCACTTCGTTGCGATAGCCACCGGCGCCTATGACCATCCTCGCTGGCCGCCCCTACCTGTGCAGCAAGAGGTAGACGTCATGCGTGAATGGCTCTGCGATTGCAAGCTAGGGCCGGACCGAAACTTCACACCGGTCTTCTCATCCCTCGCCGACAATCCCACTCTCCGCGAGATTCACGACCACCTCAATCCGGAGGGTGGGCTGCCATGGAATGAGTCCGACGCGGCGGTCATCTTTGTCACCGGGCACGGCATGACGAGTGAGCGGGGCCTGACTCACTGGACCGTCCTGAAGACCACAATGCCGGGCAAACGCCTGCCGGCGACTGCTCTTCGCACGGCCGACCTCATCACCTGGCTAGCTGCAACAGACATTCAACACTTGTTTTTGGTCTTGGACATGTGCTTCGCAGGTGCGACGGCGGCCCAGACCGCCGTGCTGGATGCGGACATCCCACGGACCTGGTTTGTTCTGCCCAGCGCTAGCCGCGATGCGGAAGCGGTTCCCGGGGCGCTGACCACGGCCATCTCCGAGTTCCTCGCCGAACTCACATCCCCTCTGGGCCGCAAGTACGCCGGACAGGAAGCACCCTTCCTGAACGTGGAGACGTTCCTCAGCGAAGTTCAGCGTCGCCTAAACACGTCTTCAGACCTATTGACGCCTCTGCCTGGAAGTCAGCGCAGCGGACCGCACCTATGCCTGCCCAACCCCTGCTATCAAGGCAGTCCGCGAGTCGATCTGCCTCCCGCTCTTCGTGACATGGCGCTTCCTCAGGCAGAACTGATCCAGCACTGGAACCCACGGTCTCGGGGAGTGGCACGCGCAGAAGAGTCGGGCTGGCTCTTCAGCGGTCGCGAGGCACTGATACGGGAACTGGTCAAGACGTCCATCGGTGACCCGGAAACCACTTTGATCACTGGTTGTGCTGGCAGCGGAAAATCCGCGGTTCTTGCCCGCTTGGTCACACTCAGTGCCCCGGATTTCAGGGCCGAGCATCACGTGCAGATAGCGGCGATCCCCGCAGACCTGGATCCGGGAGCGAAGGCTGTCGATGTTGCCGTCGTGTGCACAGGCAAAACCCCGGTAGAGATAGCCGCACAGATCTGCTTGGCAGTGGGCATCGACGAGCCGGACAGTAGCCGGGCGGTTGCGACCACTGAAGAGTGGATCACCAGCTGGCATACATGGCTTAGACAACGCCAGTCAGCGGTGACGCTCGTGGTGGACGCTCTTGACGAGGCCAACCACCCGCACGACGTACTGAACCAGGTTCTGGCCCGCCTGGGCGTCGGACCGTCCCGGCAGTGGCTCCGTCTACTCATCGGTGTGCGCTCCCCTCGCCGCGAAGCCACCGACGTTATAGCTGAAGCAGACCGTGTGCGCCCGCTGGCCGACTACGCAGAAGAGGTCTTGGAGGCCAGGCGGATCAGGGTCGACGAATTGCCCTGGTGGCACCCAAAGGACGTCGCCGCATACGCCGAACAGCTGCTGCTGACGGCGCCAGGATCACCATACGCTGCATGCCCGGCGGTGGCCGTACAAGCCAGCGAGCGCATCGCGGCTCGCGTCGGCACTTCATTCCTGATCGCCCGTCTGTCAGCTTCATCTCTCACCCGCCGGGCCCGCGTGGTCGATCCTGACGACGCCACGTGGCTGCAGGCGGTGAATGAAGGGATCACCGGTGTCTTCCGCGAGGACCTGCAGGCGACGCTGCCGAGGAAGGCCGACCGGGAGCGCGCGGTGCACCTGCTGCGCGCGGTTGGATTGGCTCAGGGCAAAGGCATGCCCTGGGCGCGTATCTGGCCCAGCGTGTCCGCCTGTGTGCAGGCGGACACGTCTCGCAGCTACGGCGATGCCGACATCGCCTGGCTTCTGGATTCCCGCATGGGGGCCTATCTAGTTACCGATGTCGAAGACGGTGCCACTGTGTACCGCCTCTTTCACGACGCGTTGCGCCAGCTATTCAGAAGTGAGTGGCGCAGGCTGATCGAGCCCAGCAGGGACAACCATGCCGACCACGGGGTTTCATCGGAGAATCAGGAGCGGGCCGAGCAACGTGCCATTGCTCGGGCCCTGACCGGCCTCGCGGCCGAGAGTCTGGCCATGCACACCTCACCGCCGGCCTACGCACGACGGTACGCAGCGGTGCATGCCAACGCTGGCGATGCCCTGGACGAGCGATTGCTCAACCTGCACCTACTCGCCTACCTGGATATAACGCACATCCTGCAGATGAGGGGCCTGCACAACCGGCTGCCACTGCCACAGGCAACACTGTTGAGAGCCCTGCGGGGCGCTGCCTACTACTGGGACTTCGAAAATCCCACTTCGAACGCCATGGTTCTGGCACTGTCCCTTGCCGAGGTAGGAGTGCCTATCCCCGAGGTGTTGTCCGGAGTTGAATGGCACCCCGATTGGGCGAACTGGCTACCCATGCAGGCAGTACCTCTAGGCTCGGCCTCAGTATCTACTGCCCTACTTCCTGATGGGCGCACCGTCGCCATCACCAGGATGAGCGAGGCGAATGGAGCGGTGGTAGTCGACCTGTCGTCGGGACAGACGATCGGGGCACCTTTGGGAGGAGAGCAGAACGGTGCCGCCAGGCTGCGTGATGGCAGAGTAGTCGTCCTGATTAAGGAGAGCTTCTACGCTTCCGACAGCCATCTCGTCGATCTGGCCTCGCGAACCACTGTAGGGCCGCCAATCAAAGGCCAAGTTCGAGCAGTGCTGCCGCATCCCGACGGTCGAACCCTCGCAGTCGTCACCACAGGACACCGAGAAAAGGCTGTCACATATGTTTGGGATCCAGAGACTGGGCGACCCACCGGCGTGAGCTTCGCCGGACGCGTCTTGGCTGTACTGCCACTGCCGCAGGGGCCCGTGGCAGTGACCATCGGGGCAGCGGATCGTCCGTCTCACCCGCAGATCCGGAGCCTGGACAACGGCAATCTCATGCACACCCTGCCTATCCGCCTGGACCCGCATAGTGCAGAACAGGCGTGTATTGCCACCTTTGGCCATGATGAAGCACAACGATTCATCCTTTTTCATAAGACGGCCGATCAAACGCGCGCTTGGAACGTGATGACCCGCAGGCAGGAGCAGTACCGGCCTGCGGCTGATGTCCTTGAGGCCACCGCCACGGCGTCACTCCCGGACGGGACAGACGTTGCCGTCATATGCGACGGCGGCTGGCAGGTCATCGACACCATCGACGGCCGACCGCTTGACCAGCCGCTCAGCACGCTGCGATTGAGGCCAGTAGTGCACCTGACCCAGCCTCACCGCGCGCATCGATGCGACAGCATCGGAGGATCAGGGCCGTTCCTCCAGCTGACCGACGGACGGCGGGTTGCAGTCACCGACGACGGACGCACCAGCTTCATCCACGATCTCGAGCACAGCCGGCCGAGGCAAGGCTTGCCCGTCCGCCGCTGGAACGGTGCCGGAACAGGCGTCCTCAAAGGCGGTCGCAAGGTGATGCTGTCCCCCGACGTGTCGACCGGACTGGTCCACGTACTGGATTTCAGAACCGGAGAAGAGATTGGGCGGCCGTTCGCGCATCAGGCACGTGAAGGCCTGTACACGCACGCTCACGATGCGAAAGCCGCGGTGCTTCCAACGGGCCAGAACGTCGTCATCAGCGGTGGAGCCGACGGCGCGTGGCTGTGGGACCTCGACACCCGACTGCCCATCACACGCTTGTACGCAAATCGCAAGCACGGCGTCGGTGTCGTGGAGACCTTGACAACTCGTCGCGGCCACGTGCTCGGAATCGTTGGAAGCCAGCGAGCCAACGTGGCCGTCTATGACCTGTCAAACGGCAAAGAGCTCGGACACAACGGCTGGAATTGGCCCCTTGGCTCAACCGACGACTGGAGCGTGGACTCCATCGCCACCGCCCACGACGAAGAAATCCCGATCGCTATCATCTCGAACCAGCCCGATCGAGCAAGCGTCTTCGACCTACGTACGAACACGCCACGGCGAGAACTGGTGGTAGAGCGGCCACTGAAGGGTGGGTGCATCGCGGCAGCCTCCGCTCATGACGGTAAGGCCTACGCACTGCTCGGCACAGAGATCTGGGACCCCTCGATCAACCTCGTGGATCATTCAGGCAGACTGGGTGAGATTGACCTCGACCCGGACCAACTACGGGCCCTGAGCATGACACGGCTGGACTCAGGAGAAGCCGTGGCGTTCACACTGAGTACCGATGGCTTGGTACGAGCCCACTCCATCCCTGACGGCCGCCAAATCGGTGAACCGTTCCCCAGCATGGGCAAGGCCCAGAAGCTGCTCGCCGAGGCAGCTCCAGGGGGAGGCTGCCACCTGACTCTCTACGGCATGTACGGCTGGGCACAGGTCACATGGCGACCTACGCACGCTCGGATGCTGTAGAGGTACCAGCTGAGCAGGCCGCGTCGGTCACCAACACCCGCCCACATGGGAAGACGACCGCGCAGGCATGGGACCGGCTGCACCCGAGGCGGCGGGCAGCCTGGATCGACCCCAACAGACACCCGCCCATCATCGAGGGCACCATCGTCCGCCTGGTCGTGGTGAAACCGCCCAGTGCGTGAGTGATTGGGTGGCGCGGGCCGGACCGCCGAAATCCATCGCACCTGGCGTGCGGACATCCCACACGGAGACCTGCCCAGGTGCCCGGCGCAAGGGGGCTGACCTCAGCCTGAGCGGCGGCCGGTTGCGGATGGATCCGCGCTACTCCGGTGCGTTCGGCCGCGCCAGCCCCAGGTCATAGGCCAGGATGACGGCCTGAATGCGATCGCGCGCTCCCACCTTCGCCAGCACCCGGCCCACGTGGGTCTTCACCGTCGATTCCGCCACGACCAGGCGCTCGGCGATCTCGCGGTTGCTCCAGCCCTGGCCGATGGCGACCAGGATCTCGTGCTCGCGGGTGGTCAGGGCGCGCACCCTGGGGTCGTCGGCCTTTCGGCTCGACGACTCGTGGGGGAGGTGGCGGGCGTACGCGTCCAGGAGGCGGCGGGTCAGGGTGGGGGCGATGACTGCGTCGCCGCCCGCGACTGCGCGGATCCCGGCCAGGAGTTCTTCCGGGTGGGCGTCCTTGAGGAGGAAGCCGCTGGCTCCTGCGCGCAGCGCCGCGTGGGCGTACTCGTCCAGGTCGAAGGTGGTCAGGATGAGGACGCGGGAGCGGTCACCCGAGGCGACGATGCGGCGGGTGGCCTCGATGCCGTCCATGCCGGGCATCCGTACGTCCATGAGGATGACGTCCGGGCGGAGTTCGGCGGCCTTGCGGACGGCTTCGCCGCCGTGCGCCGCTTCGCCGACGACCGCGGTGTCGGGGGTGCTCTCCAGGAGCATGCGGAAGCCGAGGCGTTGCAGTGGCTGGTCGTCCACGATGAGCACGGTGGTCACGCCGCACCGCCCGTGTCGGCTCCTGCGGCGGGCAGCGGGGTGAGGTCGAGGGCCGCCCGCACCGTCCAGCCGCCGCCGGGGGCGGGTCCCGCGGTGACGGTCCCGTTGTAGAGGGCTGCGCGTTCTCTCATGCCGGCGAGTCCGTGTCCTTCGTCGTGGGGCGATCCGGACCGGACGGTTGCGCCGGCCCGGCCGGTGTCGTGGACGTCGATGTGCAGCCGCGTGTCCTCGACGCTCACCGCCAGGTCGACGCGCGTGTCGTGGCCCGCGTGCTTGAGGGCGTTGGTGAGGGCCTCCTGGACTATGCGGTAGACGGTCAGCTGGACACCGCGGTCCAAGGTGTCCAGCTCGCCGCCGGTGCGGTAGAGGACCTGTGGACCGGCGGCGCGGATCCGGGCGCACAGGGCGTCGATGTCCGTGATGCCGGGCTGGGGGCTGAGCTCGGGAGCGGCGGGGGTCTGGGTCTGCTCGCGCAGGACGCCGAGCATGCGGCGCAGTTCGCCCAGCGCCTGGCGTCCGGTGTCACCGATGAGGACCAGCGCCTGCTTGCCGCGTTCCGGGGCGCGATCGGTCGCGTACGCGCCACCGTCGGCGAGCGTGATGATGACGGAGAGGTTGTGGCCGACGATGTCGTGCATCTCGCGGGCCACCCGGGTGCGTTCGGCGGCGGCGGCCAGCTTGCTGCGCTGGTCGCGTTCGATCTCCAGGCGGGTCGCGCGGTCGCGCAGGACGGCGAGCTGGGCGCGCCGGATCCGTACCGCCAGACCGAGCGCGACCGCCGCGGTGATGGTGCTGAACAGGAAGAACAGCGCGTCCAGGACGGATACTTCGGGCGGCAGCCGGAGCGTGAGCAGGCCCAGGGCGCCTGCGGTGACGGCGCAGGCCACGGGCAGGCGCCGGAGCTCTCCGTGCAGCACCAGGCTGTAGAGGGCGATCAACAGGGCGATATCGGCGCGCAGCCATACGCCCAGGGCCAGCTGGAGGAAGAACACCGCGGCGATCACGGCGAAGGCGAGGGAAGGCTTTCTGCGCCGCCACAGCAGGGGCAGTACCAGTCCGGCCTGCAGCGCGAGCGTCCCCGGCCAGGGCAGATGAGTGAAGTTGGTGTCGAACGCGCGTCGTCGGCCGTCGTCGTCGTGCACCAGGTCCGGCACGCAGAACATCAGCACCACGACAGCGATCACACCCGCGTCCAGGATCCATGGGTGGTTCCGGTCGCCCTGTTTGAGCCATCGGCCGAGGCGGGACAGCCCACTGGCCAGGGGGTGATTCCACGGGAGGTCCGCCTCCGCGGACGGCGGGTCGGGAAATACCCCCAGGTGGGCGGTGTCGTCGATGCTCATGGGTGTCACTGGTCCGGGCTCATGGGGGTCACCTGTCCATTGTGGGGCCGTCCGCACGGTGCGACGGAGCGGCCGACCGGCGCGGACCCGACCGGCTCACCAGGTCGGGTCGGGTGCCGCGCCGGTCGCGAGGACGGTACGCGTCAGGCGTCAGTGCGTACGAGACGGTAGGCCGCGCCCGCCAGCGCGAGCGCCGTCCAGCCGAGGAAGACCAGGAGCCCGGCGGTGGGCGACAGCGCCGTCGAGTCGTGGGTCAGCGCGAACATCGACTCGCCCGCGTTGCTCGGCAGGTACGGGCTGATGTTGTCCTGCCACGAGCTGGGCAGCAGCGAGATCAGGCCGGGGACCAGCATCAGCGAGGCGACCAGGACCGAGATGCCACCGGCGACCGAGCGGAGCAGCGCGCCCAGAGCGGTGCCGATCACACCGACCAGGCCGAGGTACAGACCGGCGCCCAGCAGGCTGCGTAGGACACCGGAGTGGGAGAGCGAGAGGGCCGCGGGCGTGCCGGAGACGATGCCGCTCGCGATCGGGAACACGACGACGACGCCGATGAGGGAGGCACCCAGCGCGACCAGGCCGAACACCGCCGACTTGGACCACAGCACCGGCAGGCGGCGCGGCACCGCGGCCAGCGTGGAGCGGATCATGCCGGTGGAGTACTCGCCCGCGGTGACCAGCACGCCCAGGACACCGAGGGCCAGTTGAGCGAAGTTCGTGCCGAACAGGGAGAGGCTGAGCGCGGTGGCTCCTGCGTCATCCGGGCGCAGCGGACGACCGGAGTTGAGCTCGGACTTGTAGTGCGCGGCGGCGATCAGGCCGAACGCGATCAGGAACAGCAGGCCCAGACCGAGGGTGATCCAGGTCGAGCGAAGGGACCACAGCTTGGCCCACTCGGAGCGCAGGACCCGACGCCCAGTGACCTTGTACTGAGGACGCGGCGTCTGCACCGGCGTGGGCGCGGAGCTGTCGGTCACGGTGATGGTGCTCATGCGGCCCTCCCGGGGGCCTCGACGGCGGCGGTGGCGTGGTACTCGACGGCGTCGCGGGTCAGGTCCATGAATGCCTGTTCCAGGGAGACGGTCCTGGAGCTGAGCTCGAACAGCGGGATGCCGTGCTCGGCGGCCTTGACGCCGATGGCACGCGCGGACAGGCCGGTCACGTGCAGCTCCTCGGAGCCGACCTCGCCGGTGATCTCGACGCCGGGGCCGGCCAGCACCTCGCGCAGCCGGGCGGACTGGTCGGACGCCACGGTCACGGTGTCTCCGCCGGCCGTGCGGACCAGGTCCTGCACGGTGGTGTCGGCCAGCAGGCGGCCGCGTCCGACGATGATCAGGTGGTCGGCGACCAGCGCCATCTCACTCATCAGATGCGAGGAGACGAAGACGGTACGGCCGCCCGCCGCGAGCCCGGTCAGCAGGTTGCGGATCCACAGCACACCCTCGGGGTCCAGACCGTTGACCGGCTCGTCGAGCATGATGGTGGCCGGGTCGCCAAGGAGTGCGGCGGCGATGCCCAGCCGCTGGCCCATCCCCAGGGAGAACGCGCCCGCGCGCTTCTTGGCCACGGACTGGAGTCCGGTCAGGTCGATGACCTCGTCCACCCGGCGGCGCGGAATGCCGTGGGTGTGGGCCTGCGCCATCAGGTGGTCGAACGCGGACCGACCGGGGTGGATCGACTTGGCCTCCAACAGCGCGCCGACCTCCTGCAGCGGCGCGCTGTGCTGGGCGTAGCGCCTGCCGTTGACGGACACACTGCCGCTGGACGGCGCGTCCAGCCCGACGATCATCCGCATGGTCGTGGACTTGCCCGCGCCGTTCGGGCCCAGGAAGCCGGTGACCGTGCCGGGCTTGACGACGAAGTCGAGCTGGTCGACCGCCGTCTTCTCGCCGTACCGCTTCGTCAGCTGATGTGCCTCGATCATCGTTCGTTCTTCCCTCACGTTCGGGGGGCCGGAACCCGCTTGGCTTCCTCACCTGCCACGTTAGGAGTCCGAGGGCCGGGATCCGTCGTACCCGAGGCGTCAATGAAGGGAGGCCGGTAGTACTCCGGTACCACTCAAGCCGGGCCGTGACGGCCCTCCGCCGAACGCTGTACCTCCTGCGCAGGGTGGCGCTCCGCCGAACGCCGTAACCCCACAGGACGGCGCCGCTCCGTCAGACCGCCGGGGTCGCCGCCCAGCTGGTCAGGAGCCTCAAGCGCTCCTCCGTCTGGGAACCCGGCTCCGGCGTGTAGACCACCAACATCTGGTCCGGCTCTCCGGACACCGTCAACGTCTCGTACGGCATGATGAGTTCGCCCGCCACGGGGTGCATCATGCGCTTCGCCCCGTACGTCTTCTCCTTGACCTGGTGGTCCGCCCACAGCCGGCGGAAGTCCTCGCTTCCCAGCGACAACTCACCTACCAGCGTGGCCAGTTGTTTGTCCCGTGGATGGTTCCCGGCGTCCAGGCGCAGGTGGGCGACCGTCTCGGCGGCCACCGCGGGCCAGTCCGGGTACTGCTCGCGCGCCTGCGGGTTGAGGAACACCTGGCGCGGCATGTTCCGCTCCTTGGGCGGCATCTGCGAGAACCCGACGACGGCGTCGCCCAGGGCGTTCCACGCGAGCACGTCCATACGGCGGCCGAGTACGAACGCGGGGGCCTTCTCCATGGTGTCCAGGAGGAGACGCAGCCCCGGGCGGACCTTCTGGGGCGCGCGCCCGGCGACGGACTTGCGGCGGGCGGTGGCGGCGGGCCGGGCCACCGTACGCAGATACTCCTGCTCGGTGTCGTCGAGGCGCAGGACGCGCCCGATGGCGTCGAGTACGGCATCCGATACGGAGGAACCGCGGCCCTGTTCGAGGCGGATGTAGTAGTCGACGCTGACCCCCGCGAGCTGGGCGACCTCCTCACGGCGCAGCCCCGGCACCCGCCGCCTGCCGTGGCCCGGCAGCCCGACCTCCGCGGGCTGGATGCGGGCGCGCCGGGAGCGCAGGAAGTCGCCGAGTTCCCCGTCCATGGATATGTCCATGGACGAAATCCTAGGTGCCGGGTGCGATCCGATCCTGGTACTGCCGGACCCAGGAAAACGTCAGCCCTGGGTAAGGGCGGCGGCCGAGCACAGGGTGGTGGTTGTCGCCGGGAAACGCCCGGCGACAACCACCGACCCAGGAGTTCCCCATGTCGTACGACGCCCTCACCGGCCGCACCGCCCTCATCACCGGAGCCGCCAGCGGTATGGGAGAGGCCACCGCCCGGCTGCTCGCCTCGCACGGCGTGCGGGTGGCGCTGCTCGCACGCCGGGCCGGGCGGCTGACGGAGCTGGCCGCCAAGATCGAGGCGGACGGCGGGCAGGCCCTCACCGTCGCCGCCGACGTCACCGACCAGGCCTCCGTGGACGCGGCCGCCTCGCGGGTGCATGCCGCGTACGGCGAGGTCGACCTGGTGGTCAACGCGGCGGGCGTGATGCTGCCGAACCCGGTCACCGACGGCCGCGCCGATGAGTGGCAGCGCATGCTGGACACGAACGTGGCCGGGGCACTGCGCGTCATCCGTGCCTTTGCGCCGGACCTGATCGCGGCGGCGGAGGCGGGCCGGACGGCGGACCTGGTGAACATCTCCTCGATCGGCGCGCACATCGCGTTCCCCAACTACGCGGTGTACGGCGCGACGAAGGCCGCGCTCACGTACCTCTCGCAGTCCCTGCGCACGGAGCTGGGCCCGCGCGACGTCCGGGTCACCAACATCGAGCCGGGTCTTACGGACACGGAGCTGGGCGACCACATCGACAACGCGGAGCTGTCCGGCCAGCTGGCCGGCATGTTCGACGCCCTGACCGGCCTGACGGCGGACGACATCGCCGACCTGATCGCCTACACGACGAGCCGCGCCCGCCATGTGAACCTGCGCCAGGCGATCGTGCTGCCGACACGGCAGGCGTGACATCTGGTGGCACGAGCTAAACACGGCGGCGCTCCCGCGACAGAGCCGCGGGAGCGCCGCCGCATACGCGGTGCGAGCCGTCGGCCCCGCGCCGACCGCTTCTCTGGTGCTACCGACTTCTCTGGTACTACCGACACATGGCCATTGAGCGGTTCATCGGTATCGACCTCGCATGGAGGCCGGGTGGGATCCGGACCAAACCCAACGAGACGGGCGTCGCCGTCATCGACGGACTCGGCGAGGTGATCGACTGCGGCTGGACCCGTGGGCTCGAGGAGACGATGTCCTGGATCGGCGAGGTGGCCGTGGACGGAGCGTCCCTGTGCTTCGTCGACGCGTCCCTGGTCGTCGACAACCCGACCGGCCAGCGGCCGTGCGAGCGGGAGGTCGGCCGACGGTACGGACGGTGGAAGGTGAGTGCGAACAGCACGAACCAGAGCTCTCCCCGTCTTGCGGGAGTACTCCTGCGTGAACGCTTGCGGGCAACGGGCTGGGTGTACGACGACGGCAGGGCCGGGCCACCGACGGGCGGCCTGGTCCTGTCCGAGTGCTACCCGTACACCACCCTGGTCGGAGCGGCCGAGTTGGGCTACGACCAGGAGCGCCCCACGTACAAACGTCGGCCCGCGCGCGTGCCGAGCGTCCAGTGGCGAGCGGTGCGCGCGGCCGAGTGCGACCGGCTGATCGCGCGCATGGCGAGCCTGGCCACGGCCGATCCGCCCCTCGTGCTCTCCTCCCACTCGGTTTCGCGCCGACTGATGGATGAGCCCACGCCTCTGGCGTCGGGGGACTACAAACACCGCGAGGACCTCATCGACGCGCTGCTGTGCGCGTGGACAGCGGCACTGTGGTCGCGCCACGGGCTGGCGCGCTGCCAGGTCCTGGGCGAGGAAAGCCTCGCGCCTCCGGGAGCCGCCGCGACCATCATCGCGCCCGCCCGCCCCGAGCAGAGGCGTGACTGAACGGCTGACAGAGCGGGGGGAGCGAAATCTCCTCGGCGCCCTGGACATCCTTCGCGTCTGCCGCAACCATGAAAGCAACTCCATACGGTATGCAATCTACAGTGTGGATTCGGCTGACCGCGACGTACAAGTGAGGTGGCGATCATGACGAAGGCTCTTGAAGGCGTGCGCGTCCTCGATATGACGCATGTGCAGTCCGGCCCGTCCGCGACGCAGATCCTCGCGTGGCTCGGCGCCGACGTGGTCAAGGTGGAGGCGCCGACCGGAGACATCACGCGGGGGCAGCTGCGGGACCTCCCGGACGTCGACTCCCTCTACTTCACGATGCTCAACAGCAACAAGCGGAGCATCACCCTCAACACCAAGACCGAGCGCGGCAAGCAGATCCTCACCGAGCTGATCCGCCGCTCCGACGTCATGGTCGAGAACTTCGCCCCGGGCGCAGTCGACCGCATGGGCTTCACCTGGGAGCGCATCCGCGAGATCAACCCGCGGATCGTCTACGCCTCCATCAAGGGCTTCGGCGAAGGCCCGTACACCAACTTCAAGGCGTACGAAGTCGTCGCGCAGGCCATGGGCGGGTCAATGTCGACCACCGGCTTCGAGGACGGGCCACCGCTGGCGACCGGCGCGCAGATCGGCGACTCCGGAACCGGCATGCACGCCGTCGCCGGCATCCTCGCCGCCCTCTTCCAACGCACCCACACCGGCCGCGGCCAGCGCGTGAATGTCGCCATGCAGCACGCCGTGCTCAACCTCTGCCGGGTGAAGCTGCGCGATCAGCAGCGGCTCGCGCACGGCCCGCTCGCGGAGTTCCCGAATGAGGATTTCGGCGACGAGGTGCCCAGGTCCGGGAATGCGTCCGGCGGCGGTCAGCCCGGCTGGGCGGTCAGATGCGCGCCGGGAGGCCCGAACGACTACGTGTACGTCATCGTGCAGCCCGTCGGCTGGAAACCGATCAGCGAGCTCATCGGACGGCCCGAGCTGGCCGACGATCCCGAGTGGGCCACCCCCGAAGCGCGGCTGCCGAAGCTCGGCAAGATGTTCCAGCTCATCGAGGAGTGGACCAGCACCCTCCCCAAGTGGCAGGTGCTGGAAGCGCTCAACGCCCACAACATCCCGTGCGGGCCTGTCCTGTCCACCAAGGAGATCATCGAGGACGCCTCGCTCGCCGCCAACGAGATCGTTGTCGAGGTCGAGCACCCCGAGCGCGGATCGTACGTCACGGTCGGCAATCCGCTGAAACTGTCCGATTCCCCTGTCGAGATCGAGCGATCCCCGCTGCTCGGCGAACACAACGCAGAGATCTTCCTCGGCGAACTCGGCATCTCCCACGATGAGTTGCCGCTGCTCAAGGCGCAGGGCGTGATCTGAAGCGATTCGACCGACGGCGGCGCGTGCCGCACCTCCACTCCGTCCCGGGCGCGGCGTCAACCGCCGCGCCCGGGACGGCTTTCGTTTCCCGCCCCGCTTGATAGGCGGCGTTTATCACCTGGAAATTGTTCGCTCTTTGACTCTTTCCGACGGGCGGGCCGAAGCTGATCTCTGAGCGGGAACGGCAGAGAGGCAGGCCAGTTCATGAGTGCCATGGAAGACCCGGCGGAAGACCGTCTGGAGGTCACCCCGCCCAAGACCTGGGCGACCGGACTGCCCGCGGTGACGCACGCGATGCGGTACTCGCTCGGCCAGACGTCCGTCCGGCGGACGGCGCTGACCCTGCTGAACATCAACCAGACCAAGGGTTTCGACTGCCCCGGATGCGCCTGGCCGGAACCCGCCCCGGGCCGGCGGGCGAAGAACGAGTACTGCGAGAACGGCGCCAAACACATCAACGACGAGGCGACCTCCCGCCGGGTCACCGCGGACTTCTTCCGGGAGCACTCCGTCTCGGAACTCGGCGAGAAGTCCGACTACTGGCTCAACCAGCAGGGCCGGCTGACCGAGCCCATGGTCAAGCGGCCCGGTTCGGACCATTACGAGCCGATCGACTGGGACGAGGCGATCGGTCTGGTCGCCGAGGAACTGGACCGCCTGGACTCGCCCGACGAGGCCCTCTTCTACACCTCGGGCCGGCTCAACAACGAAGCCGCCTTCCTCCTCCAGCTCTTCGCCCGGGCCTACGGCACGAACAACCTGCCCGACTGCAGCAACATGTGCCATGAGTCCAGCGGCTTCGCGCTGCAGGAGACGCTGGGCATCGGCAAGGGCAGCGTGAGCCTGGACGACATCCACCACTGCGACCTCATCTTCGTGGTGGGCCAGAACCCGGGGACCAATCATCCGCGCATGCTCTCCGCCCTGGAGGAGACCAAGCGCAACGGCGGTCACATCGTCGCTGTGAACCCGCTGCCCGAGGCCGGGCTGATCCGGTTCAAGCATCCGCAGAAGGCCCGCGGAATCGTCGGGCGCGGCACCCCCATCGCCGACCAGTTCCTGCAGATCCGCCCCGGTGGCGACCTCGCGCTCTTCCAGGCGCTGAACCTGCTGTTGCTCGAGGCCGAGGACGCCAGGCCGGGAACGGCGCTGGACCACGGGTTCATCGAGGCGCACACGACGGGGTTCGCCGACTTCGTCGAGCAGGCCCGCAAGGCCTCCTGGGACGACATCCTCGACGCCACCGGGCTGACCCGCGAAGAGATCGAGGCCGTGGGCGAGCGGGTCCTGCGGAGCGAGGGGATCATCGTCTGCTGGGCCATGGGGCTGACGCAGCACAAGCACGCCGTCCCCACCATCCGTGAGATCGTCAACTTCCTCATGCTGCGCGGCAATATCGGGAAACCAGGGGCGGGCGTCTGCCCGGTGCGCGGCCACAGCAATGTGCAGGGCGACCGGACCATGGGCATCTGGGAACGGATGCCGCAGGAGTTCCTGGACGCTCTGGAGCGCGAGTTCGCCTTCACCCCGCCCACCGAACACGGCCTCGACTCGGTCAACGCCATCCGGGCCATGCGCGACGGCGACGCCAAGGTCTTCCTCGGAGTCGCGGGAAACTTCATCCGGGCCACTCCCGACAGCGAGGTCACCGAACGGGCGATGCGGCGGTGCCGACTCACCGCGCACATCTCCACCAAGCTCAACCGCTCCCACGCCGTCTGCGGTGACACCGCGCTGATTCTGCCCACGCTGGGCCGCAGCGACCGCGACATCCAGGCGGGCGGGGAACAGTTCATCACCGTCGAGGACTCCATGAGCGAGGTGCACGCCTCGCGCGGCCGCCTGGATCCGGCCTCACCGCACCTGCTCAGCGAAGTGGCGATCATCTCGCGGCTGGCCCGGCGGACCCTGGGCGACAACCCGTCCATCCCCTGGGAGAAGTTCGAGGCGGACTACGGCACGATCCGGGACTGGATCTCCCGCGTCGTTCCCGGCTTCGAGGACTTCAACGCCCGGGTGGCCCGGCCTGGCGGCTTCCGACTGCAGAACCCGGTGAACGAGGGCGTGTTCCCCACGCCGAGCGGCAAGGCCGTCTTCACCTGCAACGACTTCGAGATGCTGCGCGCACCCGCGGGCCATCTGCTGTTGCAGACCTTGCGCTCCCACGACCAGTGGAACACCGTCCCGTACGCCAGGAACGACCGCTACCGGGGCATCCACAACGCCCGCCGGGTGGTGCTCGTGAACCCCGTCGATCTGGAGGAACTCGGGCTCACCGACCGCAGCGAGGTGGATCTGGTGAGCGTGTGGCGTGACGGTGTGGAACGACGCGCGGAGAAGTTCCGGGTGGTCGCCTATCCCACCACTCCCGGTTCCGCCGCGGCCTATTACCCCGAGACCAACGTCCTGGTGCCGTTGGACAGCGTGGCCGACATCAGCAACACGCCTACGTCGAAGGGTGTCGTTGTCCGCCTGGAGCCCGCCGTCGCCGTGGGATGAGGCAGCGGAAGCCTTGCGTGGCCCCTGGACAACGTATCGACGGAGATTCAGAATACTGTCAACTGCATACTGTATGAACCCCTGAAGGCCGGCACGCTGTTCGACTCGACCGGAGTGAGGTAGCCCAGCATGTCGACATCAGCACCCCGTTTCGCCCAGCCCACCAGCACCGTTCCCGGCGCAGAGACCGTCATCGACCGGCTCGTGGAGTCCAATCGCGCCTACGCCGCCGGATTCGTCGACCCCGGCATGGGTGCCCGCCCGGTCCTGCGCGTAGCTGTCGTGGCCTGTATGGACGCCCGGCTCGACCTGCATGCCGCGCTCGGGCTGGAGTTGGGCGACTGCCACACCATCCGCAACGCGGGAGGTGTGGTCACCGACGACACGATCCGCTCCCTGACGATCAGTCAGCGTGCACTCGGCACCCGCAGCGTCATACTCATCCACCACACCGGCTGCGGTCTGCAGAGCCTGACCGAGGACTTCCGGCACGAGCTGGAGATGGAGGTCGGGCAGCGGCCGGCGTGGGCGGTGGAGGCATTCCGGGACGTCGACCAGGACGTACGGCAGTCGATGCAGCGGGTGCGAACCTCGCCGTTCCTGCCGCACACCGACGACGTACGCGGCTTCGTCTTCGACGTGTCGACGGGGCTGCTGCGGGAGATCGATCCGCGGTCCTGAGCCCGGTCCTGTCGTCGGGCGACCTGAGCCACTGCCCCGTCGTCGGACGACCTGAGCCCCCGCCGCGTCGTCAGACGCTTGGCCCGGCCAGTGCGGCGATCTGCTTGCAGTAGAAGTCAGTGGTGTTCCGGGTGTGCCGGCGCATCAGCTCTTCGGCACGGTCGGGGTCACCGTCGGCGATGGCCTCGATGAGCTGGGCGTGCTCACTCCAGGCGTCCTTGCCGCGGGGTTTGGCGATGGGCATGTAGTACCAGCGCACGCGTCGGTCGACCTGCGGGATGAGTTCGGCGAGGACCGCGTTGCGGGAGAGGTGGGTGATGTGGCCGTGGAGGGCGGCGTTGGCCTCGACGATGGCGCGGGCGTCGTCGGCAGCGAGGGCGGTGAGGCCGGTCTGCTGCAGTTCCCACAGCCGGGCGACATCGTCGGAAGTGGCGTGTTGGGCGGCCCCGCGTGCGGAGTGGGTTTCGAGGACGGCCCGGACACTGAGGAGCTGGGCGCATTCCTCCGCGGTGGGGGAGTGGACGAAGGCGCCCTGGGCGGGGCGTAGGTCGACCCAGCCGGCCGTGTGGAGGCGTTGGAGGGCTTCGCGTATGGGCTGGCGGCTGACGCCGAGGTTTTCGGCGAGTTCGGCCTCGACGAGATGCTGGCCGGGTTTGAGGGAGCCGTTGATGATCAGTTCGGTCAGGGCGTCGTAGACGGCCTGGCGCAACGGGGCGGGCCGGTTGATCGGGCCGCGGGCTGCCACGGTGGGTGTGTGGGGCATGGGCCCTCTCCCTCGTTCGACTGCTGACGCCAACCATCGGCTCGGGATACTGAGTTTAGTATGCAATAGCCACTGCTTGGTGTGGCCTGGGCGTTGCGAAGTTGCGGAAATTACCTTCCCCTCGCCTCTGGCGCCTTGGAGGGGATCCAGAATACTGTATGCAATACCTCCGGGGTGTCGCCCCGGCCCTGTACGCACCGCCTGACAGCGGACCAGAAACCGCTCCCGAGGGGGTCACCCCGTGTCGTACCGCATCGCTCTCTCCGAAGTTCTGACCAGCGTCATCGCGCCCTCCACCGAAGTGACCGGCGGGCAGGGCAAGTTCCCCCGCGGCGCCGTGACGGCCCTCGGCCGCGCCGGGCTGCTGGGGCTCACCGTCTCCGCGGAATTCGACGGCGGCGGACTGGGGCTGTCGGAAGCCGCCGAGGTGGTGGCGCGGACCGCGCGCGTCTGTCCGGCGACCGCGGCCGTGCTCCAGTCCCACTACGTGGCGGTCGCCGTCATCGAGTCGTACGGCAGCTCCTGGGTGCGCGGCGAGATCGCCGCCGGACGTCACCTCAGCAGCCTCGCCCTGGCGGAGGACGGCCCCAGTGAGCAGGGAGTGGAGGCTCAGCTCTGGGCGTCGCGCTGCACTGCCGCTCGCTCCGGTGACGTGGTCGCCCTGCGCGCCCGTAAACATCAGGTGGTCGCGGCGGGAGAGGCCGACAGTTACGTCTGGTCCTCCCGGCCGCTCACCGCACCGGAGGGCCTGACTCTCTGGGTGGTTCCGGCGCACGCACCGGACCTGTTCGTCCCGGCCCGACCCGGCGGGGGAGGGCCGGACGGCAGTGCGACCTCCACCGTGCTCGCCGACCCGGTGCTGGTTCCCGCCGACGCGATGCTCGGCGGGGACGGCGGAGGGCTCGACATCGTGCTGCGCACCGTCCTGCCGTGGCTGCTCGAACTGCGGGCCGCCGCCGGCGTCGAGGCCCTCCGTCCGCCGGCTGTCGACGTCGGGTCCGCTCGGCGCCCCGCCGATTCCCTCGCCTCGTCCTGAACCGGGCCCGGACGACGGCCCGTTCGGTCAGCCCTGGCTCGACCCGGCGGCGATCTGCTTGCGGTAGAAGTCGGTGGTGCGTTCGGTGTGCTTGCGCATGACCTCGCCCGCGCGGTCCGCGTCGCCCTTGGCGATGGCCTTGATGAGCTGGCTGTGCTCGTTCCAGGCTTCCTTGCCGCGGGGCTTGGCGATGGGGGTGTAGTACCAGCGGACCTTCTGGCCCACCTGGGAGATCAGTTCGGCCAGTACGGCGTTGTCGGCCACGGAGGTGATGAAGGCGTGCAGGGCGGTGTTGGCCGCGACCAGTCGTTCGACGTCGCCCTCGGCGAGCGCGTCGACGCCTTCCTGCTGAAACTCCCAGAGGCGTTCGATGTCTTCCGGCTTCGCGTGCTGGGCGGCGAGCTGGGCCGAGTAGGTCTCCAGTACCGAGCGGACGCCGAGGAGTTGGGCGGCCTCTTCTTCGGTGGGGGAGTGGACGAAGGCGCCCTGGGCGGGGCGCAGGTCTACCCAGCCGGCGGTCTGCAGTCGTTGCAGGGCTTCGCGGACCGGCTGGCGGCTGACGCCGAGGTGTTCGGCGAGCTCGGCCTCGACCAGGTGCTGGCCGGGCTTGAGGGAGCCGCTGACGATCAGTTCGGTCAGGGCGTCGTACACGGCCTGGCGCAGTGGTGCCGGGCGGGTGACGCGCCGGGACGCTGCGGCCGTGAGTGCCTCGCGCATGATTGCCCCGTTCTGCCACCGGGTCCGCGAGGGCCGACGGCTCTGCCAAGTGGTGGCCGCCGAGACAGTTGCCGACGGCCGCCTCAGCATACAGGTTTTGGTATGCAAGATGGCGTGCGCCTTTGGGGGTGGCCGCTGGTCGGCCAGGGGGTCCCAGGTGTCGCACCGGCTTCCCGCGCGCTCGCACTCGGGATCGGCCCGCGTTCTTTCTGATGGAGTTCTGTATACAGAAGCCTGTATGGGGTATTGTCCAAGTCTCCTGCAACCCTCGCCGGGGACCCGCGTGACGGAAGGCGGAGCGATCATGACGACCAGCGGGAGCGACGTGACGGTCGAGAACGTGGTCCGGAAAGTGGTGGCCGGTCACCGGGGTCAGCGCGGTGCGCTGCTGCCCGTACTGCACGCCGTTCAGGCCGAGTTGGGCCATGTGCCGCAAGAGGCGATTCCGGTGCTCGCCGACGAACTCAACCTCTCCCGGGCGGACGTCCACGGAGTGGTGACCTTCTACCACGACTTCCGCCGCGAGCCCGCGGGACGCACCACGGTGCGCATCTGCCGCGCCGAGGCATGCCAGGCCCTGGGAGCCGACAGCCTGGTGGGCTACGCCCGCGAGGCCGGACTGACCCTGGGGGAGACGACGGCGGACGGTTCGGTGACCGTCGAGCAGGTCTTCTGCCTCGGCAACTGCGCGCTCGGGCCGTCGGTGGAGGCGAACGGTCGGCTGTACGGACGAGTGGGCCCGGCCCAGCTGGGCTCGATCCTCAACGGGACGGTCTCATGATGAACAACTCCTCGCACTCCGCGGCGACGGTCTACGTCCCCCGCGACTCGGCGGCCAGGTCCGTCGGCGCGGACGAGGTCGCGAACGCCCTGCAACGTGCCGCCGCTCGCGGAGACTTCGCCATCGACGTCGTACGCAACGGATCGCGCGGCATGCTGTGGCTGGAGCCGATGGTCGAGGTCGTGACCCCGCGGGGCCGCGTCGGCTACGGGCCGGTGGCCCCCTCGGACGTGGAGGGACTCCTGGCCGCCGGCCTGCTCGACGGGGCGGACCATCCGCTGCGCCTCGGCGTCGTGGACGAACTGCCCTGGCTGGCCCGCCAGACGCGCGTCACCTTCGCCAGAGTCGGGGTGACCGACCCCCTGTCGACGCGGGACTACCTGGAGCACGGCGGGCTGGTGGGGCTGCGCGCCGCCCTGGAGCGCGCACCCGCGGACGTGGTCGCGGAGGTCACCGCATCCGGGCTGCGTGGCCGGGGCGGCGCGGGATTCCCGGCCGGCATCAAATGGAAGACCGTGCTCGACTGCACCGACGAGCTGAAGTTCGTCTGCTGCAACGCCGACGAGGGCGACAGCGGGACCTTCGCCGACCGCATGGTCATGGAAGGCGACCCGTTCATGCTCATCGAGGGCATGACGATCGCCGCACACGCGGTCGGTGCGAGCGAGGGCTACCTCTACATCCGCTCGGAGTATCCCGACGCGGTGGCGACGATGCGCTCGGCCATCGACATCGCCCGCGAGCACGGATGGCTCGGCAAGGGCATCCTCGGCTCGGCGCTCGACTTCGACCTGCATGTCCGGGTCGGCGCCGGTGCGTACATCTGCGGCGAGGAGACCTCCATGCTGGAGAGCCTGGAGGGCAAGCGGGGCATGGTCCGTTCGAAGCCGCCGATCCCCGCCATCGAGGGCCTGTTCGGCAAACCGACCGTGGTGAACAACGTCCTGACGCTGGCCACCGTGCCGACCGTCCTCGCCGGCGGGGCGAAGGCATACCAGGAGCTCGGCGTCGAGCGGTCGCGCGGCACCCAAGTGTTCCAGCTCGGCGGCAACATCGCGCACGGCGGCATCGTGGAGACGGCGTTCGGCGTCACCCTGCGCGAACTGGTCGAGGACTACGGCGGCGGGACCTTCTCCGGACGCCCGGTGCGCACGGTGCAGGTCGGCGGACCACTCGGCGCCTATCTGCCGACGTCCATGTTCGACCTGCCGATGGACTACGAGGCGTTCGCGGCCGCCGGTGCGATGGTCGGCCACGGCGGGATCGTCGTCTTCGACGACAGCGTCGACATGGCCGCCCAGGCGCGCTTCGCGATGGAGTTCTGCGCCGAGGAGTCCTGCGGCAAGTGCACCCCGTGCCGGGTCGGTTCGGTGCGCGGCGTCGAGGTGATCGACAAGATCGTGGCCGGCCAGCACCGGGACGAGAACCTGGCCCTGCTCGAGGATCTGTGCGACCTGATGACCGAGGGCTCGCTGTGTGCGATGGGCGGTCTGACGCCGATGCCCGTACGCAGCGCCCTCACTCATTTCCCCGACGATTTCCTCGGCGGCCGTCGAAGCCTGGAGATCCAACCCGTACAAGCGACTGGCGTGAGGACGGAGGGCACGGCATGACACTGCTCAAGGAACCCGACTTCGGCACCCCGGAGAGGCCCGGCGAGGCCACGGTGTCGGTGGAAGTGGACGGCCTGCCGGTGACCGTCCGGGAGGGCACGTCGGTGATGCGCGCCGCCGCGCTGGCCGGGGTCGACATACCCAAGCTGTGCGCCACCGACAGCCTGGAGGCCTTCGGCTCCTGTCGGCTGTGCGTCGTGGAGATCGACGGCCGGCGGGGCACCCCGGCGTCCTGCACCACACCGGTGGCGGACGGGATGCGGGTGAGCACGCAGACGCCGAAGGTGGAGAAGCTCCGCCAGGGCGTCATGGAGCTCTACATCTCCGACCATCCGCTGGACTGCCTCACCTGCCCGGCCAACGGCGACTGCGAACTCCAGGACATGGCCGGCGTGGTCGGGCTGCGGCAGGTCCGGTACGGCTACGAGGGCGAGAACCACCTCGACGCCGAGAAGGACACGTCGAACCCCTACTTCGACTTCGACCCGTCCAAGTGCATCGCCTGCTCCCGCTGCGTACGGGCCTGCGGCGAGGTGCAGGGCACGTTCGCGCTGACCATCGAGGGGCGCGGCTTCGACTCCAAGGTCTCGGCGGGCGCCGGCGAGAGCTTCATGGACTCCGAGTGCGTCTCCTGCGGCGCCTGCGTGCAGGCCTGCCCGACCTCGACGCTCCAGGAGCGCTCGGTGGTCGAGCTCGGCATGCCGACCCGATCGGTGATCACCACCTGCGCGTACTGCGGTGTCGGCTGCTCGTTCAAGGCCGAGCTGCGCGGCGACGAGCTGGTGCGGATGGTGCCGTACAAGGACGGCGGAGCCAACGAGGGCCACTCCTGTGTGAAGGGCCGCTTCGCCTTCGGACACGCCACGCACCCCGACCGGGTGCTCAAGCCGATGGTCCGCGACAAGATCACCGATCCATGGCGCGAGGTCGAGTGGGACGAGGCGATCGGCACGGTCGCCCACAGGATGCGCGAGCTCCAGGACCGGTACGGATCGAGCTCGGTCGGCGCCATCACCTCGTCGAGGTGCACCAACGAAGAGGTCTACGTCGTACAGAAGATGGTGCGCGCGGCCTTCGGCAACAACAACGTCGACACCTGCGCCCGGGTCTGCCACTCCCCGACGGGATACGGGCTCAAGCAGACCTTCGGCGAATCGGCCGGCACCCAGGACTTTCGTTCGGTCGCCGAGGCCGACGTGATCATGGTGATCGGGGCGAACCCCACGGACGGGCACCCGGTGTTCGCCTCGCGGATGAAGCGCCGGCTGCGCGAGGGTGCCAAGCTCATCGTGGTCGACCCGCGCCGTATCGATCTGGTGCGCTCGCCGCACATCGAGGCCCAGCATCACCTCCAGCTCAGGCCGGGCACCAATGTCGCGGTGGTCAACGCCATGGCGCACGTGGTGGTCACCGAAGGGTTGGTCGACCGGTCCTTCGTGGACCAGCGGTGCGAAGACTTCGATGAGTGGGCGGAGTTCATCGCCCGCCCGGAGAACAGCCCGGAGGCCGCCGAACCGATCACCGGCGTACCCGCCGAGGAACTGCGGGCCGCCGCCAGGCTGTACGCCGAGGCACCCAACGGGGCCATCTACTACGGCCTCGGCGTCACCGAGCACAGCCAGGGCTCGACCATGGTCATGGGCATGGCCAACCTCGCGATGGCGTGCGGCAACATCGGCCGTGACGGCGTCGGAGTGAACCCGCTGCGCGGCCAGAACAACGTGCAGGGCTCCTGCGACATGGGTTCGTTCCCGCACGAACTGCCCGGCTACCGGCACGTCTCCGACGACGCCGTGCGCAACGTGTTCGAGAACCTGTGGGGCGGCACCATCCTGGCCGAGCCCGGACTGCGTATCCCGAACATGTTCGACGCGGCGATCGACGGAACCTTCCGCGGTCTGTTCGTCCACGGCGAGGACATCGCCCAGTCCGACCCCAACCTCAAGCACGTCACCGCCGCGCTCGAGGCCATGGAACTGGTCGTCGTACAGGATCTGTTCCTCAACGAGACGGCGAAGTTCGCGCATGTCTTCCTGCCCGGTGCGTCGTTCCTGGAGAAGGACGGCACGTTCACCAACGCCGAACGCCGGATCAACCGGGTCCGCGCGGTGATGAAGCCGAAGACGGGCAAGCACGAGTGGCAGATCGTCAGCGAGATCGCCACCGCCATGGGCTACCCGATGTCCTATGACCACCCCAGCCAGATCATGGACGAGATCGCCTCGGTCACACCGACCTTCACGGGTGTGTCCTTCGAGGTGCTGGACAAGCTCGGCAGCGTCCAGTGGCCGTGCAACGAGTCGGCTCCGGAGGGAACACCCGTCATGCACGTGGACGAATTCGTCCGCGGCAAGGGCAAGTTCGTGGTCACCGCCTTCGTACCGACGAACGAGCGCAGCACCCGGCGCTTCCCGCTGGTCCTGACCACGGGGCGGATCCTCAGCCAGTACAACGTCGGCGCGCAAACGCGTCGTACGGGCAACGTCGCCTGGCACCCCGAGGACGTACTGGAGCTGCACCCCCACGACGCGGAAGTACGCGGCATCACCGACGGCGACATGGTGACGCTCGCCAGCCGCGTCGGGCAGACGACGCTGCGCGCGGAGATCTCCGACCGGATGCCGACCGGGGTCGTGTACACCACGTTCCACCATCCCGTGACCGGCGCCAACGTGGTGACCACGGAGAACTCCGACTGGGCGACCAACTGCCCGGAGTACAAGGTGACCGCCGTGCAGGTCGGGCTCGCGCGCCCGCTCCAGCAACGGGAAGCGGAGCCGGCGCAGGACGACCTGGTCACGGTGGTGGACTGAGATGACAGCCACGGTGCCACCGGAATGCCGGATGGCCAACGACATCGCCGCGAACCTCGGACACCTGCCGGGGGAACAGGCCGCCGAGGCGGTCGCGGGCCACATCGGCAGGTTCTGGGACCCGCGCATGCGCAGTCGACTGTACGAGTTCGTCGACGCCGGAGCGGACGGCCTCGACCCCTTGGTGGTCGCGGCGGTGAAGCTGATGCGCTGACCCACTTCCGCAGCCCGAGCGGGAGGGGACCCCGTGAGCGGCGCGGAGTCCCCTCCCGGAACCCGCGTACGGCGCGGGCCCTATCGGGAAGCCACCGACGACAACCGAGTGCCGGGCAACCGGTCGGCGGCCGCCCTTGGTTGGCCCGTGCCGACGCCACCGGTTGAGCGGTCCGGCCGCGGGGCGTGTATCCAGCCGGTGGTCAGCGTCGGTGCCTGCCCAGCGTGCTGCCCCGCTACTGAACGAAGGGCGCGGCTTGCCACGATCGGTAGGCTCTGGCTGATCACATGGCATGCGGCTCGACCGTCTGTAGTGCCGGCGCGGCCCCAGGCAGAGAGGAGTCGTCATGCTGTTCCGGCAGCTGGAGTACTTCGTGGCGGTGGCGAGGGAGCGGCACTTCGCCCGGGCGGCGGAATCCTGCTATGTGTCCCAGCCCGCGCTCTCGGCGGCGATCGCCAAGCTGGAGCGGGAGTTGAACGTCACGCTGATCAACCGCGGGCACAACTACCAGGGCCTCACCCCGGAGGGCGAACGCCTCGTCGTGTGGGCCAAGAGAATCCTCGCCGAACAGGACGCGTTCAAGGCCGAGGTGGCCGCCGTACAGTCGGGCATCACGGGCACGCTGCGGCTCGGGACGGACCCCACGGCGTCGACGACTCTGGCGCTTCCCGTGGCCGCGTTCTGCGCGGCGCACCCGCTGGCCAAAGTGCAAGTCCGTTCCCGGCTGTCGACGAAGGAACTCCACCGCCAACTGCGCGATTTCGAGCTGGATGTGGCGATCGCCCACTTCGACCCGGGCGACCAGGAGGGCTTGCAGGTCGTTCCCCTCTACCAGGAGAGGTACATGCTGCTGGTGTCGGACGACCAGCTGATGTCCCAGGCCTCCACCATGACGTGGGCGGACGCGGCCCAGTTGCCGCTCGCGTTGCTGACGCCCGACATGCGCATCCGCCAGATCATCGACGCCGTGTTCGCGGACAAGGGGTTCGTGGTGACCCCGCAGGTGGAGACGGACTCGATCGCCTCCCTCTACGCGCACGTGGGCGGCGGTGAGTGGGCGAGCATCGTGCCGCACACCTGGTTGCGCGCGATGCCCGTGATCGGCAGGACAAGAGCGCTGCCACTGGTCGACCCGGAGGCCGGGGCCCAGGTCTCGGTGGCGATCCACGCGGCGACCCCTGGCTCGGTCGCCGCCCGGGCGTTCGTCAACGCGGCGACGGGCTTGTCGCTGGACGACTTCTTCGGCCAACCCCTGCCGGCCGAGCATCGCGTGAGGTGAGCGGGCCCCCGCCCCTCACTGCTGCCAGTACCGTGCCCCCTCACTGCTGCCCGTACCGAGCCTCCACCGCCAGCCGGTCCAGCCCTCCCTTGGCGGTGTGCGGCAGAGCGGCGGCGAGTACGAGCCGGTCGGGCACTTCGAAGGCGGCCAGCCGGTCACGGCAGTACTGCAGGATCTCCTCGGACCCGATGCTCTCGCCCTCGCGGACGACCACGGCGGCGCCGACTCGTTGCCCGTACGTCGCGTCGGGGACGGCGAACACGGCCGCCTCGGAGACTCCGGGGCACCCCGCGAGGATGTCCTCCACATACTCGGGCGAGATCTTCTCGCCTCCGCGGTTGATGAGATTCTTGATGCGCCCGGTGAGGGACAGGTACCCGTCCTTGTCCAGTGAGCCCAGGTCACCGGTGCGGAACCACCCGTCGGCGAAACTGTGCGCCGTCTCGGCCGGATGGGCGAGGTAGCCGCGGGCGACGGCGGGACCGTGCACCCACACTTCGCCCTGGATGCCGACGGGGCACACGCGCCCGTTCCGGTCGACCACGCGAAGGTCCACTCCGGTCGGCCGGCCGACCGACCCATGCTTCAGAGATCCCCGCTGCGGCAGCGGCTCGCTGGTCGCCTGGTGCGTGGACTCGGTCATCCCGTACGCGGACAGCAGCGGCGCGCCGAACGTGCGCTCCAAAGCCCGCTGCGTGGCCGCATTGAGGGGGGCGCTGCAACTGCGTACGAACTTCAGGGGCGGCACCTGCGGGCCCGGGTACTCGATCTCCGACCGGTCCAGGAGGATCTCGTGGATGGTCGGGACCGCGGTGAACCAGGTGGCGGCCGCGGCACGCATGTCGTCCCAGAACGTGCGTGCCGAGAACCGTCCCCGCTCGGGCAGCAGCACGCATCCTCCGCTCGCCAGGGAGGCCAGGAGCGCCGCGAACAGCCCGTGGCCGTGGAAGAACGGCATCACCGCGACCGTCGCGTCGCCGGGCCCCAACTCGTAGGTGGCGCAGATGCCCCGCACGGACGCCGCCACGTTGGCGTGTGTCAGCGGGACCATCTTGGCCCGGTCGGTGGTTCCGGCGGTGAACAGGACGAGGGCGTCGTCGGGCGAGAGTTCCTGTGCCGCGCCCCGGACGTGGCGCACCGCACGCGCGCCGGTTTCGACTGCGACCGCAGCCGTCCCGGCACGGGAGACGTCCACGCGCAGGGCCCAGGTCGGGACCCGCACTGGGGCGACCGGCTGGGCGTCGGCCGCGGGCGGACCGAGGAGGACCGCCCGCACGCCCAGCGCCTCGAACCGGGCGGACAGCTGTGACCCGGGCAGCGCGGGGTCCAGCGGAGCGACCACCAGACCGGCCCGCGCCGCGCCGAGCAGCGCGACGACGAACTCGGCGGTGTTGGCGCAGATCAGGCCGACCGCGTCACCACGGTGCAGCCCCGCGCCGCCCAGCCGGGCGGCCACCTCCTCCGCCAGGGTGGCGAGGGCCCGGTAGGACAGGTGCACCCGGTCCCGGGTGAAGACGAGGGCCCGGGCGCGCGGACGTTCGCGCACCTGCCCGTCGAGGAGATCGATGAGGCCCGTGACCGCCGGGGGCCGGTACCGGTTCGCGTCGCGCACGGATGCCGCGGCCGGAACGGCCATGACCCCACCTCCTCGTGCCAAGTCCGATGAAGCAGTGCTCTGCTGCGATGAAGCAGTCCTTTGCGAGCCTGCGGTGGCGCGCGGTGCGCGTCCAATACGTACTGGCGAACGGCCGATAGCAGCCATCTATCAAGGGAGTTGCGACGCCCCCACCAGCCATCGATAGATGCTGTTTATCGGCTGGTCGTCGATGGGTCTTGGACGCGGACAGGCGTGCTGCGGAAGGTGAGAGGAGTAGCCGCACCGGCAGGACCTGCCCAAGGAGGACCTCGGACCATGACCGCCCCCTCGACAATGGAGACCGCGGCAGCAGCCGACGTTCCGACCGAGCTCACCGACGGGTACCACCTGGTCGTCGACGCGCTCAAGATGAACGACGTCGACACCATCTACGGGGTGGTCGGCATCCCGATCACCGACCTCGCCCGCCTCGCACAGGCGCAGGGCATCCGCTACATCGGCTTCCGCCACGAGAGCAACGCCGGACACGCGGCGGCGGTCGCCGGCTACCTCACGAAGAAGCCGGGCGTGGCGCTGACGGTGTCGGCACCGGGCTTCCTCAACGGTCTTGTCGCACTGGCGAACGCGACCACGAACTGCTTCCCGATGGTCCAGATCTCCGGCTCCAGCGAGCGCCACCTCGTCGACCTCAAGCAGGGCGACTACGAGGAGATGGACCAGCTCGCCGCCGCGCAGCCCTTCGTCAAGGCCGCGTACCGGGTGAGCCGGGTGGAGGACATCGGCCGCGGTATCGCCCGCGCGCTGCGCACCGCGATCTCCGGGCGCCCCGGCGGGGTCTACCTCGACATCCCCGCCGCGGTGCTCGGCTCCATCATGGACGCGGAGGCGGGCGCCAAGACGCTGAGCCGTCTCGTCGACCCCGCGCCGCGCCAACTGCCCGCACCCGATGCGGTGGACCGAGCGATCGAGCTCCTGGCAGGTGCCGAGCGGCCGTTGGTGGTGCTCGGCAAGGGCGCCGCGTACGCGCAGGCGGACGACAAGATCCGTGCGTTCATCGAGTCCACCGGCATTCCCTACGTACCGATGTCGATGGCGAAGGGCCTGCTGCCCGACGACCACCCGCAGTCGGCGGCCACCGCCCGTTCGCTGGCGCTGAAGAAGGCCGACGTCGTGATGCTCGTCGGCGCCCGCCTGAACTGGCTGCTGGGCCACGGCGAAGCACCGCAGTGGAACCCCGACGCCAAGTTCATCCAGGTGGACATCGAGCCCAAGGAGATGGACAGCAACCAGCCCATCGCCGCCCCGCTCGTCGGAGACATCGAGTCGGTGCTCGACGCGCTCGCCGAGCGGACCAAGCCCGGCCAGATCGCCGCCCCCGGAGCGTGGCGGGAGGAGCTGGGGGCACGGTCGGCGCAGAACGTGGCCAAGATGGCGGAGCGCCTCAAGGCCGACCCGCACCCCATGCAGTTCATGGGCGCCCTGAAGGCCGTACGCGACGTCGTGCACGCGCGCCCCGAGACGTACATCGTCAACGAAGGCGCCAACGCGCTGGACATCGCGCGCAACGTGATCGACATGCACGTACCGCGCCACCGACTCGACAGCGGCACGTGGGGCGTCATGGGTATCGGCATGGGCTATGCGATCGCCGCCGCCGTCGAGAGCGGTGCGCCGGTCGTGGCCGTGGAGGGCGACAGCGCCTTCGGATTCAGTGGCATGGAGCTGGAGACGATCTGCCGCTACAAGCTGCCCGTCGTCACCGTCATCATGAACAACGGCGGTGTCTACCGCGGCGATGACGTCAATCCGCTCGACGACGCCCCCTCGCCGACGACCCTCATGCGCGCGGCCCGCCACGACCTGATGATCGAGGCGTTCGGCGGCAAGGGCTACCGCGCGACCACGCCCGCGGAGGTCACCGCCGCTCTGACCGAGGCGCTGGCCTCGGGCGGCCCGGCGCTCATCGACTGCGTCATCGACCCCTCGGCCGGCACCGAGAGCGGCCACATCTCGCACCTCAACCCAAAGGGCATCACCGTCGGCAACATCACGCCGGCGAAGAAGTAACTCCCCTCGTTTCCCTCGTAGTTCCGCGCCCTCGCACCGAGATCTTTCAGGAGAAGGAAGCCAACATGAGTGAAAAGCCGCTCGCCGGAATCAAGGTGATCGACTTCACCGGGGTCCAGGCCGGTCCCGCATGCACCCAGATGCTCGCCTGGTTCGGCGCCGACGTCATCAAGGTCGAGCGCATCAACGGCGGCGACGTGACCCGCCGTCAGCTGCGCGACATCCCCGACCTCGACGCCCTCTACTTCACCATGCTGAACAGCAACAAGCGCTCGCTGGCCATCAACACCAAGTCCCCCGAGGGCAAGGAGGTCATGGAGAAGCTGATCCGCGAGGCGGACATCCTGGTGGAGAACTTCGCGCCGGGCGCCATGGACCGCATGGGCCTCGGGTGGGACTACATCCACGAGCTGAACCCGCGGCTGATCTTCGGTTCGGTCAAGGGCTTCAACGACGACTCGAAGTGGAACGACCTCAAGGTCTACGAGAACGTCGCCCAGGCCGCCGGTGGCGCCGCGTCCACCACCGGTTTCTGGGACGGCCCGCCCACCATCAGCGGTTCGGCCCTCGGTGACAGCAACAGCGGTATGCACCTGGTGATCGGCCTGCTCACCGCGATCATCCAGCGCAACGCGACCGGCCTTGGCCAGAAGGTGTCGGTGTCCATGCAGGACGCCGTACTCAACCTCACCCGGGTCAAGCTCCGTGACCAGCAGCGTCTGGAGAAGGTCGGCTACCTGGAGGAGTACCCGCAGTACCCGAACGGCGAGTTCGGGGACGCGGTGCCCCGCGGCGGCAACGCCGGCGGCGGTGGCCAGCCGGGCTGGATCCTGAAGTGCAAGGGCTGGGAGACCGACCCCAACGCCTACATCTACTTCACGATCCAGGAGCAGAACTGGGCGCGCACCTGCGAGGCCATCGGCAGGCCCGAATGGGCCGACGACACGGAGTACAACACCGCCCTCGCCCGTCAGCCGCACATCATGGACATCTTCGGCGAGATCGAGAAGTGGCTGGCCGACAAGACCAAGTACGAGGCGGTCGACATCCTGCGCACGTTCGAGGTGCCCTGCGCGCCCGTGCTCAGCATGAAGGAGCTCGCCGCGGATCCCGACATGCGCAAGAGCGGCACGATCGTCGAGGTCGAGCAGAAGGAGCGCGGCACCTACCTGACCGTGGGCAGCCCGATCAAGTTCTCCGGCTTCAAGCCCGACATCAAGGGTGCGCCGCTGCTCGGCGAGCACACCGACGAGGTGCTCGCGGACCTCGGCTACGACGCGGACGACATCCGCAAGCTGCACGAAGGCCAGGTCGTCGCCTGACCCGCATCGCCCAGGGTGCCCCGCGTATGGTCCTCGTGCGCGGGGCAGCGGCGTGTGATGGGGTGTCAGATAGTCTCCCCTGTACGCCAGAAGTGGCCGCGGCTCCGGAGAGATTGCGCCGATCGCGCGCCAATTGCCCTCTGACCTGCGCGGGAGCCGTCGGGGTGCGCCCCGCGGCACGGACTGAGTCGGAGGTGTGTCGAGACAACGCCTTCCAACGCCGGTAATCAGCCAGACGCCGGAGCAAACCCCCGGGGTCGAACCCGTACATCACCTCCATGGACGCAACCACCTCCGGCCGCGCACCACTCCTCGCGCCGGCCGAGAGCACCCGCGGCGTCCCGGCGGGCGGATCAGGCAGGGCCATGACCAGCCCCAGCAACGAGGTCTGGCTGACCGGCACCGGCAGCCGGGCTGCCAGCCGCTCGCCCGCCCGACCGGCCAGAGCCACCGAGATCGCACTCAACAAGCCCCTGAGCTGCAGAGTTCGACGCCCATAGCGCACCGTCAACCCCTCAACCTGTTCGGCGAAGGTCACCCGGACACACTCCGGCGCATCGCAGAACAGCCGGCGGACGGTCAGCTCGATGGACATCTGCCGCCCGCCGACCACGCCGTCCGCGAGCCGGCGCTGGTACCCACTGTGCCGTCGCACCGACGGTGCCCCGCAATCCGGGCACGACGCCGGAACCGACCTCGGGGTTCTCGCCACAATGCGTAACACTCCACCCTCGGGGCTCACTTCCTGCACCAGCACCCTGCTCAGGTGCGGCAACACCGTCTTCAGCAGCTCCTCACACTCGCTGAGTGTCGCGGCACCAGTGGCGGAGCGTCACCGGCGCAGGGAAGCGTGGCCGGCTTCACGGAAATCTGAGCCGGCGTTCGACCGACACCGAGAGCGTTGTCAGGTATTGAGACACTCACCGCTGCTGCGTCCTGTCGGCACGCTTGTGGCAGAGGAGCGTCTGATCCGTAGCTCTGGCCAGATCGGTCAGCGAGCGTCATTTCGGCCGCTACGGGGCCCCAGGGAGACGGTAGTGGCCGCGAGCGGTTGCTGTGGTTGCGGTACAGCGCTGCTGTACCGCAGGATGCCGACGGGGGTGGCAATGGAACGGCATCTGTTGATGCGGCTGCAGGCCGGTGACGACGAGGCATCCGTGGCAGCCCTGGCTGCCCTCCTTGGCGGCGGTACCTACGTTGTGTTGGGACGGGACTTGGCCCGCCGAGTTTCATGCCCGGACTTATGCGCGCCGACTTCGGCACACGCGGCGGAAGGGCGTCGAGACTTTGGGCCTGGAACGAGCGGTGCAGCTCCTCGGCCGGCATGACCAGCCGGTGCGCCTTGGGCAGGTCACAGCTGCCGATGGGGCATGGATCTTCATGCTTTTCCTCACCGAAGGCGGCGGCGCACTGGTGGCCTGCACTGGCGTACGGCGGGCGGGCGAGTAATCACCGCTTGAGGAGAGAGGCTGCGGTGCTCGGCCGGTGAGCTGCGGGCCTCCCGACCAAGGTATGAGAGACGGATGCGCCCGCGAGTCACTTTTGTTGACCGCTTCTGACCGCTGAATCTGCCACGGCCGTGGCACGTGACCTCTTCTCGGCTGGTTGCCCCGCCGGCGGCGGGACGTCGACCTCGGCAGCTTAGGATCTGTGTTCGCCTCGCCGAGCCGGAGCGAACGATCGGGCGACGCGTCCCGTGCCACACCAAGAGCGAGGCGGAACCCGGAGTGTGATCTTTCCGCCTTCCCCCATCGGGCGGGCCGCTCTTCGTGAGGGAGAAAGTGGCCCGACCGGAAGGTGACGAGCGAAACCCACCCTGACCTTCAATCAAAGTGTAGAAAATCGGCCGAAAATTGAGATATATACCATCGCAGGCTTTTTCGCGAATAAAGTGCGGAATCGCGTTCTCCGTGTGGCGTCAACCACGGGCGAGACTCTGGGCCGTGGCGGGTGTCGCGGCCCTCGGATTCCTCATCGCGCTGGAGATTGCCGCACGTCGCTACGGCCTGCCGGGGCCGATCACCAACCAGGTGCGAGAGGTGATATTCGCCCCCAAATCAGGCTTCCTGTTGTACGCCGGTATGGCGTTGATGATGGTGGTGCTCACCTGGCGGCAACGGTTCATCGCGGCTGGTGCCGCGATCGGTATCGACGTCGCCTTCTTGGTGGTCCGGTGGGCGGTCGACGCCAAGTTGACCGACGGCCACCCCTTCGGCAACGGCGCGTTGTGGGTGATTCTGGGCTATGCGGTCATCGCTGTCACGCGCCGCACCGGCCAGGAACGTGTCCTGCTGCTGAAGGGCGTCGGGCTGGGCCTGCTGCTGGTGGCCGGCCGCAAGACCGGCGACACCTGGCTACTCATCACCTCCAAGACCCGTCCAACGGTGCTCGATCAGTACGTGGCAACCGCCGATCACGCGCTGGGCAACCCGTCGTGGCTGGTAGGCCGGATTGTCACGGCCACCGGCCCGATCGGCTTCAATTTTCTCGACATCGTCTACGGTCAGCTCGCGGTGGCCGCGGTCATCGTCGCGCTGTACCAACTGCGTAACGTGGCGGTCGAGCGCCGCTTCCCGGGGCACCATCTGGTGCGCACCTTTCTGGTGATCGGCCTCCTCGGGCCGGCCATCTACATGATCTTCCCGGTGGTCGGACCGATCTTCGCCTATGGCACCGGCGCCGAGCACTGGGCGTCGGTCAGCCTGTGGTCGGAAACGCCGCCCAGCGAGCAATGGGCGGTGGCCAACCTGTGGCCGGAAACGCCGCCGCCGATCAATGCCCCGCACCACATGCCATTCGACGAGATCACCCCACGGAACTGCATGCCCAGCCTGCATACAGCGTGGGCTACCGCGATCTTCATTCATTCCCGGAAGGGCCCACGGATTCTGCGATTCGCAGGCACGTTCTGGCTGATGGCTACGCTCGGCGCAACGCTGGGATTTGGCTACCACTACGGCGCGGATCTCATCGCCGGCGTGGTGTTTACGCTCACGATCGAGGCAGCTCTGCGCTCGCTCGACCGCGGCTGGGATCGATCAGGGACCCAGCTGGTCGCTTACGGCGCAACCGTCTTCGCTGCGCTCTTGGTGTCTTATCGCTATCTGCCGTTGGAGATGGCCAAGCATCCGTGGGTGTCCGGACCACTTCTCATGCTGGCGATGACCTCAGTGGTTTACGGCTACGTAAGGAACATCGCACTGTGGCAACCGAGGACCGCACCAGCGCGGCAACCGGAACCGCAACCCGAACCAGTGCTGTAGGCATCAGCCAGCGATCTTGAGAGTTCCCTTCTCGACGCGTTCCTGCCACGTGTCGAGAAGGAACTCCGTGAGGTGACCGCCCTGTTGAGCGCGAGCCGTGCGTGCCGCGTGAGGGCAGGGCTGGAGGTGGTGCGGCCATGCCCCAAACCCAGTTGATTGCGTAGCTCGGCAAGACACCGCACCGTAGTCGACAGCGTGCGAAGGATCTTCTGCGCGGCGCGGTGGTCGGTCAGGAGCGGACGCTGTTCCAGCTTTAGCTGCGGAGGTGCGCTGTGAGACGAGCTTTTGGAACGGCCTTCGTGCAACGGATGGCCACTGATGTTGCCGCTCTGTATCAGTGCTGGTGATGTCAGCTTGGATGGCCCGATGGAGCGCGTTGAGGCTGAGCTGTTCACTGACGGTGGGAACGATGCTGTGGTTCGCCTGCCCGGTCGCCGCTTCCCCGGTGTGCTGGTCCAGGGCGACTCCCTCCACATCCTTCGCAGCGACATGGCTGAGTTGGTGGAGGCCTGGCGAACTTGGCGACCTGGCCAAGGCGGGAGAGTCCGCCGGCCTTCTACTGGCGCACTTCGACGCTCTGCTGACCCGCTACTCCACGGCGTTGGAAGAGCACCAGATTCAGCGGCCGTACTGAGTGGCTGGACTCTCAGCTTGGGAAGCTTGGGTTCTCTAGAGCTAATTACGGTGCTGACCTGCGGCGGAGCGGGTTCCAGTATCTGGAGATCCGTGGCCTGGTCCCCGCTGTTCCCCGTGAGTCCCCGCAGGATCTGGCACGCGAATGGCACGACTCGGAAGTTGAGCCTTGGCCATGCCTGGGGTGCCTCTATGTGGTTCGTCAAGGAAATCGGGCTGCGCTTGATGGGTTTGGCGGCCAGCATGGCGAGATGCCGGATCTGCTGTGGGACGACGTCAGGAACTTCTTCGACCCTGACTTGATGGGTGCTCTGCCGGACGTGTCTGTGGAGGGCACCTCGGTGGAGGACTGGCAGGTGGTGTTCGAACTGGTCCGGTCGAGCGGTTGGGCGTGGGAATACTTGGAGGGTGGCGTCGCCGGGCCGCTGCCTCCTGCGGCGGAGGTGCTGACGCGTGCCGATGCTGAGACGGTCGATCTGCGGGTCTGGCCCGTCCCGGGCGTGCTGGTGATCTTCCGTCCGATGTCTGCCGAGGAGATCGACTTCGATGTCGACCTTCACGAGCTGCAGGGCCAGGCAGGAGTGGACGTGCTGTGCGGGTTTCTGGCCGCGGTCGGCCGGCGGCTGGGCAAGCCGGTGGCCATGACCGCCGAAGGCGACTACGGGAACCGAGTGCTCGGGTTCGATCCTGCTGCGGACCGCGTGGTGCTGATGACGGACCCGCGGTCCAGCTGACCGCTGAGGCTGGACTCGACTCGTAGAAGGTGCCAGCGCGGAGCTGGCGAACAGGACGTCGACCCGGTGCCTGGCCCTTGGGCGATGACCACTTCGTCCCGAAAGCAATGCGTCCGACCCGATGGGCTGCGGCTCAACGGTCCTTGACCTGTGTGAACTGTTCGCGAGAGTCCGTGGACGTCCGCCTCGGTGTGGGGTCGTTGTAGCGCAGTTACGTAGACTCTCGGCCTGTGCCCCTACAGGCCGCGTAGTGCCTCGTATAGGTCGCCGTAGGCTGTCCAACAGTCGATGCTGCCGTCTTCGTACAGGCTGCCCATGTACCAGTCGTCGTCGTGGACTGGCTTCACGAGGCACAGACTGTGGAACCCGAGCACGATTTCTGGTTGCAGCACCTCGTCGGCTCCGTCGAAGGCCACCCACTTCACCGCCCTGTTTGGGTCTAGGACAACAGCCTCTTGGTCCCCGGATACGTCGGCGATTTGCTGAAGGGTCCACCCCGGGGGTAGCTGCGCGTCTGCCATCCACGGATGATCCCACCCGCCGGGTGTGGACCACCGCTTTAGGAGCGAGGTTGGGCGACCGCGCGCGTGACCTGAGGATTCCGTACCTAGGCAGAGTTCGGCCGAAGGCACCCTGCAAACCCTGGTTCCCCGTGAGTCCCCGCCCGTTCTGGCACGAGAGTGGCACGTCGGGGCACGGCCCGTTCTGCTCGATAGGTAGGCTCCGCAACCGTGGCGAGGGGGCTTGCATCCGGAGATCGCTGCACAGGGGGACAGGACATGACTGAAGACGAGCTCATCGAGGCGGTCCGTGTAGCCGTCTCTGACCGAGGCCTACCGCCACCGGCTTCACCCGCAGACGTTGCGAGGGCGGAGGCAGCCATCGGCCATACGCTCCCCCACTTGTTGCGGCGCTTGTATCTTGAGGTCGCCGACGGCGGATTCGGCATCTGGCAGTGCGTGTCGCTGACTGACAACGGTGAGTGGTACAGCGACGAACAGGACATCATCGAGGTTCACCGCAGTTGGGCTTCGTCCATCGATCCTGTACTGCCACCGGGGGTTGTCCCGCTCATGGACCGTGGCTGCGCCATGTGGACGTTGGTCGACTTCGGAACTCCAGAAGGACACATCTGGGATTGGGATCCCAACGACTGTTGTGTTCTGGTGCCGACCACACTGTCGCTCGCACAGTGGCTTACCGGATGGCTGGAAGGCTGGATCCAGCCGGGACCCTACTCTCAGTTCCGCATACACGAGGAGAACTGCCCGAGTAGGCATGCCCGTGCTGGTCATTGACTACGCCGTGCCGCTTGCCGCTGGCCTCAACCCACCTCAGCCCCTAACTTCCATCCCGTCTGCCGTCGGCCCACACACCGTGGAGCGGGCCTGGTCCATGGCGTCCAGGTGGAGCGCGCCACTGTACGAACGACCTGGACGCCATGGGCCGCGTCTGCTCGGCTCTGCCTGGGTCGATGGCAGACGGGATGGAAGCTCCCCGCGCACGCCACACCCAGCCGGCACTCGCGAACGGCGCCCCGTCCATCTCGGAGCCTGACCGCTCCCCCCGGAGGCTTGTCCTGCCAGGGGGACTCCGTGTCTAGGTCTCCACTCAGGGCCGTTGCTTGCTGCGGCCCCAGGGCCCGGCCCCGGCGCCGAAGGCGCAGAGGGGCCGGGCCCTGGGGGCCAGCCCGCGCTTGCGCGGGCACTTGAACCCGTAGAGAAGGTTGTAACTCAGCGATCGGCAGGACTCGGTGATCACGGACCAGGCGGAGCTAGAACGGCGGTTCCTCGCTGCACCCCTCAGAGAGGCTTGGGCCCGCAAGCCACGGGGAGCTGTCCGGCGATAGGTCGGTGTCACAGAACAGGAAGGGGTTCGGCTGGCCTTCCAGCCCGGAGGAGTCCTCGCCCCACAAGTCCAGTCCCGTCGTCCTCCCGGCCTTCCTGCACAAGGAGGTGAAACAGCACCTTGCCTGGTTCGCCGAGAAGGGACCCGAGGGCCTGGTCTTTGTCGGCGAGAAGGGTGCGCCCTTCCGGCGCACCTCCTTCGGTCGGAAGCGGCGTCGTGCCCGCGCGGTCGTCGGCCTCCCGGACGGCTTCCGGCTCTACGACCTTCGTCACACTGGACACACGCTCTCGACCCGTTCGGGCGCGACCCTCAAAGACACGATGGTCCGGGCCGGGCAGTCCTCCGAGAAAGCCGCGCTGATCTATCAGCACTCCGACGAGGAGCGGCAGCGGGACGTAGCCTCCGGGCTCGACGACATGGTCCGCGCCGAGCGAGCGAAGCACCACAAGGACGACCGCGCGCACCACAAGCAGAAGCCCACCGGCAGCTAGCCGAGCCCTTGTGGTGCGGTTGTGGTGCGCATGCCGCACACCGGTCTAGACAACAAAGAACCCCCGGGTTCATGACCTGGGGGTTTGATATGGAGCGGGTGACGAGAATCGAACTCGCGCTCTCAGCTTGGGAAGCTAGGGTGATTCAGCGGTGGAAACCTTGCTGACCTGCGGCGGAACGGTGTTGGCACCCGATGGCCGCGGAGTGCGTTCCCCGGTGTTCCTCGTGGTTCCCCGCTGCATCTGGCACGCGTCTGGCACGCACCTCTTCGCGTCGAACTATCGGCTGGACGGCCATTGCGGTCTAGGACGCTGGGCGTGGGGTCTTCGAAGGCTTTTGCCAGTCGGCTGCGGTTGCGGTGGTTCCTGTACTCCGCTGCTGTACAGGAACCGCCAGCGGATGCCCGTCAACCGCTGGTTCAGCCGCAGCTGCAACCTGCGGACGCGGAGGTCGGTTACGAAACCGAGGAAGCTACCGTGCACTAAACTGGACGTTGTGTTGCCAATTGGACGCGAGCAGTGACGGTCGGGGTTGACTTGCACCGCCACTGACCAGCGGTGGTGACATTTTCCTGAACTCCTACGCGACCGCTGTGGTTTCGCGATAGCGTTCCTCTCTGTCGGGCACAACTGTGCCCACACTCGATGAGGCCCGCCCTATGGCGGGCCTTTCTGCTGTTCGCTTCGCCGAAGGCCCCCGTAGCTGCGGGGGCCTTCGGCGTTTTCGGCTCCGTAGAGAGGAAGAGCTCTGTGCCATCTTTCGCCCTGATCACGCTGATGGTCTCGATGGTGGTTGCCGTGCTGCTGGCCGCGATTGTGGTTCACGGGCGCATCGCCGGGCAGGCCATGCGCCGGGCCCGAACTGAAGACGTGCCCAAAGTGCTTGAGATCAGCAGCCACGCACTGGCCGGCATGGTTGGATGCCTGGGGCTCCGGCTGCGGCAGGTGTTGTCTGGCACTGGCTTCACCGCTGCCGGGACCACGGCAGCCGTTGAAGCTGACAGGGAATCAGTGTCCCCCTCTGAGGCGGGCACCGAAGAGGTGACACCGTGAGGATCTACCATCTTGAATTCGCTGGTCACGGGGCTGGTGTGGGTGGTGGGTTGTGCACTCGTGCTTGTCGGGGGCGGTTGTCCGACATCAAGATCGTCTGTCGGCGCGCGATCTCGATGTTGGTCAGAAATAGCGGGCGCAGCGTGGTGGCGTGACAGACGTGCAGGCGGAGCTTGGTGAGGATGCGCCAGTTCTTCAGGTGGGCCACCTCGAGATCGCCGTCAAGTACGTGAAAGCCGCGCCCCCGGACAGGGCGCTGCCCCGGATCCGCTGACCAGGCGGACCGCCCACTGCCATCACCCCGCAGTGGAAGACATCGACCATGCCCTCGGCCTGTCACTGCCGGAGCCGACGCTCGCCGCGCCCACCTCGGACCCCGTGCTCCTTCCGGATCACGAACCCAACGTATGGCCAGGGTTGCTTGCCGCCGCCCGTTGCCCACGTCCAACACCGAAGCGCGGGGCCTGGATTGGCGGCGGTGAGCGCGACGGTTCCATGACCGGTGGGCGTGGTTCGGTGTCAGCGTCAGGGTGTTCGGGCCGCGGCGGTGTCGCGGAGGAGTCCGGCGAAGGTCAGGGCGGCGGGGGTGAGCGAGTGGTCGGCCATGCGAACCAGGAGGATGCGGCGGATGGGGGCCGGCGGCTGGAGGGGCAGGACGTTGACGCCGGGTCGGATGCCCTCCAGGGCCAGGGTGGGGGCGAGGGCGACGCCGATGCCGGCGGCGACCATGGCCTGGGCTTCCTGGTAGTCGTGGGCCTCGTAGGCGATGTGGGGCTCGAAGCCGACGGCGCGGCAGCCGCGGACGAGGGCTTCGGCCACCGGGTGATGTTCGGCGCGGGTGATCCAGGGGTCGTGTGCGAAGTCGGCGAGTGAGGCGGCGTCGCGGCCGGCGAGTGGATGGTGGCCGCTGACGAGAAGGGCCGGCGGGTCATCGAGGAGTGGGGTGATGACGATGTCCTCCCGGTCGATTCGGCTCCAGTCGTAGTCCCACATCAGCGACATTTCGATCTCCCGGTTCTCCAGCATCGTCCAGAGTCCGGCGATGCGGGCACTGCGGACGGTCAGCCGTACGTCGGGGTGGGCGTCCCGGAAGGCGATCACGGCCTGCGGGAGGAGCGAGGCGCCGACGGTGGGGAAGGTGCCGATGCGCAGGGTGCCCGCGCGCAGGCCGGCGTAGTCGGCGAGTTCGTTTTCCGCGGCCTGCAGTTCGCGTGCGATCCGTTGCCCTCGTTCGGCCAGCGCCTGTCCGGCGTCGGTGAGGGTGACGCCCCGGGCGTGGCGTTCCAGCAGGGGCTGGCCTGCCTCTGTTTCCAGGCGGCTGATCTGCTGCGATACCGCTGACGGGGTGTAGTTGAGGGCGCGGGCGGTCGCTGTCACCGAGCCGCGCCGGGCGACCTCCGTGAACAGCAGGATGCGCCGGACGTCGAGCATGCCGCCACCTCCAGCGTTCACTTGAGCTTAATAGCCATGCAGATTTCCGAGATTGTACTTCACGCTGCCGTAACCCACCGTGGAGGACACCACGCACGGCGAGACCGTCGGTGGGCTTCCCCTTCCACGTCTGTGAGGAGTCAGTTGTGCTGCGTCTGCAGGGCGAGATGATCCGCGGAGGAACCAGCAAGTGCTGGATCTTCGACCACCGCGGCGTGGCCGCCACGGGCGTGGACGTCGATGCCCTGCTGCTCGCCGCCTTCAACGCCGCCGACCCCCGCCAGATCGACGGCGTGGGCGGCGCTTCCTCCACCACCTCCAAGGCCGCCGTCGTACAGGCGTCGACCGAGGCCGGTGTGGATGTCGAGTACGCCTTCGCACAGGTCGGAATCGGCGACGAGCGCGTGGAGTGGGCCAGCAACTGCGGCAACTGCGCCACCGCCGTGGCCCTGTACGCCGTCCACCACGATCTCGTGCCGATCGCGTCGGACACCACCACCGTCCGCATGCTCAACGTCAACACCGGGGCCCGCCTCACCGGCACGATCCCCACCCCCGCGGGCGTGGCCCCGGAGGAGGGCACGGCCGTGGTCCCGGGTACCTCGGCGCCCGGCGTGCCGGTCCTGCTCGGGTTTCAGGACCCGACGGGCTCGACGACCGGCCGCGCACTGCCGACCGGCCGGGCACTGGACGAGCTGACCGGCCCGGACGGTCCCGTCGAGGCATCCCTGGTGGACGCCGGCGCTCCGGCCGCGCTGTTCGAGGCCAAGGCGTTCGGCCTCGATGGCACGGAATCCCTCACCGCGTTCGCCACCGCAGTGCCCGCGCTGACACTGCTGCGCCGCCAGGCAGCGCTGGCCATGGGCCTGGCCCGCGAGGGCGATCCGGTCAGCCACGCGGTGCCGAAGGTGGGCATCGTCGCCCGGCCTGCCCCCTATCGCACCACACAGGGCATACTCGTCAACCAGGACGAGTACGACCTGGCCGTGCGCATGGTCTCCATGCACGCCCCGCACCCGGCGATCGGCCTGACCTCCGCCGTGGCCCTGGCCGCGGCCGCCGCCATCCCTGGCACCCTCGCCCACCGCGTCGCCCGGCAGACCGCCGACGGCACGCTGCGCCTGGGCACCCCCGCCGGCGTGATCACCACCCAAGCCGTCCCCGCACCGGACGGCGCGTCCCCCACGGTGCTCCTGCACCGCGCCGCCCGGCGTATCGCCCGAGCCGAACTCCTCGTTCCCGTCCTGGAAGGACGCCCCGCATGAGCCGCAACGACGCCGCCCCGGGTACCGTCACCGCACCACCGGGCCGCATCCGCCGGATGCTGTCCCACCTCTACATCCAGTGCCTGATCGCCGTCCTCCTCGGCGCCGCCGTGGGCGGGCTGTGGCCGTCCGTCGGCGCTGACCTGAAGCCGCTCGGCGACGGCTTCATCGCGCTGGTGAAGATGTTCATCGCGCCGATCATCTTCTGCACGGTCGTCCACGGCATCGCCTCCATGGGCAACGCCCGCGCGGTCGGCCGCGTGAGCCTGAAGGCTCTGGTCTACTTCGAGGTGCTGACCACCGTGGCCATGGTGATCGGCCTGGTCGTCGTCAACGTCGTCAAGCCGGGCAGCGGTCTGCACGTTGATGTCTCGACCCTGTCCGCCAAGGGCCTGCCGCCGGAGGCGACCACGGCCCATGAGGGCTTCGCCGAGTTCGTCCTCGCCATCATCCCGGCCACCCTGGTCAGCGCCCTGACCGGCAACGAGATCCTGCCGGTGCTGCTGGTGTCGGTGCTGTTCGGCTTCGGCCTGCACGCCAGCGGGGAGGCCGGCCTGGGCATCGCCCGGGGCATCGAGAAGTTCTCCACGGTCCTGTTCACGCTCATCCGGTGGATCATGCGGCTGGCTCCGATCGGCGCGTTCGGCTCGATGGCCTTCACCATCGGCAACTACGGTCTGGGCACCCTGCGCCACCTGGCCCTGCTGGTCGGCTCATTCTGGCTGACCGCCCTCTTCTTCGTCCTGGTCGTCCTCGGGACCGTGATGCGCCTGAACGGACTGCGACTGCTGCCCTTCCTGCGCTACATCAAGGAAGAACTGCTGATCGTCCTGGGCACCTCCTCCACCGAGCCCGTTCTGCCGCGCATGATGGCCAAGCTCCAGCACGCGGGCGCCTCGAAACCGGTCGTCGGCATCACGCTGCCCGCCGGGTACTCCTTCAACCTCGACGGCACCGCCATCTACCTGACCATGGGCTCGGTCTTCCTCGCCCAGGCCCTCGGTATCGACCTCAGCCTCACCCAGCAGCTGACCATGCTCGCCGTCATGCTGCTCACCTCCAAGGGCGCCGCAGGCGTCACCGGCTCCGGCTTCATCGCCCTGGCCGCCACCCTCAGCGCCATCCCGCACGTCCCCGTCGCCGCCCTCGCGCTGATCTTCGGCATCGACCGGTTCATGTCCGAAGCCCGCGCCCTGACCAGCCTGGTCGGCAACGGCGTCGCCACCCTGGCCGTCGCCCGGTGGGAGGGCGAGCTGGACGAGGACCGCGCCAAGGCCGTCCTGCGCGGAGAGATCCCCTACGCCCCCACCCCCGCTCCCTCCGCGGTGACAGCCGAGCTCGATCCGAAGGAGACACCCGCACCAACCCACGACCCCGTCCCCGCCGCACGCTGACGTCGCATGGGCGGGGCGGCCCGGAGCAGACGCTCCGGGCCGCCCCGCCCGCGTCTCAACAGGACGTCATACTCGCCGTCCGGCCTGATCAGGAACATCTGGCCCTCCCGTACGCCTAGTCTTCCAACCGCTGATCAAGTCCGGCGAACGCCGCACTGAACTCCCGCATCCTCTGCCGTTTAGGTGATCAGAGATCCACGGATTCCCCGGCGTGAGCGAGGTACCTGTCCGTACGATCCGGGCGGGAGGTGCGTCAGGTGGCCAGGGATGCGGAACCGGACCTTCATGGACTGATCACGGCCCGCAGGGCCGAACTGGAACTGCAGGCAGAGAAGTTGAGCCAGCAGCTTCAAGAGGTGCGCGACGAGCTCGAGGAACTCACCGTCGCCGAGCGGGTCGCGCGTCGGCTGGCCGAGCAGCTGCACGCCGAAACGAGGACGACGCCTGGGGGTAGCGGCCAGGTCGCGGGCCGCGCGGTGCTGCTGGTGCCGCAGCGCGAGCGCGACACAGACGAGACGGTACTGCCCGCGGACTACCAGCGGATCATGGACGTGGTGCGGCGGGCGGATACGCCGGTCATGGTCAAGCAGGTCTGCGGTGAGCTGGGGATGTCCAAAGAGCCGGCCCGCTCGGAGGCGATGCGCTCGAAGCTGAACCGACTGGCCGAGCGGGGCTGGCTGCGCAAGCTGGCCGACGGGAAGTTCACCACCACGCTGTGAGTGTGGTCCAGCAACGGCATGCGCCCGGGCCGTAACGCCGATGCCCCCGGCGGCAGTTGATAGATCATGTCAAAGAAAACCAGCCCTGCCGGGGGCACTGAGACGGTTGTCTACCAGTCCAGTCTGCAGCTGTCCACAGCCACCCTGACCTTCCTCGGCGACCTGCTGCGTGGCCATCTGAAGAAGATCCGCTCCCGGTGGCGGAAGCTGCCGGCCGGGAAGATCGCCACGATCGTCCTCGCGGTTCTCCGCCATGACCAGCGGCTTGCCGACATGGCGGGCGGCAACCACATCTCCGCCACGACGGTGCGTCGTTGGGTCCTGGAGGTGATCGAACTGCTTGCCGCTCGGGCCCAGCGCCTGGAGCGCGTGCTGAAGAAAGTCATCCGAACGGGTGGCCACGTCGTCCTGATCGACGGCACCCTGATCCGCACCCGGCGCCGCACAGGAGCGGCCAACCGCCGCAACTACAGCGGGAAACACAAGGCCCACGGCCTGCTCTTCCTCGCCCTCACCGACGACAAGGGCCGGCTGCTGTGGCTGTCCGCGGCCCGCCCGGGACGCTCCTCGGAGATCACCACCGCCCGTTACAACAAGCTCGTCGAGCGCCTGCGGGCCGTCGAGCTGGGTGCCATCGGTGACCTCGGCTTCGTCGGCCTGGACGACGACCCGGACAACTCCGTGGTCATCACCGGCTACAAAGCCGCCCGTACCAAGCCACTCATCCCTGCGAAGAAGCAGGTCAATAAGCTGATCGCGTCTGTCCGCGCGGTCTGCGAGCACGCCTTCGCGCACCTGAAGAACTGGCGCATCCTCACAAAGCTCCGCCTGCACGTCCGTCACGCCACCACGCTCCTGCGCGCCCTGCTCGTACTGACCAACATCGAGATCGCGCGCTGACAGACGATCTTGACGCCAGACAATCGCCCACGACCAGCGCGAGTACACAACCCACCACCCACACCAGCCCCGTGACCAGCGAATTCAAGATGGCGGATGTTCCGTGAGGCGCAAGGGATTTGGACCGGACTGGGATCCCGTGGGCCGACACGCTGGTGAAGACGTATTGGGTCGCGCCCTGTCCGAACTGGAGGAGCCCGTCCGTACGGCCCTCATCCACAGCGTGCTAGGAGCGCCCACGAAGCAACTCGCCTGTGAGCTTGGGCTCTCTAATTCGTTCGAACTTCGTGTTCTCGTTGCCGCCGCGCTTGAGCAGCTGGCTGGGTCAGAGCACGCCGATGCCCTGCACCAGGAATTGCGGGTCCCGCACGGCCCACGCCATTCGCCTGTGCTTCGGGCTGAGGCTGCTCGAGTCGCTGTTCAGCGCTGCGAGCGTCCAGGATGTGGCTCGCCGCCGCTGCAGCAGCCTCCCACCGGTCGGCGGCGCCGATACTGCTCCGGTGCCTGCCGCCAAGCGGCCTATCGAATGCGCCAACGGGGGGTTGCGCGACAGAGCGAGGACGGAAGTACGCGAACCTACGTCGTCAGGGACCACTGGGCGGATCCTGCCCCGCTTCCAGCGCCTCTGGAGAACAGGCGGTGGGTCGAGGAATTCGTCGACAGGTACGCCCGCAGGCGCGAAAGCGCCACCCAGCGGCCTGGGTCTCGATGGTCACGAGCGAGCATGACGCTGCACCTTAAGGAGCTCGGTCCTCGGCGTCCGGCCCTTCACGAGCCGATCTGGCGCCCTGATGGTGAGGAAGGGGCCATTTTCGATGCCCCGGCTCCCAGTCCGGCACTCCGGCGTCTGCTCGACCAGCTGCGGGACCACCGTTGGTACTGGCGGCTAGATCTGCTCCAGTCCGAGAGCTCCGCCCCTCTCGCTCGTTGGTGCCATCGGTTGGCGAATCCACTTCAGACCTGCGTGCCCCTTCGTCCCATCGACGTCTGGCAAGTCACCAACCGTCCCTGGTTTCCTCTGCCCCCTCTCAGGCCGACGGGACACTACAACTGATCCTTCGCTCATGCCCTGAGCACCTGTTCTCTGACCCTTGCCTGGCGCGTCAGGCAACCAGTACGGCTGCCAAAACGGCCCCCGGAACCACTCAAGGGCCTGATCCACCCGGTGGATCTGGCACTTGAGCTGGTACTTCACTGTCGGGGTGGCGGGGTTTGAACCCATGACCTCTTTGTCCCGAAGCAACTTGGATTGGGTTGTGACCACGGGCCAGTGAGGCTCACACCTGCTGTGATGGTCCACAAGTGTGCGCGGTTGTCCGCCGCTGTGCGTGTGCGTTGTCACGCAGTTAGACCCCCACTCTGGGCGCGACCTAGTTGCTGCAAGGCCGCAGCTCGTCAGGTCTGCAAGTGGGTAGCCCATACAGTCTTGATCTGTTCGCCCTGCTCGGCAGTGATGATGCCAGCGGCCAGCGCCACGGCCACGATATCCGTCCCGGCCGCCAGCTTCAGGGCGGTGAAAGCGTCGTTCATGCGGTCCGAGTTCCGGGGTGTTCCACTGCCTGGACGGCGGAGCGCAGTTGCTGTTGTTGACGGCCACTCAGCCGACGCCTGGCGGGCCGAGGTTTTGCGGTTCGGCAGCATCTTTATCAGGTCGATCATGGGGCCCCTGGAACGTCAGCCAAGTCGTCTCCCGCCTCGACTGACTATCCGTCGACGTTCGGCGGTGTCCGCCGCTGTCCGGCCCTGTTGGTGTCAGGTACTGGTGTCAGCGAAGAGGGGCACTCTTGACAAACCCACCACAGCGCGCGATGCGACCTTGATGAAGTTTGCTGCTGATCCTTGGATGCGGTCTCGTTGGCGGGTTCGGGCGTGGTCGACGGCGGTGCCGATGGCCTCGACGCTGGTATGGGCGCGGTGAGGATAGCCTCTAGCCATGCCGAGCTTCGAGATCACACCGATTGGTACGGTCCGGAACGACAGGACGGATGTCCAGCACACGGACAACTGGGGTGCCGTCCGCAGCACGATCACCATCGACGAGCGCTTCGGCGAGGCGTGCCTCCAGGGTCTGGAAGGCTTCTCCCACGTGGAGGTCCTCTTCATCTTCGACCAGTTCCCGGAACACGACGATTACCGCGAACCCCGCCCCTACCGCGGCCGCTCCGACCTCCCGTCCGTTGGCGTATTCGCTGGCCGCGGCCCCCGCAGACCGAACCGCATCGGGGTAACGTGCTGCGCCATCGAATCCGTCCACGGCCGCGAATTGACGGTGGTGGGCCTCGACGCGGTCTCGGGCACCCCGGTCATCGACCTGAAGCCGACGATGGCGGAGTTCCGCCCGGTGAACATCAAGCAGCCGGAATGGGTCAGCCGCCTGATGTCGGAGTACTTCCAGCCGTAAGCAGGGTCTGGGGGCGAAGCTCAACGCTGTGTTGGGTAGGGGCTTTCAAGCATCAGCAGCAAACTTCACCAAGGCCGCTAGCCGCCCACTTCCTCAACCAACAACCCTCCCCAGCTCCCCGCGCACGCTACTACGGACCCGCACCCGCGAACGGCGCCCCTCCATCCCGGTGCCGGCCGATCCCCCGCCGGAGGCAGGAGCGGCGCCCGCAGCGGAGCCGGGAAGCGCGCCCGGCGGAGCGGCGCGCAGCCGGGGCTTGATGGGGCAGAGAAAGTTCAGAAGGTGCCGAATGCGACGGTTTTCAAGAGCGTCACTCTGGCCGCATCCCCACCTCATGTGACCTGCTGGAACGCCGTCCCAGTCTCTCTCGCCTGACCTGCTGGCTCACAGATGGCCCACGAGATCCGCACAACGGGCATGACGGCAGCCATCCGGAGGAGGGAGCTCCAGGACCAAGCGGCGGCACCGGGCTGATCCGAGCGGTCGGCCCGTCGGCTATGCCGCTCACTGTGGAAGCCCTGCTTACAAAGACGTCTGCCGTAGCCGAAGCCACGAGGGTGCTCCGAGACGACCGCATGACAGAAGAGCTCCTTGAACGAGCCAAGACGCTGTACCACCGCTCCAAGCGTGAGTACGCGGGGCTCCGCCCAGCCCTCGAAGCTCAAACGGCCGGCCCGCTGTCGGCCCTCTTCTTTGAGCGCACGCTGGACGGGGAGTTCAACGCCATCGGGACGGACCTGCTCTTGGTCATTGGACTGCTACTGACGAGCTCTCGAGCGAGGGAAGCTGCCGTTGGCTTGCCGTGATTGGCTCACGGCTCCGGAGGCCGCGACCGCTTCCCTGCTCAGCGCGTCTCAGACCGCTGTACGGTCCGCGGCGGCTTCGGCGCGTCGCCGCATCATCTCCCGCTCCCGTGCCCGTCGCGCGGTGACGTCGCGGATGACCGCCCCGACGTGCGCGTCGCCGTCGGGACCGGTCAGCAGTACCACGCTGAACTCGATGGACAGGGTGCCGCCGTCCGCCGCCACGGCGGGAACCGTCAGGAGGTCCGCTTCCCCGTACTTCGTGGCCCCTCGGTCCATGGCCGTCCGAAAGCCGTCCCAATGACGTTGCCGGTGCTTCTCGGGGATGATGACGTCCAGACTGCGACCGGCCACGTCGGCCGCCGAGAACCCGAAGATGCGCTCGGCACCCCGGTTCCAATAGCGGATCAGGCCTTCACTGTCGATGATCACTATGCCGTCGGGTGCCTGGGCAGCCATCCCCAGCACCACCTCGGGATCCAGATCTTCCATGTCGCCTCCGAGCCGGGGCCATTGGTGGCGACAGTATACAGAATGCAGTGCTGGGTGAACCCTTGTGAGGCGCGGGAGATGCGGGCGCTTCAGCGGGCAGCGCGGACCCCGTCCAGGGCGACCGTCAGCACGCGGTCGCGCTGGGCGTCGTCGAGGAAGTTCGTCGCGGTGATGCCCGCGACCATGCGGAGCAGGTCGTCGAAGTCCATGTCCTCGCGCGCCTCGCCGGCCTGCTGGGCGCGGGCGAAGAGCGGGCCTCCCGCCCCGTACATCGACTCCCGGCAGGCCAGGAAGATCTCCGACTCGTTGTTGAGGGCGTCGCGGACGGCCCGCTTGGTCACCATGTACCCCGCGAACCGCCGCAGCCACGACGTCAGCGCCTCCCACGGCTCCAGGTCGGCGACCTCGTGGGCCACCCGGCAGAGGGCGTTCACCTCGTCCGCGTACACGCTCTCGAACAGGTGGCGGCGGGTCGGGAAGTTCCGGTAGAGCGTGCCGATGCCGACGCCCGCGCGGCGGGCGATGTCCTCCAGGGACGCCTCCGCGCCGTTCTCCGTGAACGCCTCGCGCGCGGCCGCCAGCAGCGCGTCGTAGTTGCGCGCGGCGTCCTTTCGGTGCGGCCGCTGGGACGCGACGATCTCGCTGACGGGGAACGGCTGGGCCGTCACTGGGGCCTCCCGGTGGGGAACGAGGTTGAAGCGGAGGTGCGCCTCCGCTACAGTGGAGGGGTACCTCCACTTTACCAGTGCGGGGTGCGTTCGCCGCGGATGCGTGCGGCCGCACGCATCACCGACGCGACAGCACCCCTAACGATGGACGGCACCCCGTACGGACGTACGGCGCCCCCATACCGACGTACGACATCCCTGTATCGACGGATCGACCTCATCGCGGGCCCTGCGCCGAGCGCACCGCCCGTCACCCACGCTCCACCCCTCCGCGACCGCCCCCGCGGCCGTCGGCGTGCTCGGCGCTGCCCCGCGGCGTCCCCGGCCCGTACGACCGCGGCGGAGATGAGCTCGGCCGCACCCCGTTTCGCTTGTTCGGAGAGGCTTTTCATGCCCCGCAAGTCCACCCGCCTCACCTTCGCGGTCCTCGCGACCGGTGCCGGCGTGTTCGCCATGCTGCAGTCGCTGATCGCACCGGCCCTGCCGACCGTTCAGCACGCGCTGCACACCTCGCAGTCCACCGCGACCTGGGTGATGACGGCGTATCTGCTGTCCGCCTCGGTCTTCACTCCGATCCTCGGCCGGGTCGGTGACCTCATCGGCAAGAAACGCACCCTCGTCGCCGTGCTCCTGGCCGTGCTGGCCGGCTGTCTGGTCGCCGCGCTCGCGCCGACCATCGGCGTGCTGATCGTCGCCCGGGTCGTCCAGGGCATCGGCGGTGCGCTGTTCCCGCTGTCCTTCGGCATCATCCGGGACGAGTTCGCCCCCGGCGAGGTGAGCGGCAGCATCAGCAACCTGTCCGCCGTGATCGCCGCCGGAGGCGGAGTCGGCATTGTGGCGGCCGGTCCCATCGTGACCGCGCTCGACTACCGCTGGCTGTTCTGGCTTCCCGTCGGCATCGTCGCGCTCACCACGCTGATCGCCCTCCGCTACGTCCCCGAGTCGCCCAGTCGGGCCGAGGGCCGCGTGAACTGGTTCGGCGCCGTCCTGCTGTCGGGCTGGCTCGTGGCCCTGCTGCTGCCGCTCAGCCAGGCGAGCCACTGGGGCTGGGGATCGGGCCGGGTGATCGGTCTGTTCGCCGCCGCCGTGCTGCTCTTCGCGCTGTGGCTGTTCGCCGAGGCGCGCTCGCACAGCCCGCTGATCGACCTGCGCATCATGCGGCTGCCCGCCGTGTGGACCACGAACGCGGCCGCGCTGCTGTTCGGCGCGGGCATGTACTCGATTTGGTCCTTCCTGCCGGGCTTCGTGCAGACGCCCCGCTCGGCCGGTTACGGCTTCGGCGCGAGCGTCACGGCGGCCGGACTACTCATGCTGCCGATGCTGATCGCGATGTTCTGCTCGGGTGTGCTCAGCGGCCGTCTGGAGCCCGTGCTCGGTGCCAAGAAGCTGCTCATCGCCGGGTCCGCGCTCGGTGCGGTCGCCTGCGGGTTCCTCGCCCTCTGGCACGACCAGCAGTGGCAAGTGGCCTTCGCGGCGGGCGTGTTCGGCCTCGGTATCGGACTGGCCTTCGCCTCGATGGCCAACCTGATCGTCGGCAGCGTCCCGGCCGCACAGACCGGTGCCGCGACCGGCATGAACGCCAACATCCGCACGATCGGCGGGTCGATCGGCGCCGCGGTGACCAGCGTTCTGGTGACCGGTCGGCTCCAGCCCTCGGGCCTGCCGTACGCCTCCGGGTACACCCACGGCTTCAGCCTGCTCGCCCTGCTCTGCCTGGCCGCCGCGCTGGCCGCGCTCCTCGTCCCTGTCCAGCGTGCGGGCCGAGTCTCCGGCACGCCCCGCGCCTCCGGCGAGGCGTCCCGTACGGAACCGGAGGCCGTCAGCACTTCGCGGTGAGTTCCGCGAACTCGTCCAACAGCGCCGCGGCGGCGGCCACGTCATCCGTGAGCGGGCGGTCCTCCATGGCCGGGTTCAAAACCGCCGCCGCGCGGGCGTACGCGTGGCCCGCCGGGGTTCCCGGAGCGGGTGCGGCGCCGCGCTGGCGCAGGGCCCGTACCGCGGCGACCAGTTCGCAGCCCAGGACCAGCCGGTACGCGTGGGCCATCCGTAGCGACTTGCGGGCCGCCTGGGTGGCGAAGCTCGCCACCTCCTCCAACCCTTGCGACAGCACCACGTGGCCGAGGGCGGCGGGGGTGGCACCCGCCTGGATCTCGGCGAGCGCCGCCGCCGCGCTGTACTCGAGGATCATCATTCCCGACCCCGCCGAGGCTTCGTCGGCCAAGTAGGAGCGCAGACCGGTCAGTTCGGGGCGGCCGAGGCCGGACAGCCGGGCCGCGGAGAGCCGGGCCGTGCCGAGAACGGCGAGGCACAGCTGGTCGAGCGCCAAGGTGAGCGGGGCGGCGAAGAAACCGCCGTGATGGTGGGCGACCGGGGCGACCAGGGCGACCGGGGCGCCCGTGGGCTCGTCCCATCCGATGAGCGGGTTCTCGGTGGCGGAGTTGAGGTCGATCGACAGTACGCGGTCCAGGCTTGCCCAGGCCTCGGTCGCGGGGCCGTGGGCCTGGGGGAAACAGCGGAAACCGAAGGGATCTTGTACGCGTGCGGACGGCGACGCCGACTGCCCCGGCGCACCGGACAACCGCTGTACGCCGGGCTCTTGCGGCCCTGACACTCCGGGTTCTCGTGGCTCCGGCGCACCGGGTTCGCGCGGCACCGGCCGCCAGGGCTCCAGCCGGTCCGGCACGCCGGGCTCCAGCCGGTCCGGCGTTCCCGGCTTCTGCCGCCCCGGCGCAGCAGACGACCGTTGCCCCGGCAGGCCGGACTCCCGCCACCCCGGCTCACCAGGCTCGCGCCGCCCCGGGACGCCGGGCTCCAGCCACTCCCGTTCGCCGGACAAACGCCGATCGGGTACCCCGAGCACCCACCGTACACAAGCCGCCGCCCGTCCGATCGCCGGATGCGGGTGGGCCCGGTGGACCTCGGGTGCGTAGGGCTCCAGGTTGCCGCCTATCGCGTGCAGCGACAGCGCTGCCACCACGTGGGCGGCGCGGAGGAGCCCGCCGAGGTCGTGACAGGCGAGCGCGGACTGGCCGAGGGTGAGGGCGTTGCTGCTCAACAGGGCCAGCGCGTCGCCGGGTTGGATCTCCGGCCGCGCAGGAAACGGCTCACCGCTGCCCGCGCCGTCCACTCCGGCCGCGCCGTCCACTCCACCCGCACCGACCCGTTGCCACAAGCCATGCCCGAAGAGCGCCAGCCCCAACTGAGCCAGTGCCGTCAGGTCGCCGGTGCCGACCGACCCGTACTCGTTGACCAGAGGATGCACCCGTGCCCGTAATGCCTCCGACAGGGCCACGGCGATCTCGGGGCGTAAACCGGAGCCCCCGGCGAGCAGTTGGTTGAGCCGCACGACCATCATCGCGCGGACCTGGCGCGCGGGCAGGGGATCGCCCACGCCGCCCGCATGGCTGAGCAGCAGCCGCAGGTCATGGCCCGCGCTGTCGCGTTCCTCGACGGCGACGCCCCGGTGCGCCCCGACACCGGTGCTGCGCCCGTACACCTGCGTGCCCTCCGCGGCCAGCCTGCGCGCAGCCCAGTGGGTGCGCTCCATCGCCTCCAGCGCCGCCGGATGCACGGTGTGAGGCAGCGCGCCGTCGGCGATCCGGGCGACCGCGCCGGCATCGAGGCCCCGACCGTCGAGGGTCGCCTCGGTGGCCGTGCCGCCGGAGGTCACATCGGCGGTGCGCTTGAGCATGACGGACGCTCTCTCCTCAGCCGTACGTCGCCAGCGCCTGACGGCAGCCGTACGTCGCCAGGGCCAGGGCCCCACGGCCGGTGCGGGCGCCCGCACCGACCGTCAGGCACCCCTCAGGCACCCCTCAAGCACCCGTCACTTCAGTCCGGCGGACGACAGCCACTCCTTCGCCACGTCGAGCGGGTCCTTGTTGCCGTCCTGCACCTGGCTGTTGAGCTTGACCAGGGTTTCGGTGTCGAGTTTCGCCGAGACGTCGTTGAGTACGGAAACTCCCGCCGCCGGGAGATCCTTCTTGAACGCCAGCGGCGTCACGTTCTCGAAGCCGAAGAGATTCTTCGGGTCCTGCAGGACCACGAACTTGTTCTTCGTGATTCCGGGGTCGGTCGTGAAAATATCCGCGGCCTGGATGTTGTTGCCCTTGAGGGCCGCCACGGTCAGCGGACCGCCCGCGTCCAGCGCCTTGAAGGATTTGAAGTCGAGACCGTATACGGACTTGAGGCCCTTGAGCCCCTGCTGCCGGGTCTGGAACTCGGGCGAACCGCCGATGACCAGGTCCTTCGCGGCGTCGGAGAGGTCGGCGATGGTCGACTTGTCCGTCAGGTTGTACTTCTTGGCCGTGGCCTCGTTGACGGCGACCGCGTCCTTGTCCTCGGCCTTGGAGGGCTCCAACAGGGTCAGTTTCGCATCGAGTTTGGCCGTGATGGCCGTGCTGGTCTCCTCGACCGTCTTGGGCGTCGCCTTGGCGTCGAGGTAGGCGAGCAGGGCCCCGTTGTACTCGGGCAGGACCGTGATCGTGCCGTTCTTGATCAGACCGTAAGTCGTCTCGCGGCTGCCGATGTTCAGCTTGTAACTGACCTTGACGCCCTTGGACTTGAGGGCCTCACCGTAGATGTCGGCGAGCAGGATGCTCTCGGGGAAGTTGTTGGAACCGACAACGACCGTGCCGCCCTTGGCGGCGCCCCCCTTCAGCGGGTCGCTCTTGCCGGAGTCGTCGGAGGAACCGCAGCCCGTCAGTGCGGCCGCGGCCACAACCAGCAGGGAAACAGCGTACGTTGCGGACGTTCTGGTGCTTCTGGTGATGGTCACGTTGGTCATCCAGACTTGGCATTGGGTGGGGCGGCGAGCGTCCTGCCCGCCGACCGTGGTGGCCGGAAGGCGCGGGTGGTGACGGTCTTCAGACGATCCAATCTAGGCCTCTCACGGACCGTCAAGACACGAATAGATCACTGATGGGGACCGTGCGGCTTCGCCCCGTGCACGCAACATGATCAATATGAGAGCGAACCCGGCGTATCCGCATGTCACTTTTTGGTTGATCATGGCCGTACTCATGCGACAGCCGCTAATGTTGGCCGCGTCGAGGGACCTGTTCCACTTGTCGGCCTGGGCGCGCCGTCGCGACCGTGCGATCCGATCCACTCAGCCCGGTCAGCGGGCTTCCAACGGGGAACGAAGTCAAGGAGGTTGGGTGCCCGCGCACAGAAAAGCCGCCCCGGAGCAGCCGTCCACGGCTCCCCGAACCGTCCGGAAGCCCTCTCTCCTGGACCGTTGGCCTTTCCGCCGCAAACTCAACGTGCTGGTGATCGTCCCGCTCGCGATCGTCTCGGCGATGGTCTCCTACATCGTCTACTCCGAGATCGACCGGGCCCGCACCGCCGCCGACACCGCCCAACTCGTGCGGGACAGCGCCCAGGTGACCAAGCTCATCGACGGTGTGCAGACCGAGCACCGGCAGGCACTCCTCGTCTCCCTGCACCACGAGGCCGCCCGCTCCGGCGACAGCCCGCCTGATACCTCCGCCTACCTTCAGGCGCAGCAGAAGGTCAGCACCCAGATCGAGGCCGTCCGGTCGACCTACGGCGACCGGCTGCCCGACGCCGAGGCCCAGGCGCTCAAGGAGCTGGAGGGCCTGGACAGCCTCCGCAAAACCGTGGAACAGGGCCCCATCCCCGCCGACAACATCGACCCCGCGTACGGATCGGTGATCGAGGGCCTCATCAACGGCCTCGGGCTCGGCCAGTCAGGGAGTGAGTCGTCGTCGTCCGCGGGCAATCTGCTCGACGCGCTGCTGCGGGCCGACACCGCGCACGCCTCCTTCGAGACCAGCGTCTTCGCCGCGCGCACCCGGGACCCCAACGCGCTCATCGAGTTCACCGGCGCTGTCGGCGACTACGAGCAGTACACCTACCAGGCCGAGCGGTTCACCCGGTTCGCCAGCCAGGAACAGGGCGCCGACCTCGCCGGGATCGAACACAGCCCCTACCAGAGCGTCATCGGCCAGCACTGGGCCGCGCTCCAGGTCGACCCCAGCGGTCTGGTGGCCGAGAACGCGGCGCAGCAGCGCGTCGCCCTCGACGACGCGCTGCGCGCCGATCCCACCTACGAGCGCCAGGCCCAGAATCGGCTGAAGATCACCCAGACGCTCATCGGTGAGATCGCCGCCGACACTCAGGACGCCTCCAACAGCGTCTGGTGGGAGGTGGCTTGGCTGATCGCCGTCAACCTGTTCGCCTTCGGTGCCTGGATCCTGTTCTCCGTGCTGATGCGCCGCTCCGTGGTGCGGACCGTGCGGACCCTCACCGAGGCGGCCCAGCACGTGGCCACCGCGGCCGAGACGGAACTGGCCCGGGTCGCGGACGACGACGCCGACGACGCGAGCCCGCCGCGCCTCGAAGCCGTACCCGTGCCGGTGCGCGACGAGATCGGTGAACTCGCTGAGGCCTTCAACCAGGTTCAGGTCACCGCGACCGCCCTGCTGGAGCGCCAGGTCATCAGCCGTCGCAACATCGCCGAGATGTTCGGCAACGTCGGTCGCCGCGTCAGTAACCTGACGGCCCGTCAACTCGCGCTGATCGACTCGGTGGAGCGCGGCGAGACCGATCCCGAGGTACTGGACCGGCTCTACCGCATCGACCACATCGCCGTACGTCTCCAGCGCAACGCCGACAGCCTGATGCTGCTCGCCGGGATCAGCGAGACGGGACTCAACACCGAACCCATGCGGCTCAGCAACATCGTCCGCGCCGCGCTCGGGCAGATCGAGGGCTACCAGCGCGTCACTCCGCACGCCGAGGGCGATGTCACCGTCGCCCCCGACATCGTCGGTGATCTGACGCTGATGCTCGCGGAACTGCTGGAGAACGCGGTGATGTTCTCCCCGGCGACCAGCGGCGTCGAAGTGGTCCTGCGCCCCCGGCACGGGGTCGGCGGCGCCCTCGTCGAGATCATCGACCACGGGCTCGGGATGAGCCCCGAGCGGCTGGAGCAGGAGAACGCCCGCCTCATCCGCCGTGAACGGCTCGACCTGGCGCCGACGGAGGTCCTCGGCCTGTTCGTGGTCGGCGGACTGTCCCGGCGCTGGGGCATCGAAGTCGTTCTGTCCCGCACCCCGGGCGGGGGCGTCACGGCCACCGTCGCGGTCCCCGCGTCCCACCTCCTGCTCACCGACCCGGCCCAGGCCGCGGCGCGGGCCCCGCACATCCTGCCGCCCGCCCGCCATGCCGGCACCCGCGAGCCGCGCCCCGCGCGGGTCGAGTCGCCGCCCGGGCCCTCGGGCCTGCCGCGCAGGATTCCCGCGCGCTCCCGGGGCGGGGAGTCGCCCGGCCACGCGCGCGAGAACGAACGCGTGGTGGCCACGCGCGGCGAGGACGTCAGGGGTCACACCCCGAACGGCCACGACACACTCCCGTCCAGGCCGAACGGCCCCGGGGCACCGATAGCTGGTACGTCATCGGAGGCACCGTGGCGCACGGGCGCCGAGGCACGTGAGACAACAGGCCGCGGTACGCCCACGGGTGCGGCCGGCGGCGTCGGCCCGCGGCCCGGCAACGCCACCGACGGCGGCTCCGGTACGGCAGCTCCGTCGAGGCCCGGCCAGACCGGTCCGCTGCGGCGCCGGGTGCGGGGTGCGACCCTGTCGGCCACCACCGCCTCCAGCCGTCAGCCCGAGCGGACCGTCACGAGCCCGCCGCGGCCGCCCGCCTGGCAGCCCACGGACGCGGAGGCGGCACGCTCCGAGATCGACGAGTTCGAGGCCGCCGTCCTGCGGGCCGAGCGCGAGAGCGCGGCCGAGAGCCGGACCACCGGGGCGACCCGACCGGGACCGGGGGGCCGGTCCGGCGCCCCGGCCGATTCCAGCACAGAGAACAGCAGACCCTCATCCCCGGAAGGCATGAGCACGTGACCATGTGGACAGGCGAGCCGGAGTCCCGAGCGGCGGAACCGGTGACGGACGTGAAGGCCGCCGCTGCCGACTTCAATTGGCTGCTCAATCGATTCGCCACCGAGACGGCCGGGGTCGTCGACGTGATCGGCGTCTCCTCCGACGGACTGCTCATCGCGGTGTCCCAACTGCGCGGACAGGCGGACTCGGAGAGGCTCGCGGCGATCGTCTCCGGCATCACCAGCCTGGCCATGGGCGCGTCCGGCAACTACGGCCTCGGCGGTCTGAACAAGGTCATCATCGACCTGGAGGAAGGGCACGTCCTGGTGTCGGCGCTCGGCGCCGGCGCGGTGCTCGGCGTGGTCGCCTCCAAGGAGGCGAAGCTCGGCAACATCGCGTACGAGATGACCCTGTTCGCCAACCGGGCCGGTGCGGTCCTCAGCCCGCAGCTGGTCATGGAGCTGAAGAACACCGTGGGCATCGCCCCGACCGGTTGACGTCCGACGGGGCGTCATATGACCGGTGACGGCCCGCGAAGCGAAGGGGGAGGACGTGATGACGGCCGGCGAGCCAGCAGCCACCGACGACGCCGGGTGGGAAGTGGAACCCCCCGCGTCGGTCGTCCGGCCCTTCCTGCTGACCGCGGGGCGGATCGCCGGCGGCGACAGTCTCGTACCGCCGATCCCGATCGAGACGCAGGTGGTCGCGACCGAACTGGGGCTGGCAGCACTGGACGCCTTCGTCTTCGAACAGCACCGTGACATCATCACGGTCTGCCGCCAGCCGCAGTCGCTGGCGGAGATCGCGGCGAAACTGCGGATGCACTTGAATGTGATCCGGGTGCTCGCCGACGATCTGCGCGCCGACGGTCAACTGGCCCTGTACGCACCGCAGGCCCACTCAAACCGCGATGTCACCGTATTGCGAAGGGTTATCGATGGTCTCCGAGCTATCCCCGACTCCCGGGGCGCGATCCGTGAGGGCTGACACCGAGGGGCCCCGGCCGCCGCTGCCGGTGAAGATGGTGATCGCGGGCGGCTTCGGCGTGGGCAAGACCACCACGGTGGGCGCCATTTCCGAGATAGAGCCGCTGACCACCGAGGCGTCCATCACCTCGGTCGCCGCAGGCGTCGACGACCTCACGCACACCCCGGAGAAGATGACGACCACCGTCGCCATGGACTTCGGCTGCGTCACCCTCGACCCGACCCTGAAGCTCTATCTGTTCGGGACCCCGGCCAGGAGCGCTTCGGGTTCATGTGGGACGACCTCGTCGAGGGCGCGCTCGGCGGACTCGTCATCGTCGACACCCGTCGGCTCGACGACTGCTACACGGCCGTCGACTACTTCGAGCACCGCGAGATCCCCTTCGCGGTGGCCGTCAATGCCTTCGACGGCAAGGTCGAACACGATCTGGACGACGTACGGTGGGCCCTCGACGTCGCCGACCACGTGCCCCTCACCGTGTTCGACGCGCGCGAACGCGGCTCCGTACGGGACGCGCTCCTCGTCGTCCTCGAGCACGCGCTGGCCACAGCCGAGCGGTGAAGCGGGGACGGGCCCAGGACCCGTCCCCCTTCGATACGGCCGTCAGGCCGCCCGGCGCCTGCGCACTCCCGGGGACACCGCCAGCCGGGCCACGGCCCAGAAGAGCACCAGGACGAGCAGGGCGAGCACGGCGGTGAGGGTGGCCCCGCCCACCACCTTCTCGTAGTTGCGCTGGTAGAGGCCGTCCACGATGTAGCGGCCGACCCCGCCGAGGCTCACATAGGCCGCGATCGTCGCCGTCGACACGATCTGGATCGCCGCCGAGCGCAGTCCGCTGAGGATCAGTGGCAACGCCGCCGGGACCTCGACCTGGAACAGGATCTTCCCCTCCGACATGCCCATGCCGCGGGCGGCGTCCACGGGGGAGGGGTCCACGGTGCGGATCGCCTCGTAGGTGGTGATGAGCACTGGGGGGACCGCCAGTACCACGAGCGGGATCATCACAGGCAGGATGCCGAGCCCGAGCCAGACGAACATCAGCACCAGCAGCCCGAAGGTCGGCAGGGCCCGGGCCCCCGCCGACACGAAGGCCAGCGCGTTGCCGCCGCGGCCGGTGTGTCCGGTGACCAGGCCGATGGGCAGACCGATGGCCGCGGCGATCGCGAGGGCCCCGGTGGAGTACTGGAGGTGCTCCCAGACGCGCTGCGGGATGCCGTCGTAGCCGTGCCAGTGGGAGCCGTCGCTGAAGAACGACTGGATGAAATTGAGTACGTTCACGACACGCTCTCCGGGGTGCGGGCGGTGGCCGCGATCGTGGCCGTACGGCCCTTGGTCCTGCGGCTGGACGGCGGCTGCCAGGGGGTGAGCACCCGGCGCAGCAGCACCAGCAGGGCGTCGACCAGCACCGCGAGGACGGCGGTGGTCACCACCGAGTTCACCGCGAGGACCGGCCGGTGGTACAGCATCGCGGTGGTCAGCAGATTGCCGAGCGCCCCCTGGTTGCCGATCAGCGCGCCGACGCTGACCAGGCTGATGCTGGAGGCGGTCGCCACCCGCAGTCCGGCCATGATCGCCGGTACGGCGATGGGGAGTTGGACCTGGAGGTAGCGGCGGCCGGGACCGATGCCCATCGCCGCAGCGGCGGCGTTCGTCTCCTCGGGGACCGAGCGGATGCCGTCGACGACCGCGGGGACGAGGATCACCAGGCTGTACAGGCACAGCGGGATCATCACGGTGAGCCGGCTCAGCCCCGTGTAGTCGATGAGCACCACGAAGAAGGCGAGCGACGGGATCGCGTACAGCACCGTGGTGACCCAAAGGACCGGCGGGTAGAGCCAGTTGAACCGGACGCACAGCAGGCCGATGGGCAGCGCCAGCAGCAGACCGACCAGCACCGGGATCAGGGCCTCCTGCATGTGCCAGGAGATCAGACCGAGATAGCTGTTCTGGAGGTCGCTCGGAATGTCGAAGAAGCCGTTCATCGCGCGGCCTTCAGGTGGGACGGGCCCTGCGGGGAGTCCGACGGGCCCTGTGGGGAGTCCGCGGCCCGTCGCTGCCGGGCCACGCGGATCGCCGCCGCGATCGTCTCCTGGTCGGCGACGCCCAGCACCTGCCCCGCCCCGTCCACGGCGACCGCCTGGCCGGTGGGCGACAGCACCGCCCGGTCCAGCGCGACCCGCAGCGAGTCCCGGCCCACCTCGAAGCTCTGCCCGTACGGCTCCAGAGCCTGAACGTCACCGCCCCACACGCTGAGGTCCGCCCAGCCCAGCGGCTTGCCGCCGGCGTCGGTCACCAGCACCGACGACCGCTCTCCGCCCCGACCGGCGATCTCCTGCCAGTCGGAGCCGACCGGGAAGACCCGGGAGCGGTCGAGTGCGAGCTCGCGGGTGGACAGGAACGACAGACCGCGGATACCCCGGTCGGCGCCCAGGAACTCCTCCACGAACGAGTCGGCGGGCGACGACAACAACTCGTCGGGGGCGGCGAATTGGGCCAGGTGGCCGCCGGTGCGCATCACGGCGATGCGGTCGCCGATCGTGATGGCCTCGTCCATGTCATGGGTGACGAACACGATCGCCTTGCCGAGTTCGCCCTGGATGCGGAGCAACTCCTCCTGGAGGCCCCGGCGGACGACCGGGTCGACCGCGGAGAACGGCTCGTCCATGAGCAGGATCGGCGGGTCCGACGCCAGCGCGCGGGCGACGCCGACACGCTGCTGCTGGCCGCCGGACAGTTGGTACGGATAGCGGCGGGCCATGCCCGGGTCGAGACCGACCCGCTCCATGAGCTCGGCGGCACGGGCGCGGGCCCGCTGCTTGGACCAGCCGAGCAGCCGCGGCACCGTGGCGATGTTGTCGAGGACCGTGCGGTGCTGGAAGAGACCCGCGTTCTGGATGACGTAACCCATGGAACGGCGCAGGGCGTTGACCGGCTGGCGCAGGATGTCCTCGCCGTTGACCCGGATCGTGCCGCTGCTCGGCTCGACCATGCGGTTGATCATGCGCAGCGTGGTGGTCTTGCCGCAGCCCGAGGGTCCGACGAGAACGGTGATGGAGTGGTTCGGTATCTGGAGGGACAGGCGATCGACGGCCACCGTGCCGTCGGCGTATCGCTTGCTGACATCTTCGATGGCTATCAAGCGTCGAAACCCTTCGGGAACGGCTTTGCTCGTACGTGGCGGGATCGCGTGTACGAGGGTGCGTAGTCTAGCCAGTTGATGTTCGTTCGCGGTCGCCGCAGGTTACGGATTGCGAGCGTGGTCCGGTGTCGTGATGCGCAGGTGGCGGACAGAGTGGCTGCGCGGATCAGCGCGAGCCTCGAACGGCTCGTGGAGTCCGACGAGGCGACGAGCTCTTCTTCGGCCTGCCGTGGCCGAACCTCGCACTATGGGTACTCGGCCGCTGGGCCACTCCGGCCTGGGCGAGCAGGCGTACGGGGATCGGGGCGGCCGAGGTCCTGGGGGCGCTCGGCCTGATCCTCCCAGCTGCGCCGGACATCGCGTCCGTCCTGGCGGGCTGGGGCCGCCTCGGCTCGTACGTCTTGAGAGGCTCGTACGCCATCCCATACGCGGGCGGCGCGGTACCCGCCACCCACCCCCTTCTTTTCGTACTCTTCTTCCTATTTCTCCCCTCATCTCTGGAGGCACATCATGCGCGCACTGAACGTTCCCGCCGCCGGGCAGCAGCCCGAGGTGTCCGACCTGCCCGTGCCGGTGCCCGGCGAGGGCACCGTCCTGATCAAGGTGAAGGCCGCCTCGCTCAACGCCATCGACAACGTGCTGGCCGCCGGGATGATGGCGGAGATGATGCCGCACGAGTACCCACTGGTCGTCGGCCGGGACGCGGCCGGTGTGGTGGAGTCGGTCGGCGCCGGCGTCGACCATGTGAAGCCCGGCGACGAGGTCTTCGGGCACATCCTGCTGGCCCCGCCGATCCAGGCCGGGACGGTCGCCGAGTACGCGGTCCTGCCCGCGGCCGCCGTCGCCCTCAAGCCCGCCGGGATCGACTTCACCACCGCCGCGGCCCTGCCGCTGGCCGGTGCGACCGCGCTTGCCGCGGTCGATGCTGTGGCCGCCGAGTCCGGCCAGAGCGTGCTGGTCGTCGGCGCCGGGGGAGGGGTCGGCACGTACGCGGTCCAGCTGCTCGCCGCGCGCGGCGTCACCGTCGTCGCCACCGCCCGGCCCAGCGACACCGACCGGCTCATCGGCCTGGGGGCCACCACGGTCGTCGACTACACCACCGGCGATGTCGCCGACCAGGTGCGCGTCGCGTACCCCGAGGGCGTCGACGCCCTCATCGACCTCGTCTCGCACAGCGCGGACGGCCTGCCGCTGGACGTGGTCCGCAAGGGCGGCAAGGTCTCCTCCACCCTCGGTGCCGCGGACGAGCGGGTGCTCGCCGCCGCGGGCCTCACCGGCGCCAACGTCAACGGAGGCCCGGTGCGCCAGGTCATCGCCCCGCTCGCCGAGCAGCTGGCCGCCGGCACGCTCAAGGCCGATGTCAACACCGTCCTGCCGCTGGAGCGTTCGGCCGAAGGCCTGGCCACACTGGCCTCCCGTACCGCCCGCGGCAAGATCGTCATCACCGTCGCCGACTGACCGACGGGCGCGACGTTTTCCGCCGCCTTACGCGGGGGTGTGAGCGGGGCGGACGTCGGCCGGGCCCATGCGCTCGGCGCGCAGGACGCGGAGGTGCAGCGCGGCCCATGCGCGGTAGGGCCGCCAGTTCTCGGAGACCTCGGTGAGGTGGTGGCCGGGGCCGTACTGCTCGGTGATCTCCGCCTCCAGCCGGCGTTCCTGGCTCGGCAGGGTGTCCGGGTGGCCCGCGCCGCGTATGACGACGAGCTCGGCGGAGAAAACGCCCAGCCCCTTGACCTGCTGGACCTGGCGCACCGCCTCCTGGGGGTTCAGGGTGCGCAGCCAGGCCCCGTCGAGGAGCCCGTCGAGCGCGGCGTACGCCACGGAGTGCAGGTACTCGGTCTTGCGCCAGGGCAGTTCGACGTCCAGGCCGAGCAGGGCCTCGGGGGAGGGGAACGCGCCGCCGGTGCCGTAGCGGGCGACGAGTTCGGCGCGCATACGCCTGGCCGAGGTCATCCCCGTGCGCTGGGTCAACACCGCCCAGGCAGCGGCCTCGTACGGCGAGTGGAAGCCGCACGGGCGCAGGCCGGGCCAGCGGGCCTGGACCTTTGCGATCACGGGGTCGCGCTCGGCGACCGCGGGCCAGCCGCGGGCGTCGATGTCCAGGGACAGGAAGCGGCGCACCTGCTCGGCGGCGGCGTCCAGGTCGCCGTCGCCGGTCACCACGACGTGCGCCGTGGTGCCGTACTGGGTGACCTCCGCGGCGACACGGCGCCAGTCGGCGTCGGCGTGGAAGACCGTGCGCAGCGCCCCGTCGGCACCCGCCGCCGCGGCCGGCCCCAGCGGAGCGAACTCCTCCCAGAACTCCCGGCTCGCGTCCAGTGACCAGGGACCGACCACCTCGAATGCGACCGCGTGCTGCGCCATGCCCAACCTCCTGCTCAGGACACCGGCACGCGCGGACGGACGGAGAGGCCTCCGGCGCCGGTTCACTGTCTTCTGTGCACCCCACCTTGGGCTGAATACCTGACAACCTCCGTCAAGTATTTCCGCGAGCGCCGCCGCGGTGACCGTCAGGACGTACGCACCCGGCGCCCTGGAAGGCAGGATGCTCGCCGAGGCGGCGCACGTAGTCGCGGAGGCGGCTGTGCCGGGAGAGGGGGTCGGTTGTGTCGAGGTGGGTGAGTGCCACCCAGAGGTCCACGTCCGCCGCTGTCAGCTCCTCGCTCAAGACGTAGGTACAAGTGGCGAGTTGACAGTCCAGTACATCCAGCGTCGCCGATCGGGCCTCCGGCCGTGCGGTCGATGTCACGTCCCGGTCGAGGAGTTCGCGCAGGGCGTCGATGTCCGCGGCGAGGGCCGGCGGGTGCAGCGCGGGGGCGCAGGTTCCGTCGTGGCCCCTCGGTAGGTCCGCGAGGTCACGAAGGATGTCGGGGGTGTGATTGCTGACGATGCGTCCGCTCCAGCGGTCGCACAGCGCGGGCGCGGTCAGCGGGCCCTCGTAGTGGTGCCAGGTGGCCTCGTAGGCGCGGCGCAGCGAGGCGAACGCGTCAGGTGTTTCGGCGGGGAGCGCCAGGGTCGTGGTGGTGACCGAGTCCTTGAGGCCGAGCAGGTCGAGGGTGATGGCCAGGCGCAGCGAGCGCGGACAGCCTTCGGAGAGATACAGCTGATAGCGGTGCGGGGCCGGGTAGAAACCACCGGCGGCGCCGACGCCGATACGGCTGCGGATGGCGTGCGGGCGAGTGGACACGGACGGTCCGGCGCCCCAGGGGCGAGCGCTTGACGGAGAATCAACTGGGCTCGGGGCGGGAGAGGTTGAGGAGCAGGTGCCTGCACTTGGCGCGTGCGAGCTGGTGGTGGCGGCGCTGGTGGCGCACGTGCCTGCGGTGCCTGTGTTCGAGGCGCGCGAAACTGTCTTGGGCATGACTCTCCATGGGAACGACGAAGCCCCGGCCGCCTCGTGGGCGGCAGCGGCGGAACGGAGTGACTGCGCTTGCGTACCGGCACGAAGCGGCCGGACTAGTACGCGCTGGAGACCCGCAACAAGTCGATGTGCAGACGTCTCGTCAGGTAGTTCCTGGGCATTCCCACCGGTCCGCCTCCAGGGCCCGCGAGTTGCGAGACCGCGCTTGCCCCGCCGCACCGGCGGGACCCGGTCGTCACCCGGGGCACCCCGTCGCGGTGGAAGGGTTGCCTGTCAGCGGGCCGGGGCCGATGACCGCGTCGCGCGGGAGAATCCGCGGGGACGAGGCGCTGACAATCGTGACCGTCCCCGCCAGTGTCGGCGCGCTCCCCGAAGGCGTCAAGGACGCCTGTACGCGGTCTCACCAGGTGGTCATCCGGGCCGGAACACGTTGACATTGGTTTCCGCGCGTGCCTAACTTACGCCGCAGATCGGTCATGAGTGTCAGCGAAAAAGCCCTGGCTCGCTGGCCGGCAACCCTCGCGACGCGGTGGGGTGCCCCAGGTGACGACCGGACCGGAAGACTTTCGGTAAGCGCGAGCCGCCCACGGGCGGCAACAGTGACGGAGACGGCGATGGACGCAGCTTGGAAGGCCGCACGGCGGCCCCGCGGCTGCGTCCTGCTGTGCGCGAACCGCTGTGTCGATCTGCTCCGCGTCAACAGTGCCCTGTGTACCGCTTCGGGCTGTGCCCGCTGTCAAGGCTGACGGCGTTCTGAATCCCTGACGCGCACCGCCGCCGCGGTGTGCCCTCTGCCCGCCCAGCCCCCGGTACCGGCGTCTTCCCGTTCTTCGTCATCCGCGGCCTTCCTCGTTGTGCTGCGGTGCCGTCGCGTACGCCGCACCGGGGTGTCCGACTCCGCTGGAGCCCTCATGAGTGAACCCCCTGGCGCCGCCGTGTCCCTTGCCGAGGCACCGCCCGCCGACTCCCCGGCGAAGCCGCTCACCGCCCAACGCGTGCTGCCGCTGCGCAGGCCGGGCCGCTGGATCACCACGGCTGTCGTGCTGGTCCTGGTCGCCCAGATCATCCACGGCCTGGCCACGAACCCCTTCTACCAGTGGGACCGCTTCCGCTACTGGTTCCTGCGCCCCACCATCCTCGACGGCCTCGTCATCACCCTCGAAGTGGCCGCGCTCAGCGCGGTGTTGGGACTGCTCGGCGGGGTGCTGCTCGCCCTCGCGAGGCTCTCCGGGAGTCCGGTGCTGCGTGCGGCGAGCTGGGTGTACACGTGGCTGTTCCGCTCCGTACCGCTGATCGTCGTCCTGATCTTCCTCTACAACTTCAGCGCCCTGTACAAGACGTTGAGCCTCGGTGTGCCGTTCGGGCCGGCCTTCGTCACCTTCGACGAGTCACGGCTCGCCACCGACATGACGGTCGCCGTCATCGGCCTCAGCCTCAACGAGGCGGCGTACGCGGCCGAGGTCGTCCGCGGGGGAATCCTCTCCGTCGACCAGGGCCAGCACGAGGCGGCCGCCGCGCTCGGCCTGCCGAAGACGTACCAGTTCACCCGGATCGTCTTCCCGCAGGCCCTCAGGTCCATCACCCCGAACTACGTCAACCAGCTGATCGGCCTGATCAAGGGCACATCCCTGGTGTTCTACGTGTCGCTGCTCGATCTGTTCGGCTCGGTGCAGACGATGGGCAGCACCTATCCCGGCGACATCGTGCCGCTGCTGCTGGTCGCCACCGTCTGGTACCTGATCCTCACGAGTGCCGTGTCCGTCGTCCAGTTCTACGTCGAGCGGTACTTCGCCCGGGGCGCGACGCGCACCCTGCCGCCGACGCCACTGCAGAAGGTGCGGACCGGCCTCGGTGATCTGCGGGCCCGGCTGCGCAAGGAGGCCGCCGTATGACCACCGCCCAGACCCTCGACGCGCGTCCCGCCGCCCTTGAGGTCCACGACGTGCACAAGTGGTACGGCGCCCACCGGGTGCTCGACGGCGTCGACCTGACGGTGCGGCCCGGCGAGGTCACCGTCATCCTCGGCCCGTCCGGCTCCGGCAAGTCGACGCTGTTGCGGGTGATCAACCACCTGGAGAAACCCGAGGTCGGATACGTCAGCGTCAACGGCGAGTTGATCGGCGTACGACGGCACGGTGAGCGTCTCAAGGAACTCAGCGAGCGAGCCATCCTGACCCAGCGCGGCCGGATCGGCTTCGTCTTCCAGAACTTCAACCTCTTCCCGCACCTGACCGTCCTCGACAACGTGGCCGCCGCGCCCGTGGCCACCGGCAAGCTGACCAAGCCCGAGGCCCAGGAGCTGGCACGCGAACTGCTCAGCCGCGTGGGCCTGGTCGAGAAGACCGGCGCCTACCCGCGCCAGCTGTCCGGCGGCCAGCAGCAGCGCGTGGCCATCGCCCGCGCCCTCGCGCTGCGCCCAGGGATCATCCTGTTCGACGAGCCCACCTCGGCACTCGACCCCGAACTGGTCGGCGAGGTCCTGGCCGTCATCAAGGACCTGGCGACCAGCGGCACCACCCTCGTCATCGTCACGCACGAGATCGGCTTCGCCCGCGAGGTCGCCGACCGGATCGTTTTCATCGACGGCGGTCGCATCGTCGAACAGGGCTCGCCCGCACAGGTGTTGGACCACCCGCAGCACGAGCGGACCCGGGACTTCCTCAGCAAGGTGCTCTGACCGGCGCCTCCCTTCTGCCACTTCACCGCAGTCACAACCTCTTCACCGCAGTCACGCCCTCCTCCAGCGACAAGGACAGCCATGCCTACGCACTTCTCTCGACGCAGCCTGATACGCGGTATCACCGCGGCGACCGCCGTTGCCTCACTGGCCGCCGGGCTCGCCGCCTGCGGGGGCGACAGCGACGCCGCCACCACGACCGACGCCGCGGGCACGGTGACCGTGGGACAGCTGTCCAACGGGGCCGCCGAGCAGACCAAGTTGAAGGTCTCCGAGGTGAAGTCGATCAGCGCCGAGCTGCCCGCGTCGGTCCGCAAGAGCGGCAAGCTGGAGATCGGCGTCGGCGCCCTGCCCGACGGCTTCCCGCCCCTCGCGTACGTCGGCTCGGACCAGAAGACCCTCACCGGAGCGGAACCCGACTTCGGTCGTCTGGTCGCCGCGGTCCTCGGCCTGAAGCCGGAGCTGAGGAACTCCACCTGGGAGAACATGTTCGTCGGCATCGACAGCGGCAAGGTCGACGTCGCCTTCGCCAACATCACCGACACCGAGGAGCGCAAGAAGAAGTACGACTTCGCCTCCTACCGGAAGGACAACGTCGGCTTCGAGGTGCTCAAGAAGAGCACGTGGAACTTCGACGGCGACTACGAGAACCTCGCCGGCAAGACCGTGGCCGTCGACAACGGCACCAACCAGGAGAAGATCCTTCTCGAGTGGCAGACCAAGCTCGAGAAGGAGGGCAAGCAGCTCACCGTCAAGCACTTCGCGAGCAAGAACAGCACCTACCTGGCGCTGACCGGCGGGAAGATCGACGCGTACTTCGCCGCCAATCCCGGTGTCGCCTACCACGTCACACAGACCGCCAAGTCGCCCAACCCGACGCGCAGCGCGGGCACGTTCTCCGGTGCCGGCGCGTCGCTGCAGGGCCTGATCGCGGCGACCACGAAGAAGGACAGCGGGCTGGCCAAGCCGATCGCCGACGCGATCAACCACCTGATCAAGAGCGGCCAGTACGCCAAGTGGCTGTCCGCCTGGAACCTCTCCAACGAGGCCGTCAGCACTTCCCAGGTCAACCCGCCCGGGCTGCCACTCGACAACTCCTGAGCACCCGCACCTTCATGACGGATCGCCGGCCCGCTGTGGGGGCCGGCGGCCCTGAGCCCGCCGAAGTCGCCCCGTTACCGCCACGGAGATCCGACACCCATGTCCACCATCGCCCCTCCGCCGCAGCCGCAGAGCCCGGCGGCGCCACTCCACATCCTGGACAACGCGGCCTGGGCCGCGCTGACCGGTCCACACTCGGTGTTCGCCGAGCGCGTCGGACGCGCCGCCCGCTACCGCACGGACCTCTCCCCGTTCACCGCCCTGGCCGACCCCGACGATCCCCGCGCCTGGCACGACCTCGCCGAACTCGTCGGCCCCGGAACCGTCGCAGCGGTGTCGGGGGTCAAGGACACTCCCGAAGGCTGGGAGACCGTACGGCGCGGCGAGGGCGTCCAACTCGTCGGCACCGCACTGCGCGCCGAGCCCGCCCCCGACGCGGTGCGGCTCGGGCCCGACGACGTGCCCGAGATCCTGGACCTCATCGCCCTGACCGAGCCCGGCCCCTTCCTGGCCCGCACGGTAGAACTCGGCACCTACCTCGGCATCCGGCACCGCGGACGGCTGATCGCCATGGCCGGCGAACGGCTGCGCCCACCGGGCTGGACGGAGATCAGCGCCGTCTGCACTCACCCGGACCACCGCGGCCGGGGCCTGGCCACCCGGCTGCTGCGCGCGATCGCGGCGGGCATCAGGGAACGCGGAGACACCCCCTTCCTGCACGCCTCCGCGAGCAACATCGCAGCGATCCGGCTCTACGAGTCGATCGGCTTCACCCCGCGCCGACGCAGGAACTTCCTCCAGGTCCGCACTCCGGGCGCGGCGCCGGAACAGACGGCGTAGCCGGGCTGTTGTGGTGGAAGACGACATGATGCCGGTGCGCCCCCGGGCCCGCCGAGCCGGATGGGCGGAGGTGACCGAGGTGCCGGGTGTGTCCCGCCTCCGCGCCAAGGTCCTTGCCCCGCGCCGCCGCGTGCATCTGTACTCCCGGCCGCACATCGACCTGCAGCGCGTGGCCGGCGCGCTCTGTCGTCCCTGACCTGTCACCCCGCCGCCGGACCCGCCAAGAAGAGGGTCCGGTGCTCTCGTACGGTCGAACAGGAAGGCACCCTCACGTGTCCTCGTCATCTTCGCTGCCCTCTTCCTCCCCTGCTTCCTCCCCTTCGTCCTCTGCGGCGCTGCACCTCGCCGTCGCACTCGACGGCGCCGGCTGGCATCCGGCCGCGTGGCGCGAGCCGGTGGCCCGCCCCCGGGAGCTGCTCACCGCCGCCTACTGGACCGACCTGGTCACCGAGGCCGAGCGCGGGCTGCTCGACTTCGTGACGATCGAGGACGCGCTCGGACTCCAGTCCTCGCACCTCACCGAACCCGACGGGCGGACGGACCAGGTACGCGGACGCCTCGACGCCGTCCTCATCGCGGCCCGGGTCGCACCGCTGACCAGCCACGTAGGACTGGTGCCGACGGTGGTGGCCACCCACACGGAGCCGTTCCATATATCCAAGGCGATCGCCACCCTCGACTATGTGAGCACCGGCCGCGCGGGCGTACGGGTGCAGGTGTCGGCCCGCGCGAACGAGGCCGCGCATTTCGGCCGCCGTACCTTCCCCCCGTTCCGTTTCGAGGACCTGGAGAGCCCGGCCATAAGGGAGTTGAGCGTCGAGCTCTTCGACGAGGCCGCAGACTACGTCGAAGTGGTCCGCCGGCTGTGGGACAGCTGGGAGGACGACGCGGAGATCCGGGACGTCGCCACCGGCCGCTTCGTCGACCGCGACAAGCTGCACTACATCGACTTCGAGGGCCCGCACTTCAGCGTCAAGGGCCCCTCGATCACGCCCCGTCCACCGCAGGGCCAGCCCCTGGTCACGGCACTGGCCCACGAGACCGGGACGGGTGCGCCGTTCCGCCTGCTGGGGCGTTCCACCGATCTCGGATACGTCACTCCGCACGACGCCGAGCAGACACGCGCCGTCGTCGCCGCGGTCCGTGCCGAACAGGATGCGGCCGGGCGCGCCGCCGAGCCGCTGCACCTCTTCGGCGACCTGGTGGTGTTCCTGGACGACGACCCCGCCGCCGCGGCGGCGCGCCGCGAGCGTCTCGACTCCCTCGCGGGCCACCCGTACACCAGCGACGCGCGGATCTTCACCGGAACTCCCGTCCAATTTGCCGATCTGCTCCAGGAGTTGGCGCAGGCAGGGCTGTCCGGCTTCCGGCTGCGCCCCGCCGTCGTCGGCCACGACCTCCCCGCGATCACCCGGGGTCTGGTTCCGGAACTCCAGCGCCGCGGCGCCTTCCGGACGTCGTACGAGGCCGACACCCTGCGCGGGCTGCTGGGACTTGCTCGCCCCGCCAACCGCTACGCCGCTGCCACCGCCTGAGCCGGAGGGACCGTACGACCATGAGCAAGCCGCTGAAGCAGATCCATCTGGCCGCCCATTTCCCCGGCGTCAACAACACCACCGTATGGAGCGACCCGGACGCCGGCAGCCATATCGAGTTCAGCTCGTTCGCGCACTTCGCGCGAACCGCCGAACGCGCCAAGTTCGACTTCCTCTTCCTCGCCGAGGGACTGCGGCTGCGTGAACAGGGCGGCAAGATCTACGACTTGGACGTCGTGGGACGGCCCGACACCTTCACGATCCTCACCGCGCTCGCCGCCGTCACCGAACACCTGGGGCTCACCGGCACCATCAACTCCACCTTCAACGAGCCGTACGAGGTGGCCCGCCAGTTCGCCAGCCTCGACCACCTCTCCGGCGGGCGCGCCGCGTGGAACGTGGTCACCTCCTGGGACGCCTTCACCGGGGAGAACTTCCGCCGCGGCGGCTTCCTCCCGCAGGAGGAGCGGTACTCCAGAGCCAAGGAGTTCCTGAGCACCGCCGGCGAATTGTTCGACTCCTGGCACGGGGACGAGATCGTGGCCGACCAGGAGACCGGCACGTTCCTGCGCGACGCGAAGGCCGGAGCCTTCGTGCACCAGGGGCAGCACTTCGACATCGAGGGGCAGTTCAACGTCCCGCGCAGCCCGCAAGGCCGGCCGGTCGTCTTCCAGGCGGGCGACTCCGACGAGGGACGCGAGTTCGCGGCCGCCGACGCGGACGCCATCTTCAGCCGGTACAGCACCCTCGAGGAAGGGCAGGCGTTCTACACGGACGTCAAGGGCCGCCTGGCCCGCCACGGCCGCGCCCGCGACGAGCTGCTGATCCTGCCCGCCGCGACCTTCGTCCTCGGGGACACCGACGCCGAGGCGGAGGAGAGCGCCCGCGAGGTCCGCCGCCAACAGGTCAGCGGCGCCACCGCCATCAAGCACCTGGAGTTCGTCTGGAACCGCGACCTGTCCGCGTACGACCCGGACGGTCCGCTCCCCGACATCGATCCCGACCTCGGCGAGCACACCATCGCGCGCGGCCGCGCCCAGGTGCGCATGTACCGCGACCCGCTGGCCACCGCCCGCGAGTGGCGGGAGCGGGCGGCGGCCAACAACTGGTCGATCCGCGACCTGGTCATCGAGACCGGGAACCGTCAGTCCTTCGTCGGCTCCCCGGCCACCGTCGCCGAGACCATCAACTCCTTCGTCCAGGCCGACGCCGCCGACGGGTTCATCCTCGTCCCGCACCTCACCCCGGGAGGCCTCGACGTCTTCGCCGACACCGTGGTCCCGCTGCTCCAGGAACGCGGGGTCTTCCGTACGGAGTACCAGGGCAGCACCCTGCGCGACCACCTCGGCCTGACCCACCCCGACGTGGACACCCGGGGCGAGCGGGCCGCGTCATGAAGGCGCGGTTCTGACGGGCGGCGGCCGCAAGCGGTGGTCGGGCACCTTCGGCTCGTACGAAGGCGTCTGGGGTCACCCGGCCGCGTACGGCGCCGAGGGCGGCAGCCGCTCCTCAACCCGCCCGGCGCCGAACTCCGGCTGCCACCGGGCATCGTCGGAAAGCTTGGCACGGTCTCACGGCCGGACGGCGCCGGCGGCCAGGTCACGTACGACGGCTCCCCGCTGTACACATACATCGGCGATGTCCAGCCCGCCGGCACCAGCAGTGCCGATCCGCACTGGTCCGTGATCAACCCTCAGAACGCGCCGCGACCGCCGCCGCGGGCCGCCGGACGGGCTCCGGCCGGCCCGCGACGGCCTGCCGAACCTCCTCCACATCCTTGCGGCCGCCCTGACGCCACAGCCACGTGATGTCGCGGCCGAAGGACCAGACGAGCGACGCGAGCGCCAGGAGCACGGCCCCGACGGTCGCCTCGCGCGGCAGGATCCCGGCGCCCGCGACGAGCAGCACGATGCCCTGCAGGGCCGCCACCGTCTTGCGCGCCATGCTCGGCGGCAGCGCGGCGTTCAGCCACGGCAGCACCCGCGCGGCGGCCACGAACGCGTACCGCATCGTGCCGATCAGCAGCACCCACGGGCCGAGCGACATCGCGACGTACACGCTCAGCACCAGGATCAGGAACGCGTCGACCTCCATGTCGAAGCGGGCGCCCAGGGCGGAGGACGTTCCGGTGCGGCGGGCGACCTTGCCGTCGACGCCGTCCAGGATCAGGGCGACCGCCGTCAGTCCGACCAACAGGCTGACCGGGGGCGAGCTCTGGAACGAGTCCGCGACGAGGGCGGTGACGCCGCCGACGAGGATCGCGCGGCCGAGGGTGACGCGGTTGGCGGGGCCGAAGGAGCGGGGCTGCGAGCGGCGCAGGGCGCGGGTGAGTACCGCCCAGGTGGCGATCGCGAAGGCCAGGCCGGTCAGCCAGCCCGCGGGCCCCATCCCGATCGCCGTGCCCAGCAGGGCCAGCAGCAGGAGCTGCACACCGGCTCCCACGATGGTCTCCTGCTGGGGGAGCCTCGCGTCGTATGTGTTGTTCAGGGCCACCGCACATCCTCCGGCCGTATGACAGAGTCGATCAACGCCGCGTACAGTGCGCGGCTTGTCACTGCTCCGTACGTGAAGATCTGCTGAATCGTTCAGGGGGACGCTCATGGAACTCACAGCTCGCGCCTTCTGGCTCGGTTCTCCCGGCCATGGCGAGATCCGGGACGTCGCCGTGCCCGCGCCCGCGGAGGGGGAGGTGCTGGTGCGCACGCTCTTCTCCGGGGTCAGCCGGGGCACCGAGACCCTCGTCTTCCGCGGGGGTGTTCCGGAAAGTCAGCATGCTTCGATGCGTGCACCGTTCCAGGACGGAGACTTCCCCGCACCGGTCAAATACGGCTATCTGAGTGTCGGCCGAGTGGAGGAAGGACCCGTGTCGCTGCGCGGGCGGACCGTCTTCTGCCTGTATCCGCATCAGACGCGGTACGTCGTTCCGGCGAGCGCCGTCACGGTCGTACCGGACTCGGTCCCCGCCGCGCGCGCCGTGCTCGCCGGGACCGTCGAGACCGCGGTGAACGCCCTCTGGGACGCCGCGCCGCTGATCGGCGACCGGATCGCTGTGGTGGGCGGCGGTATGGTCGGCTGCTCCGTCGCCGCGCTGCTCGCCCGCTTCCCCGGCGTCCGCGTCCAGCTCGTCGACGCGGATGCGGCGCGCGGCGATATCGCCCGCGCCCTCGGCGTCGACTTCGCGCTCCCCGAGGACGCCACGGGCGAGTGCGACCTCGTCGTGCACGCCAGCGCCACCGAGGCGGGGCTCACCCGGTCGCTGGAACTCCTCGCCCGGGAAGGCACCGTGCTCGAAATGAGCTGGTACGGCGACCGGCGCGTCAGCCTGCCGCTCGGGGAGGCCTTCCACTCGCGGCGGCTGGTCGTGCGCAGCAGCCAGGTGGGTTCCGTTTCCCCGGCGAGCCGGGCCGGCCGGACGTACGCCGACCGCCTCGCGCTCGCCCTCGAACTGCTCACCGAACCCGCCTTCGACGCGCTGATCACCGGCGAGTGCGGCTTCGAGGAACTGCCGGACGTGATGGCGAAGCTCGCCTCCGGATCGATACCCGGCTTGTGCCATCGCGTCGTCTACGACGACGTTTGAGCCCGGAACAGGCTGCCTGACCTCTGAAGACGGCAAAGAAAGGGGAACAGGCAGCTGAACAAGGAGAACGGGGCAGCCGTACTACACGGCGTGCCCCCGGCAGGGGATCAGACGCACCGCACCTGGAGGGTCGTCCGTTGTTCAGCATCACCGTCCGCGATCACCTGATGATCGCCCACAGCTTCCGTGGCGAGGTCTTCGGCCCCGCGCAGCGCCTGCACGGGGCGACGTTCCTGGTGGACGCCACCTTTCGGCGCGCCGAGCTGGACGACGACAACATCGTCGTCGACATCGGACTGGCCACACAGGAACTCGGCGCCGTCGTGAGCGAGTTGAACTACCGCAATCTCGACAACGAGCCGGACTTCAAGAACACCAACACCTCGACGGAGTTCCTGGCCAAGGTCATCGCCGACCGCCTCGCCGACCGCGTGCACGCCGGAGCGCTCGGCGAGGGCGCCCACGGCCTTGCGGGCATCACGGTGACGCTGCACGAGTCGCACATCGCCTGGGCGAGTTACGAGCGTGCGCTGTGACCGACACGACGATGGACCGGGCGTCCCGGAACACTGACCAGGCGGTCCGAAGCGGTGACAAGGCATCGCTGAACGGCGGCCAGCCCGCCCTGAACGGCGGCAAGGCTTCCCTGAACGGCGGCCCCACTGCCCTGAATTACGTGCCCGTGCAGAACGCGGCTCTCAAGAACGCCGAGATCATCCCCATGTCCCTGCGCACCGTGCACTTCGTGATGCCGGGCGGCGTCGACGACCTGTCCGCGCCGAGCGGCGGCAACGCCTACGACCGGCGGCTCTGCCTGGACCTGCCCGGCTTCGGCTGGCAGGTCCACCGGCACGCCGTCGCGGGCAGCTGGCCCCGCCCCGGATCCGCCGCCCGTACGGAACTGGCCCGTACGCTCCGTGAATTGCCGGACAGCACCGTCGTCCTGCTCGACGGGCTCGTCGCCTGTGGCGTCCCCGAGATCATCGTCCCCGAGGCCGAACGGCTCTGCCTCGTCGTGCTGGTGCATCTGCCGCTCGGCGACGAGACGGGTCTCGCGCCCGCCGTGGCCGCCGACCTGGACGCCCGGGAACGGACGACGCTACGGGCCGTGTCGGCCGTCGTGGCCACCAGCGACTGGGCGGTCCGCCGGCTCGTCGCCCACCACGGGCTCGCTCCCGACCGGGTCCATGTCGCCGCGCCGGGCGCCGACATCGCGCCGCTCGCCTCCGGCACCGACGGCGTCTCGCGGCTGCTGTGCGTCGCCGCGGTCACCCCGCGCAAGGGACAGCACCGACTGGTCGAGGCTCTCGCCACCGTCACCGACCTCCCCTGGAGCTGCGTCTGCGTCGGCGGACTCGGCCAGGATCCGGCGTACGTCGCCGAGCTGCGCGCCCTGATCGAGAAGTACGGCCTCGGCGACCGGCTGCACCTCGCCGGACCGCAGGCCGGCGCCGAACTCGACGCGAGCTACGCCGCCGCCGATCTCATGGTCCTCACGTCCTACGCCGAGACGTACGGCATGGCCGTCACCGAGGCGCTCGCGCGCGGCATCCCGGTGCTGGCGACGGACGTCGGCGGCCTTCCCGAGGCGGTCGGGCGCGCACCCGACGGCGGGGTGCCCGGCATCCTCGTACCACCGGAGGATCCTGCGGCCCTCGCCGCGGAACTGCGCGGCTGGTTCGGCGAGGCCGACGTACGACGCCGTCTGAAGGCGGCCGCGCGGGGCCGTCGCGCCGCGCTGGACGGCTGGGCCACCACGGCCCGCAGCCTGGCCGGTGTGCTCGGCCGGCTTCCCCGGGAACCCCGGAGGGCGGCGTGAGTACGGCGACGACTCCCGCGGGGGTGCCGGGGTGCGGCGCGGCGGTGCCCGGCGGTTCCGGGAAGATTGCGAGGACTGGTGTGCCTGGTCAGCGGGTCGATGCGGCCGAAGCCGACGACGTGCCTCGATACGCCCCCCAGTGGCTCCAGTTGCGCGAAGGCGCGGACGCCGCCGCGCGGGCGCCCGAACTGCTCGACCCCTTGCGCGTTCGGCTGGCGAATCGGCCGGGGCGGGGCGGCGACCAGGTGATTCACGATCTCGGCTGCGGCACCGGCTCCATGGGCCGCTGGCTCGCACCCCGCCTCGACGGCGCCCAGCACTGGATCCTGCACGACCGGGACCCGTATCTGCTGCACTTCGCGACCGTGGGGGCGCCCCGCGCGGCCGCCGACGGCAGCCGGGTCACCGTCACCACGCAGCGCGGTGACATCGGCCGGCTGACCACCGACGCCCTCGCCGGGGCCTCCCTGGTGACGGCCTCCGCGCTGCTCGACGTGCTCACCGGCGAAGAGATCGACCGGCTGGCGGCGGCCTGCGTGGGCGCCGGCGTCCCGGCCCTGCTGACGTTGTCCGTCGTGGGGCGGATCGAACTCGCGCCGGGCGACCCGCTCGACGCCGAGTTCGCCGAGGCGTTCAACGCCCACCAGCGGCGCGGCGAACTGCTCGGCCCCGACGCCGTCACGACGGCCTGCGAGGCCTTCGACCGGCACGGCGCGACGGTACGCGTGCATCCGAGCCCCTGGCGGCTCGGTCCCGACGACGCGGCGCTCACCGAGGAATGGCTGCGCGGCTGGGTCGGCGCGGCCTGCGAGCAGCGGCCCGACCTCGCGGCGCACGCGGAACCGTATCTGCACTCCCGCCTCGCGGCGTGCGCCGCGGGCGAGTTGCGGGCGGTCGTCCACCACAGCGATGTGCTGGCGCTGCCCCGGCAGACGGGCGGTGCGGTGTGAGCGCCGGAGTGGAGACAGCGGGGGTAGCGGCGGTGGACGCGGGCGCGGTCCGCACGCGGACGAAGGGTGCGGGCGCGGTCCGCAGGCGTAGAAGGGGCGCGGGCTCGGTGCGTACCCTCGGCAACGCGGCCGCCCTCCGGATCCGCGGCGATGCGGACCTGATCCCGGCAGGCGTGCTCCGCACGGAGAGCGTGGCGGAGCCGGCCCGGACCGACAGCGCGACGAGGCCGACCCCCGTCGGCCGTCAGGCAGGCCCGGCTCCCGCCGACCACGCCGCGGGCTCGGCTGCCGTCCGTACTGAGGCGAGTGATGTGGTCCTGGTTCGTCCCCGGAACACGGCGGGTCCGACGTCCGTCGATGGTGTGGCTGCCCCGGCCCGCCCCCGGAGCACGGCGGCTCCGATGTCCGTCGACGGTGAGTCTGTTTCGACCCGCCCCCGGAGCACGGCGGGCCCGGCATCCGTCGACAGCGATGCGGCCCCGATTCGCCCCCGAACCACGGCAGGCCTGCGCACTCGCCTCAGCTCCCGCCGGATCCGCACCCACCTCGGGACCGTCGCCGGTGTCGTCATTCTCGGTGTGCTGCTCTGGCGGCTCGGTACCGGTGTCTTTCTGGACGGCCTGCGGCGGATCGACGGTGCGACGCTGCTGGCGGCGCTCGGCGTCGGGCTGCTCACCACGGTGTTCAGCGCGTGGCGGTGGTGTCTGGTGGCCCGCGGGCTGCGGATCCGGCTGCCGTTGGGGCCGGCCGTCGCGGACTACTACCGGGCGCTGTTTCTGAACGCGGCGCTGCCCGGCGGGGTCCTCGGTGATGTGCACCGAGCCGTACGCCACGGCCAGAGCGCTGGGGACATGGGCCGCGGAGTGCGGGCGGTGGTGCTCGAACGGACCGCGGGGCAGGCGGTGTTGGTGGCCGTTGGCGCGGCGGTACTGCTCACGCAGCCGTCGCCGGTGCTCGCGGAGACCCGGCAGTTCGCGGTCGCCCTGGCGATCGTCTCGGTCTGCGGAGTGGTGACGGTGGGCGCCGCGCGCCGTGGCCGGACGCCCGGCCGGTCCCAGCGGTACGGAGCCGTCCACGCCACGCTCGCCGAGGCGCGGGGCGCGCTGCTGGCCCGGGGCAGCTGGCCCGGTGTGCTGCTCTCGTCGGTGGTGGTGCTGGCCGGTCACCTGGCCATGTTCGTGCTCGCCGCCCGGGTCGCCGGATCGACGGCGTCCGCTGCCCGGTTGATACCGCTGGCGCTGTTGGCCCTGCTCGCCATGGGGCTGCCGCTGAACGTCGGCGGCTGGGGCCCCCGGGAGGGTGCCACCGCCTGGGCGTTCGGCGCCGCCGGGCTCGGCGCGAGCATGGGTCTGACCGTCGCCGTGGTGTACGGAGTGCTCAGCTTCGCGGCGAGCCTGCCCGGCGCCGCTGTGCTGGTCGTCCGGTGGTGCGCGGCGCTCCGGCGCCCTCGCGAGGAGAGCGCAGGAGGGCACGATCAATGCCGACGTTCAACGACCGACGTAGTTCACCCTTCCGAGGCCTCCGCGGTCTCCGAGGCCCCCGCGGCTTCCACAGGCAGCGTCTTGGACGTCACCAGGGAGAAATACGCCCCGAAGGAATCGGTGAGCGCGGCCAGCAGTTCCTTCCCCTTCTCGGCGGAAGCCCTCGACGGACGGCCGATGACACCGGACTCGGTATAGGCCGACATGCCGAGGGTGAGGAGATGCCGCCGGTCGTCGGCGAGGAAATCGGAGGTCTCGTAACCGGCTTTGACACATTCCGGATGGGCGTGCAGAAGAATGGAGGCCTCGATTTCTCCCGCATGCATATCGCTGAGCAACGAGGTCTCGACACCGGCCCGTTCCCGCGCCGCGTCCCAGTCCTCCATGGCCGGGAAAAGTGCCATGCGGTTACCGCTCCCCGCGGATTCCTGAACGACATTGCCCAGTACGTAATTTCCGCCGTGTCCGTTGACCAGTACCAGGGTGTCGACGCCCGACCGGCGCAGCGAGTCGGCGATGTCCCGGACCACCGCGTGGAGCGTGACGGAGGAAATGCTGACGGTCCCGGGCCAGGCCGCGTGCTCGTGCGAGCAGGAGATCGTCACCGGAGGAAGCAGATGGACCGGATACGCGGCGGCGACCTCCCGCGCGATGGCGCACGCGACGAGCGTGTCGGTCGCGAGCGGAAGGAACGGACCGTGCTGTTCGAAGCTGCCGACGGGAAGGACGGCGACCTGACGGGCGACACCGGCCCCCCGCTCTCGTACCTCCTCCGTGGTGTCCAACGGCAACAGACCGGATACCGTCGAGCGCATTCCTGAACTACTCATGTTTTCACGGCCTTTCGACTCTGCTTAGGAACCAGATCATGACAGATAACGTTGGCGTACTCGGCGGGAATGCCCACCTCACAGGTGTCGAACGAGTCGTGATTGCCCCCTTGCCCACCGTGTACGGCGATTTCCACGCGGTCGGCTACCTCGACCACGATCGGGGCGAGGAACAAGTGGCCCTGGTGTACGGGGACTTGGACACCATTGGGGAAGGAGACGTGCTCGCCCGGCTGCATTCGGAGTGCCTGACCGGCGACGCCTTCGGATCCACGCACTGCGAGTGCGGCCCCCAGCTCGCCGCCGCGCTGCGCGCCATCGTGGCCGAGGGGCGCGGCGTCCTGGTCTACCTGCGGGGCCACGAGGGCCGGGGGATCGGCCTGCTCGCCAAGCTGCGCGCCATGAAGCTCCAGGCGGAGGGCCTGGACACCGTCGAGGCGAACCTCGCTCAAGGACTTCCGGTGGACGCCCGCTCCTACCGGGTGGCGGCGGAGATCCTGCACGACCTCGGCATACGGTCCGTACGCCTGCTCTCGAACAACCCGCGCAAGCGGGAGTCACTGCTGCGCCACGGCATCAAGGTCGCCGAGCAGGTGCCGCTGCTGATCCCGCCGTGCGAGGAGAACCTCAGCTATCTGCTGACCAAGCGGGAGCGCCTCGACCACCATCTGCCGCACCTGGACGCGGTGGCCCACTTGTCGTGAGCTCGACCTCCCTGTGGACCGCTCAGGCGTCGCCGAGGTCACCAAGGAGCGTGTCGATGACCAGCTCCTCCTCGATGCGCACGCCTCGCTCCTGGAGCGCCTGGGAGAGATCCGGATCCCAGGCTGCCTCCGTGGGCGTTCCGGTGAGCGCGGGCGCGGCCGCGTGGGGGACGGCGCGGTAGTCCGCCGCGGTGTAGCGCCAGGGCTGCCAAGGGGCGTGACGCAGCAACGAGTTCGCGATGCGCAGGCCGCCCCAGTCGAAGTCGCCGTGGTAGAGCAGGGTGGCGCCCTGGGAGCGCAGATGGCTCAGGAGCGTGAGGGCCGCCGCCGACGGCTGGCCCTGGAGGCACAGGAGAGGCGGAGAACCGGGACCGTATGCCTCGGCCGCGGCGGCGATGACCGCAGGGTTCTCGCAGACGCGGACCACGGCGGGGGTCGCAGTGGAGTCCGGCGGGCGGACGGTGACCTGGCGGAGCGTGAGAACGGCCGGTTCGCCGGTGTCGGCGAGCCAGTCCAGGGCCGGCGTGCCGCGCAGGTTCAAGACGAGGACAGTGGACGACAGATCGTCCCTCAGTAGCCCCGCCGCCGCCCATGCGGCGCGGCGCCACTGGGCCCCCGTACCGTGCGGGATGCCGGTCAGGGCGCGGATGCCGGACAGCACGACGGTGGCGAGCGGTGTGCCGTCGTCCAGCGCGTGCGCGCCGCCGACCGTACGCGCCGCGAACGCGGGCAGCGAGGTGGCGGGATCGACGGGCAGCGCACACAGGACGGCTGCCGCGCGGGTGAGCAGGGTTCGGGTGGCAGCCGGGGTGTGGACGAGGCGTCGTACGACACCCTCTGACCGCAATTGGCCGGCCCAGGAGGAGAGTTGAGGGTGGGTACGGGTGATGTCGGCCAGCGGCCCGTGGGCAGCGCTCCAGGCCTGAGCCTGTGCGTCACGCCGCTCGCGCAGCGGAGTGACCGGTCCCGTCAGCGCCTCGACCGCGGCGGCGAGGCCGCCGGGGCTGACGCCGGAGCGGCGCAGCACCTCGTCCACCGCGTCGAGTCGCAGGCTCAGTGAACGGCCGGAGCCAGGAGCCCGGCCGAGCAGGCGCTCGGCGGCAGCCCGCTGTGCGGCGGTGGGCGCCGACAACGAGACGGTCGTGGTGAGCGGCTCCTCGCGTTCGAGGCGTCGGCGGACACGTTCCACGAGCCAGGCCGTGTCCCGAGCGCCGAGCAGCCGCCTCAGGCGGGGCAGATCGATGCGCGCCTCGGCACCTGCCACCGCATCCGTCTCAGGAGTCAGGTCCACAGAGGCTCCTGGTCCGTGTCCGTCTCCGCTCGTGCACCGGCTAGTCCGGTGTGCGCCGCCGCCTGTTCCCGTTCCGGCTCCGTGCCGCGGGAGCGATGCGTACCGTCCCACTCCCAGCGGGTGACCAGCACCGCCGCCACCTCGTCGATCCGGGACAGCTGGGCGATGGAGATGCCCGGCACCTGCGGGTAGCACGCCCACTCGCGCTCGCTCGTCATGACGACGTCCAGGTCGAAGGCGTGCAGCAGCCCCAGACACTTGGCCCGTGAGTCGTCGTCCACACCCGCGAACGCCTCGTCCAGGGTCACCAGACGGGGCGCGTACGGGCTGGCCGCGGTGGCGTAGTGCGAGGACGCCGCCGCGAAGAGAGGCACCGACACCGCGAGGACGCGCTCACCGCCGGATGCGGGGCCGGTCGCCGGAACCCACTGGCCGTGTTGGTGGCGCTCGATGCCGAACTCGTGCCAGGAGCGGTAGTCGAGTGCCGCCGTCAGATGCTCGAGCCAGCTGCCCGCACTGTCATCCGTGTGCTGCTGGGCGATCTGCGCCTGGAGGAACTCCCCGACCGCCGCTCGCTCCTCGGGCGACCAGGCGTCGGCCGACTGGCGCAGGTGCTTCCGCGCCTGTGCCAGTCCCGCGGGCGCCTTGCGGGAGGCCCGCCACAGCAGCCGCAGCTTCATGCCGGTGGACGTGGGGCGCTCGTCGAGTTCGGCGTTCATTGCCGCCACCTGACGTTCCGCCGCCTGGATCAACTCCTGGAGCGTACCGGCCACTTCCGTCAAAAGATGAGTCTCCAGGATCTCCCGCTCGTGCGCGGAGAGGATCCGCTGCAGTTCGCCGACCTCGGCGGCCAGGGCCTCGGCCAGCTCGGGGACGGCACGCTCTCTTCCCTGGTAGACGATGTCGACGACCATGCCGTCCTCGACCATCCGGGCCGAGGCGGTGTGGCCGCCCCGTGAGAGCGCGTCCTGGAGCTTCTTGTACTCCTCGCTCAACTGGTGCTGCACCCGCTCCCAGGTGCCGTCCGAGTCGTCCGTGCCCGACAGTTCGGCCTCGACGGTGCGAGCCAGCGCGATGGCCGGTGTCGCCGCCCACGGGCCGCCGTCCAAGGGCGGTACGGCCACCTCGGGGAGCGCGACGGCCAGCAGTCCCGTCGCCACGAACCGGCGCAGCGCGGCGATCGCTTCCGTGCGAGCCGCCGCCGCGTCCGTCACGTCCTGCTCCAACTGCTCGATCCGGCCCTCGGCACGGCTTGCCCGCCGGTCCGCAGCGGTGTGTTCCCCGCGGGTCCGCCTGGTGTTCTCCTCGCAGGTCCGCCTGGCCTGCGAGGTCTCGGCCAGCCGCCGCTCCAGTTCGGCGACGGCCGCGCCGACCGTGGAGCGCAGCGTGGTGTGGCGGGTGTCGGCGGCGGCAGCGGCCCGGGCCGCATCGGTGGCCCGTACGGCGAGTTCCTCGACCCGGGACGCGGCCGTCGCCGTCTCCGTCCGCTCGTCGGCCAGGACCCGCATCGCGTCCGTACGTTCCCGCAGCGCCGGCCAGAGGGCGGCGAGGAGCAGCGCGTACTCGACCAGCGCCTTGCGTACGCCCGCGAGTCCGGCGCGGTCGGCCGGCAGTCCCAAGTCGGCTGCCGCACCCGTCAGTTCGTTGGTCGCGGTGTCGAAGATGCCGGTGGCGCTCGCCAGTTCCCCGGCGCGTTCGTCGCGCCGGGTGCGGGCCCGGCGAGCCGTGTCGTGCGCCGCCGCGGCCAGCGCGTGCGCCTGACGCAGCTCGGCGTCGTCGGGTACGGCGGCCAGCTCGGCGTCGAGCTGTTCGCGGCGGGCGCTCACGTCGGCCAGACGGGTTACTGAGGCTGCCAAGTCACTTTCCAGGAGGGCGAGTTCGCTCCGCAGGGCAGCGATGCGCGCACGGCGTGCTTCCTCGCGAGCCCCTTCGCCGACGTACTCGGCGGCGGGCTTCGACCAACTACCGGTGAGCGCGCCGATACGGAACCTGCCGTCCGGCGCCGCCCAGGTCCCGGCGGCGTTCTCCTCACCCTCGCCGGGACCGTACCCGATCGCGGCAAGCAACCGCCCGACAGCCGACTCACCGACCGCGGCGGCCTTGGCGTCCCCGTGATCCACGGCGGGCCGCAACGCGAGGGCTAGTGAGGGACCCGTAGGGGCGGAGCCGGGGGAGAGGAGCACATCGTGGCCATCCGCGGTGAGCGCGACGCCGTCCGGGAGCACCCAGGCATCCAGCAGCCCGGACGCCTCCAACGCGGCCTCCAGACCTGCCCGTTCGGTGGCCGACACCTCCTCCCGGAAGTCGACGAGCCGCCACAGCGGAGAGCCGGGGATCTCGTCCCGCACACCTGGTGTACGCGTGTACGGGGCTTCGGGGCCACGCAGGCCGCCTGCCTCGAGCACGGTCAGGTCGTGCCGCGCCTGGTCGCGCCGGGCGCCCAGGTCCGCCCGCAGTCGCGTCACGGCCGCCGCCTCGTCGGCCAGGACGGTCGCCAGCGAGCGATGCGCCGCCGCGGCCTCGGCCCGCGCCGGATAGGGGCCGGACAGCCGCGGCGCCCACTCCTGGAGCCGGTCGAGCAGGCCGACCGGGTCGGGGAGCCTCAACTCCACGCAGCGACCGAGGTGTTCACGGACACTCGTCAGCAGTCGAGAACCTGCCTGCGTCGCCTTCTGCTCCGCCTCGGTCCGGACTTCCTCGGCGTGGCCGACCTCTCCCTCGGCCTCGTCCAGACGGCGCGCGGCCGCGATCCGGTCCGCTGCCGCCTGCTCCGCGCGCCCCGCGAGGTCCTCCACCAGGTCGAGAGCACGGCGTCTGCGGGCCACCGACTCCTCGGTGGCGCGGCGCAGTTCCGCCTCCGGCGCGCCCTCCGTGCGCAGGTCACCGTCCAGACGGGCGGCGTGGGCCGTCTCGGTGGCGCGTTCGACGGTGTCGGCGACCGACTGCTCGGCGGCGCGCAAACGGTTCTCGGCAGTACCCAGGCGGCCGAGCGTCCTCGTGTGCGCCTGTGCCGCCTGCTCCCGGTCCGCCTCGGCGCGGGTGAGGTCCTCCCGGGTACGGGTCGCGTCCTGCGCAGCCTGCTCCAGCTCGCGCGCGCTGCGCATCTCGGGGCCCGCGCGCAGCGCAGCGTCCTCGGCGGTCAGCCGTGCCCCGGTCTGCTCGAGCTCCGCGATACGCCGGGCGGCTTCGTCCCGCTCCAGCTCGGCGCTCTCCCGTTCGGCCTGCGCGGCGGCCAGGTCCCGCTGGTGGTGTTCGTAGCGAGCGTGCTCGGTGCGCGGCAACCGGGCCCGGCGGCGGGACGCGATGCGCGCGTAGCGCCGGTAGTGGTCCAGGAAGGCGGAAGCGGCCCGCTCGGCCTCGCCGGCCGCCCGCAGTTCCTCCTTCTCCTCGTCCAGGGAGCGGAACGCCTCCGCGACATCCGCGAGCACCGCCTGGTCCATCGGCGGCAGCGCCTCCGTCAGGGCCTTGGACAGGGCCGCCTCGTTCGGCCGCTTCGACAGCTGGGGCTGGCGGAGCTGGACGAGCAGGTCCACCAGTGCCGCGTACCGCTGCTCGCCCAGCCCGAACAGCGCCTCGTCGACCGCTCTGCGGTATGCCCTGGCCTGGTCGTACACCATCCCGCGCCCGGCGACCGCCTCCGCCAGCCGGTCCCGGGACAGGGCGGTCCCGGTCGCGTCGAGGAGGTTCAGCTCCGGACCGACGCGCTGGTCGGTCACGACGAACCAGTGCCGTGCGATCCCACGTCCCGCCACCGCCTTCAGACCGCAGGCGAGCGTACGGAAATGAGCCTGCCCGGTCGTCTCGTCGAGCCTGCCGAACTCGATCCAGGTGTATCCGAGCCGCTCCGAGTGCGGATGCTCACCGCCGAGCAGCAGATTCCACTCCATCCGCTTGTGCGGGTCCCCGTCCGGCTCCACCCGGCGGGCGGCCAGGTCGCCGTCCAGGAGGAAGGGCAGGGTGAGGGCGAGGACCTTCGACTTGCCGGTGCCGTTGTTGCCGCGCAGCAGCAGTCGCCCGTCGCGGAACCAGAACTCCTCCGCGTCGTAGTAGAAGAGGTCGACGAGGCCGATACGCAGGGGTTGCCAGCGGGTGCGCGCGGGGACAGGGAGGGCGGTCACGAGGTCTTCGCCTTTCGCATGTTGGGGATGCCGGTGGTTGCTGCGCCGCGTACGGCTGCTTCGCGTACGACGATGTCGCCCACCGCGTACCGGGCAAGAGCCGGTCGCGCGCGGACGCCCTCCGTCGCCCGCGTGACCAGGCCGAGGGCAGCGAGCTTCGCCACCGCGAGTTCGACGAGCTCCACCTCGGCGCCGGGTTCCGTGGCCGTTTTCGACCAGAACCCCCCGTGCAGTGCGGCGAGTTCACGCACCCTTCGCTGAAGCTCGCCGACGGTGACCGGACCGGTTGCGGCTGCCAGATGCTCGGCGAGCAGGAGCGTGATGTGCCCGTGCGTGCCCTGCTCCGGCATGCGTACGTCGGTGAGCTCGTCGTGCGGATCGACCAGCGCGATGCCCTCGGCGCGCACCTCGGCGACCAAGCCCGTGAGTTCGGTGATCCGGGCCAGGATGAAGGCGCGCTGCCGGGTCAGATAGGCCAGTTCCTCGTCGGACAGCTCGTCGTAGTAGAGAACGGGGTCGTCGAGCAGGCGTCGGGTGAGCCTGTGGCGGATCGCCCGGAACCGCAGTTCGTCGCTCTCCAGGGAGGTCTCGGCGGCCAGCTCGGCGAGCCGGCCCTCGAAGTCCGCCGCCTGCACCAGAGAGGGACCGCGGCGCGTGGCGAGCAGCCCGGCCAGCACCCGGCGCTCCACGTCGTACAGCACGTCACCGGTCCCGCTGACATAGGCGTCCTCGTCGCCCGCGACCCGGCGCAGCACTCCGAGACGCAGCAGCAGCCGGACCACCGCGGCGAGATCCAGGCGCTCCTCACGCCGCTCCAGGGCGAACTCGACCCCCGCCTCCATGAGCTGGGGATCGGCGGCGTCCAGGACCACCTGCTCGGCGAGCCGCCCCAGAGCGATCTGTGCCTCGCCGCGCTCCAGAGCGGCCAGAGCCAGGCAGAGCAGGACGTACCGGCGCCGGGTGAACGGTGCCGCGCCCCGGGTGGCCTCTCGGGCCGGGTGCGTGGCATCCATGGACGTACCGGGCATCTTGCGCAGCCGGGCGGCCCCCGCGTCGACCTGGAGCGGCCAGCCCGTATTGCGGTCGAACCACTCGCGCAGTTCCGCGGCATGCCGCCGCACCAGCCGGAAGGCGTCCGCGTGCGGGCCTCGCGCGAACAGCAGAGGCTCGCTGAGCAGGGCTCGCGCGGCCCGGCGTACTTCGGCGGCGTGCTGTCCCTCCAGAACCTCCGCCAAGGGGCTCACCGCGTTCATAGGAGCCCTCCGGCGTCCTGTGTCAGATCGATGATCTCCACGGCGTGGTCGGGCCCACGGAAGACGCCGCCCGGTGTGCGGATCTCGGCGACGTCCGACCCCGGAAGGGCGGTGAGCCGGATCTCCATCGTGCCGTCGTTGCTGGTGGCGACTGTGTGCCGAAGCCCGGGACGCCAGGTGGCCAGGGCGTCGCCGAGCAGCTGAAGGAACAACCCGAAGGCCAGCGGGTCGAGTTCACCGAGTTCGCAGAGGCGCACCTCCCCACCGGTGGCGAGCCGGGCGCGGGCCGCCGCGATCTCCGCGCTCTGCTTGGCCGCGTACTCGGCGAGCTGCCGACGCCCTGCGGACCGGTCCTCGACGCGGCGCGTCCTGCCCCGCCGCTCATAGCTGCCGGTACGCCGCAACTGGGGGCTGATGCGCAGAGGTTCGGCCGCTGCCCATGGAGTGCTCGCCGCGATCGGCCGCGCGGCGCGTTCGGTGAGCGTGTCCGTGTCGACGGTGAGATGGCGGGACGGGTAGAGACCGAAGGCGGTGCGCCACAGCCGGTGCCGTGCCTCGTCGTCAGGGGCCTCGGCGAACCAGCGGGCGAGCGTGCGGAAGTCGGCCGAGCGGTCGGAGCGGCCGGAGCGTCGCTCGTTGAGTGCCCGTACGACGGCGAGGAGTTGCGGGATCGCGCCCAGTGCCCGCCCGCGCAGCAGCCTCGCCTGTGACTCGCGCCCTTCGGCGGAGACGAACCAGGCCGCGAGCCCCGACCAGCGCGACGTCCACCGCTCGTATGCCTCCGCCTCGGCCCGCTCGGCCTCGTCCGGCGCTGCGTCGGCGGCCTCGCGGGCGGCCGCCAGACGCAACAACGGTCCGACGCCCTCCTCCAGTCCCAGGATCAACTGGGCGATCCGTCCGCCGAGGGTGATCAGATCCTGGATGAACCGCTCCAGATACTGGATGAGCCGGTCCTTGTACGCCAGGAACACCTCGACGTCGACGCCGTGAAGGTCGATGGTGCGCTGCAGAGACCCCATGAAAGCTCGCGCGTTGTCCGCGAGGGCGGTGAAGCGGCTGGTGAGGGTGGAGAGCGTCAGATGAGCCTTCGCCGGATCCGGTGCCTCGTCGCCACTCAGCACGAGCAACACCCGCAACTGTGTGACGATGTCGTGCAGCGCGACGGCCTGGAGCGCGCCCCGCCGACCGAGCGCCTCGTCATACGAGAGCAGGGCCCCCTCGGCGGCCTCACCGGCCTGGGTGAGCTGGTAGATGAACCGCTTCCGGTAGAAGTCCTCGACCGCGGTGACGCGCGCCGTGTCCGGATCGGCCCGGAGATTGCCCCACTTGACCAGCGAGTCGAGCTTGCCGGTGACGGCGTCGAGATCCATGGACCGTCCGCTCGCCGGAAGTGCGGCCTGTACGTCCTCGGGCCGCAGATGCACCACGAACCGCTCCTTCGCGGCCAGGAACACTCCCATCAGCCGGCGGTACAAGGCGGAGTCGGGCGTGGTCAGGTGAGTGAACGGGGTGTAGCCGGTCGGGAGTCGGTCGGCGGGCGAGGCGGAGGTCATCGATGGCCATTCTTGCCCGGACGACCGCTGATTCTCACCCGTATGCCCGAAACCGCATGCCGGGGCCATGTGCCGACTGCCGCCGCAGGAATCGGCAGCACAAATGCTTCGCGGCTGCGCGAAATTGCCGCCGCGAGCCATCTCGGCGAAGACCTCCCGCTTGAGATCGGCCCGGGCTTGGGACGAGCCATGCAACCCTGCCCCGTCCGCGGTGCCCAGGACGGGCACGGGCCGTTCACGGATGAATGCGTACTGATCCGGGTGGAGCCCGACGAGAGCGTCCGTGGCCTCTTCCACGACCTCGGCCCATGGTCTGCGCACCCGGCGGGTGTGCTCGCTGATGTCCAGGGCGATTCGGCGGCTGAGGTTGCGCAAAGGGCCGCCGGATCCGCAGATACGGGCCGCGGAAGAGCCCGTCGGCCGGGTCGGTGAGGAAGTCCTCCAGGGCGTCCTGAGTGTCGGGCTCGGCCAGCGCAAACGTCGCCGTCAAACACTCGACCGTGGTGTCGCACAGCGTCTGCGCGGCGAGCGTGGGTCTCATGACGCGTCCAGACCCCCGTCTCCCGTGTTCCGGCATGTATTCCGACTGCCCCGACCGCCCGAACACGGGCCGGGGCGATCGGAATCGATCACGTTCAACTCTACGGGGGAGGTCTGACAGTGCCGCCGGGTTCGCTGGGATCAGGCGTTGGGGATCAGGGGCTGAGGTCGATGATCCGTACGGGCTGTCCCTTCCAGGTTTCGGGGGCGGTAGTGGCGACCACCGCGCCGTTCGGTCGTTCCGCCGTGGGCTCGGCGGCGTATCGCGTGTGGGCGGGGGCCCACGAGGTTTCGCGGGCCACGGCGAGCGCGGCGGGCAGGTCCAGGTCGAGCACGGTGACACCGGGGAGCGCGGCGAGATGTTCCGCCGTGCCGGGCCGCATGCGGTCCGCCGCGACCAGGGCGCAGGCCGGGGCGTACAGGAACCAGCCCGCCTCGGCATGCGCGCGATGGATCAGCCGGGAGGCGAGCACGTTGCCTTTTCCGGCCGCGACCATCGCCGTGTCGTCCAGGACGATGTGCAGGGGCTCGGTCACCTGGCTCCCGCCTCGCTCAGCCGCCGGTCCAACTCGGCGTCGAGAGCCGCCTGTTCGCTTACGCTCGGGTCGTAACCGTTCCACTCCCGCAGGGCGGCGCGGGCTTGCTCGGCCCGCTCCGCGCGCTCCTCGGGGGTGAGCAGCGTCTCGGCGAGATGTGACAGATAGCCCCTTAGTGACATGCCTTCGGAGGAAGCTATCCGGGCGAGCCTGTCGCGGGCTTCGGTGGGGATACGGACGTTGGCGTCGGACATGGCGGCCTCCTTGATCGGGCCCCGCCAGGATACGGGTACGGGTACGTACCCGTCCAGGCGGGTTTCGCGTCCGGCCGACCAGTCGACGGCGGAGCCGCTGTGGATCACGGGTGTCTCCTCGTCCTCGCCCATGGAGTTCATCGGGTGGGCGGGACGGTGTCGTCCGTCACCGGCGACAGTATGGCGACCGGCGACCCGTTCCTGGTTACGGTGATCCGCTGGCCGCGCTCGGCGGCGGCTGTACTAGGAGGTGCGCCGACGCGGCGCCGGCGAGCCCCTGACCCTCTCCATCCGGGACTTCCTTGCCATCTGGGGCGTCCAGCGCCGGTACCCCGCGGCTGTGGAAGAGATCAGGAACGACCTGGATGCTCGTGGCCTGGTCACCGTTCCGCCCTTCACCGAAGGCAGCATCAACAGCCAGATCGCCGTCCTAGCGGGCGGTGCCGAGCCGGACGAGGCGCGGACGAGCGCGGTGACGCGGCTCTCGGGCGCCAGCAGCCAGTCGGCTGCGGTGCAGTCGGCGGCACAGGCGGCGAGTCAACTCGTCGAGGACCCCGCGGCGCAGACCGTCGCCTACCGGGTGAGCAACCTCGACTCGGTGAACCGCATGCCGGAGTGCGTACGCGTCGGCGACAGCGTCAAGACGGCTATGACGCTCATGGTGCTGCGTGGCTACAGCCAGCTCCCGGTGCTCGACGCGGACGGGCGGTTGCGTGGCGTCGTGAGCTGGGAGTCCATCGGGCGCGCCCGCATGGCGGACCCCGCGGCCGGTCTCGAAGCCGCCACAGTCAGGGCACGGGAGGCGGACCGGTCGGACGACCTGCTCGACTGGCTCGGGACCATCCAACAGTCCGGCTACGTCCTCGTACGCGACCACGAGCACAAAGTGTGCGGACTGATCACCGGCGCGGATCTCACCGCCCAGTTCGGTACGCGCGTACGCCCCTTCATCCTGGTGGAGGAGATCGAGCAGCGGCTGCGGCGGGTGGTCGATCGCTGCATCCCGCTCGACCGCATGCGCGCGGCGGTCCCGCCGAGACAGGCCTCCCGCGTCCACTCCGCCGCCAACATGAGCTTCGGGGCGTACGGGCATCTGCTCAAGGTCCCCGAGAATTGGGACGCCCTGGGGCGGGGCATCGACCAGGAGCACTTCCTCGCCGCCCTCGAACAGTGCCGCAACTTCCGGAACGACCTGATGCACTTCAGCCCGGATCCCGTCACGGACGACCAGCTGGGCCCTGCGCAGGGGCTCCTCGATCTGCTGCGTTCCCTGGACCCGGGGACCTGACTGGGCGGGGGTGAGCTGTGCTCGCTGTCTCCGCAGTGTGGTCAAGGGAGGGCCCAGCGCGGAGGGTTGGTCCGGGCTGCGCGCACGGCCTTGGGTGTCGGGCGACCGCACTGAAGCGGTACCTGGTCGATCGGGACGCCCATGGCTTCGGCCCAGGTCCTCCGCCATGCCTCACGCCGCGTCGTACGGCTCCTCCGCGCGTGCGCCCTGCGCTCCTGCCGCCGGGCTGCTTCCTGCCGCGCCGCGGCCTCACTGTTCAGCCAGACAGGAGGCTTGGCCTGTAATTCGGCGACGTACTGGGGATGCCAGCGGCCCTCGCGCCGCCCGCGCGGGCGCAGTGCCGAGACGACGTCGACAGGCAGGCCGAAGAGCTCGGCTACCGTCTCGTCCGTGATACGCGCGGCCCGTTCGGCCGATTCCAGGACCTTTCGCTCCTCGGCGAGCCGCGCACGGCGGGCGGCTGCCTCGGCGTCCGCCGCTGCCACTGCTGCCCGTTCGACCAGGAGCCACTGCGGGGGTGCGGAAGCCAGGTCGGCAAGATCCTGGCGCACGGCGAACAGACCGACCATTTCCGTCCGTCCGATCAGCGCGTCCGGTTCCACGCCCAGAAGCGAACGGATCTCATCGGGCCCAGCCATGGCCTCGTACGCCAGCGCGGCCCGCTCTCGGACAGAAGAGATGAGCTCGTCGCGCTCGTCCTCGGTCAGGCGGCAGTCGTCGGTCAGCCCGGCGAGCGCGCGCACAGTGTCGTCGTCCTCGAACCGGCGGAGGAACCCGGGTGCGTCGGGTCGTCCGAGGGACAGTCCGCCAGCGTATCGAAGGATGCATGCGGGCGACGCCTGCGCGGCCGGACGCGCGGCTTCGAGTTCGGTGCGGGCGCCTGCGGCACGTGCCTTGTTGAGGGCGCGAGTGCGCGCAGCCTTCTGCGCGGCGGTGGAGCGTCCGACCGTGGTGGCGGCCTCACGCAGGACGCGGTCGGCGACCGCGTACGGGGCCAGTGCGTCGATGTCCGCCGCGCGGTAGGTCCGCACCGTGAGGATCCGGCCGTACTTGCGCACCTCCTCCTGGGCGATCGGTACGAGTCCGGTCTGCTCGACGACGCGGGCGAAGCGCTGTCTGGAGATCGCTAGACGGTCAGCCGCCTCGGTGGCGTTCAGCCGGTGCTCGGCCGCCAGCCGAGACCTGAATGCGGTGATGTCGTCGAGCAGCGCCTGGACTTCGCCGGGATCGAAGCGCCGGTCCCGTCCACGGGTGAGGAGGCCGGCACCGACGGCCAGCTCGATCTCCCACACTGCGAGCCCGAGTGCGGCACGCGTCTGCTCCCGGCCCCAGCGCTCCGCGCGAGGCACGGCGCTCCCCTCAGGGCCCTGCCGTTGGGCGTTGTCGTCGTTTCCGTTCATGACGCATACGCTACGGGTGGCCACTGACAGTGACGCGTGGCTCACGAAGCAGGCGATCTTTTGCGGATCGGCGTCAGACGGTTATCACTGAGGAATGAGACAAGACGACCCAATCGCCGAAGACACCGCCGGCCCGCTGTTTCTCTCGCGTGAGCAGGTCGTGGAGCTGCTGGACACCGACGCGGCGATCGCCTCGCAGCGCGCGGCCTTCACCGCGCTCGGCGACGGCACCGGGGAGCTCCCCGGCAAGATCATGCACCCCAGCCGTTTCGACGACAGTGTTGTCTTCGCCTATGTGGCGCGGCTGTCCGCGGACACCGGGGCGGTCACCAAGGTCGGCAGCGTCAACCCAGGCAACGCGGCGGCCGGGCTGCCCACCATTCACGCGGTGATCAACGCGCTGGACCCCGTCACCGGGCAGCTCGTCGCCGTCATGGACGGCACCGCGGTGACAACCCTGCGTACGGCCGCGGCGAGCGCCGTCGCCTTCGACGCGCTGGCCACCGCCGACAGCGCGGAACTCGGCCTCCTCGGCTCCGGCACCCAGGCCCTCGCCCACGCGCGGGCCGTTGCCCGGGTGCGGGAGCTGCGGTCCGTACGGATGTGGAGCCCGAACCCGGGGCGACGGGCGCACGCCGCGCAGCGCCTCGCCGCCGAACTCGGCGTCGCCGTCAAGGCCGTCGACACGCCCGAGGAAGCGGTAGCCGGGCTGCCGATGGTCGCGGCCTGCACCCTCAGCGCCACGCCCGTCGTGCGGGGCGAGTGGCTGGCGCCCGGCTGCACGGTCGTGAGCGTCGGGTCCTTCGAGCCGACGCGCAGTGAGGTCGACGCGGAGGTCCTACGGCGGGCCGCCGCAGTGGTCGTCGACGATCCGCAGACCGCGGCGGAGCACGCCGGACCGGTGGTCGACGCGCTGCGGGAGGGGCGGCTCGCCCGGGCGGACCTGATCCCGCTCGGCGGCGTGCTCACGGGCCGGCAGCCGGCTCGCATGCGCCGCGACGACATCGTCTTCTACAACAGCGTCGGGCTCGGCATCCAGGACGCCGCCGCGGCCTGGGCCGTGATCGACGCGGCCCGCGCGCGTCGGGCGCGCCGATGAACAGGACCGCGCGGGTCGTCGTCGGCGGCGTGATGAGCACGAGCATCGCCTACCACCTGGCCCGTCGTCCGCGACCTGTACCTGGGCCGCCCACCCTTCGTCGACAACGGCCCCCTGAGCGCCGACGGCTTTGGCGCGAACTCACTGCGCCCGGAGATCAACCTCGTATGATCGCGCGGTACTTGTGACCGCTCGGCGGGATCGGGTGGTCGGGAGTCCGTCCGGCGGGATCGGGCGGCCGGGGCTTCGTTCGGCGGGGGAGAAGCATGAAGACCGCGGCGCAGGTGCCGACGACCCGTCCGGCACCGCTGCGCAGCGCGGCCTTCAGGCGGTTCGTGCTGGCCAATCTGATCTCGGCGACGGGATCGGCGATGGCGCCGCTCGCGCTGGCGTACGCGGTGATCGGGGAGGGCGGCGGGGCCGGATCGCTCGGCCTGGTCCTGGCGACGAACACCATTCCGACGGTCGTCTTCGTCCTCGTGGGCGGTGTGCTCGCGGACCGCATGTCACGCAGCCGGATCCTGCTGCAGGGCAATCTGCTGGCGGCGGCCGCGCAGGGGGCGCTGGCGGTCATCATGCTGACCGGCCGGGCCTCGACGGCCTCGATCGCCGCGTGCGGCTTCGTGCTGGGAGTCGCGGTGGCCTTCACCGTACCCGCCGGACAGGGCGTGGTGGCCCAGCTGGTGTCGGCGGAGCATCTGCAGCAGGCCAACGCCCTGGTCAGGCTGCCGAGCAACGCCGTGCGGGTACTCGGCCCCGTCGTGGGCGGGGTGGTCGTCGCGCTTGTCGGACCGGGGTGGGCGCTGGCCTGGGACGGGCTCACGTTCCTGGCCGCGGCGCTGTTGCTGCACGGGCTGCGGCTGGACGCCCCCGTCACCGCGAGCAGTGCCGTGAGCGATCTGCGGGCGGGCTGGGCCGGATTCCGCTCCCGCACCTGGCTGTGGACGTACACGGTAGCCGGGATGGTCGTGGTCGCCGCATGGCTGGCCGGCTTCCAGATGCTGGGGCCGGTCCTGGCCGCGGACCTCTACGCGGGGGCGAGTTCCTGGGGTCTGGTGCAGGGGGCGTTCGCGCTCGGCCTGCTGGCGGGGGCGCTGGTGTGCCTGTGGTGGAAGCCGTACCACCTGCTGGCCGTCGCCGTGAGCACCGCCTCCCTGCTCTTCCTGCCCCTGACCGTGATGGGGCTCGGCCTGCCGCTGCCCTGGGTGTTGGGTGCCGCCCTGCTCGCCGGTGTGGGCCTGGATGTCGCGATCGTCGCCTGGACCACGGCGCTCCAACTGCACGTTCCCCAGGCCGAGTTGGGTCGCGTGAGCTCGTTCAACGATGTCGGGGAGCGTCTCGCGATACCCCTTGGCTACCTCGTCACCGCCCTCGCCTCGCGCGCCTGGTCCGACCAGAGGGTGCTGTTGGTGTGCGCGGGCGTCATCGTGGCCGCCACGGTGTTCAACCTGTGCGTACGGGACGTCTACCGTGTCAACAGGGCTCCAGGGCAGTGACGTTGGCCTTCGCCGCCGCGGGGGAGGTCAGACGAGCACCGCCTCGTGCACGAGCCGCTTGAGCTCGGGGAAGATCGCGTTGGTCGTCGTCGGGCGGACCTGGGTGAAGAACTGCACGGTCAGGTCGTGGCGCGGGTCGACCCAGAACGTCGTACTGGCCACTCCGCTCCAGCCGAACGCGCCCTCGGTGGACGGGGATCGGGTGAGGTCCGGGTCCAGCACGACGGAGACGCCGAGGCCGAAGCCGAGGCCCGCGTTGCCGGCTTCCTGGTGGACGGGGCTGCCGAAGGTGCGCCGGTCGGCGTTGCCGGGGAGGTGGTTGGAGGCCATCATGTCGACGGTCTCGGGGGCCAGGAGGCGGGTTCCGTCGAGTTCGCCGCGGCGGCGGAGCATTTCCATGAAGCGGTGGTAGTCGTGGGCGGTGGCCACCATGCCGCCGCTGCCCGACAGGAAGCGGGGGCGGCCGTGCAGCGGGAGCCCGGCGATCGGGGTGATCCCGCCCTTGTCGTCCTCCCCGTACAGCTCGGCGAGCCGGCCGGCCTGCTCGTCCGTGACGCAGAACCCGGCGTCCGCCATCCCGAGCGGGCCGAAGACCCGCTCGCCGAGGAAGGCGTCGAGGTCCTGGCCGGAGATCACCTCGATGACACGGCCGAGGACATTGGTGGCGACCGAGTAGTTCCACTGGGTACCCGGCTCGAACTGGAGCGGCAGAGAGGCGTACACGTCGCAGGTCTCGGCCAGGTTCGCGCCCGGCGGCACCGACGACTCCAGACCGGCGTCCCGGTAGAGCGCGTCGACGGGGTGGGCGTAGTAGAAGCCGAAGGTCAGGCCCGCGGTGTGGGTCAACAGATGGCGGAGCAGGATGGGTTGTCGGGCCGGGCGGGTCTTCGTGTCGGCGCCGGACCCGCTGACGTAGACCTGCGGGTCGGCGAAGGCGGGGAGAAAGTCGGCCACGGGGGTGTCGAGTTGGACGTGCCCCTCTTCGAGGAGCATCAGCGCGGCGACCGAGGTGACCGGCTTGGTCATGGAGTAGATCCGCCACAAGGTGTCGGTCTCCACCGGGAGTTGCGCCTCGCGGTTGCGACATCCGTACGTGGTGAGGTGCGCGACGTGGCCGTGCCGGGACAGGGCCACGAGGTAGCCGGGCAGTCGGCCGTCGTCGACCAGGTGGGCGAAGTGCTGGTCAAGGCGGGCCAGCGCCTTCGGATCGAGGCCGGCCTCGCGCGGCTCGACCTCCTGTCGCAGGTGTCCCATGACTCTCCTTTGGGCTGCGGCTCTTCTCCCTCATGGTCTCGTACGGACGGGCGAAGCGTCCCCCTCGGGACTCGGGTCGGCGGTCACGACGCCCGCGCGCGGCTGGGCGGGGGACCCGCGTCGGAGGTCACGACTCCCGCGCGGCCCGGCAGCCTCAGGGCGAGCAGCACACCGGTCGCCGACACCGCCGCGAGCGCGGTCAGCGGCGGACCCATCGCGACACCCGTCGTGAGCGTCATCAGCGTGGCCGCCGCCGCGACCCCCAGCGTGGGCCCGACATTCATCGCCGTCTGCTGAAGCCCGCCCGCCACGCCGGCCGACTCCGCCGAGGCGTGCCGTACGACGACCGCCGTCGCGGTGACCATCACCGTTGCGAAACCGGCGCCCAGCAGCAGGAAGCCGGTGCCGATCGGCACGGCCGTCGACGCCTTGTCGAGCCGGGACAACAGCAGGACACCCAGCGTGAGGACGCCCGTCCCGGCCAGGGTCGTGCGGCGTGCGCCGAACCTGCGCAGGAGTACGGCGGCGACGGGAGCGCCGAGCACCATCATCACGGCGCCGGGCAGTGCCCGCAGGCTGGTCTGCAGCGGGTCCAGGCCCAGGGTCTCCTGGAGGAAATAACTGCCGACGAACAGCGCGCCGAGCATCGACGCCGACGCGGCGACCAGGATGCCGAGGGCCGCACCGATGGTCGCCGAGCCGAGGACAGCGGACGGGACCAGCGGGTTCGCGGTCCGGCGCTCATGGCCTACGAAGGCGGCTCCCGCGGCCGCGACGACGACCAGCCCGAGCGCGGTCGCCGCCGTCCAGCCCGCCTCCGGTATCGCGACCAGCGTCTGCACCAGACCGGCCAGGACCACCGCGAGCAGACAGGCGCCGGGCACGTCGAGTCCGCCGGCCGGGATCCCGCGCCGGCCCGGTCCACGGACGGCGAGGGCCAGCACGCCCATCACGAGCGCGGGCACCACATTGAGGAAGAAGACGGCCCGCCATCCCAGCTGGGTGACCAGCGCCCCGCCGACCAGCGGACCGGCGGAGGCCGCGAGGCCGATGGCGCTCGTCCGCAGCGCGATGGGCATCCCCAGCCGGTCGGGAGGGTAGGCAGCGCGCAGCATCCCGAGCGTGGCCGGTTGCAGCAGCGCGCCGAAGACGCCCTGCGCGATCCGCAGCCCGATCACCCAGCCGATGCCGGGCACCAGACCGATCCCCGCGGACGTGGCGCCGAAGCCCAGGATCCCCGCGGCGAAGAGTTGTTGGTGGCCGTACCGGTCCCCGAGGCGACCCGCGAACACCAACAGGCTCGCCACCGCGATGAGATAGCCGGTGCTGGTCCACTGAACCTGCGCGAACGAGGCACGCAGATCGTGCTGCAGCGTGGGCTGGGCGACGGTGAGCACGGTTCCGTCCAAGGCCACGATCACGGCACCGATGACGCTGCACGCGAGGGTGATCCGGCGGTGGACCGGCGAGGTGGGTGAGGTCACCGCTCCTCCGGCCCGAGATGCGCGTCCAGCGCGGCATGCAGCAGGGGTACGAAGTCTTCGGCGCCCGTGGCGAGTTGGAGGCTGCCCCATCCCCACAGCTGGGCGATCCCGTGCAGGTTCGCCCACAGGGCGCCCGCGACGACCGGGGCGTCGGCGTCGGGGCGCGCCCGGCCGACCAGGTCCACCAGCACGCCGAACAGCGGCAGACTGGTCTGCCGTAGCCCCAATTGACCGCTTTCCAGCAGGTCATGACGGAACATCAGCTCGTACATTCCGCGCTGGGTGAGCGCGAAGTCCAGGTAGACCCTCCCCAGCGTCATGAGCTGGTCGCGAGGGCTTGCCTTGCCGTCACCGATCGCCGTCGCGGCCCGGGCGCCCAGGTCGGCGAAGCCCCGGCGCGCGATGGCCGACAGCAGTTCCAGGTGCGTGGGGAAGTAGCGGCGCGGGGCCCCGTGGGAGACGCCGGCGCGCCGGGCGATCTCCCGCAGGGTCAGGACCTGCGCGCCCTCCTTGGTCACCAGGTCGACACCCACCTCGACCAGCCGGTCGCGCAGTCCCATCTCGGATTCGCTCATAGACACTGTCTACCAGCCCTGTGTAGACAGTGTCTACTCGTGAATGGAGGAGGGCTGGAGGCGGGAATGGAGATCCCCGCACGGAGGTTGGTGAATACATGACTCAGGACGCGACGCAGGACGCACTGCTCAAGCTGCTCTCCGAGTACAAGGGCGGGGTGCTCGTCACCCTCAAGAAGGACGGCCGGCCCCAGCTGTCGAACGTCATGCACACCTACGACCCCGACGAGCGGATCATCCGGGTCTCGCTCACCGACGACCGCGCCAAGACCCGCAATCTGCGCCGGGACCCACGGGCCTCGTACCACGTGACCAGCGAGGACCGCTGGGCATACACGGTCGCCGAGGGCACGGCCGAGCTGACGCCCGTCGCCGAGGACCCGGACGACGAGACCGTCGGGGAACTCGTCCGGCTCTACCGGGACGCCCTGGGCGAGCACCCCGACTGGGACGACTATCGCGCCGCCATGGTCCGCGACCACCGTCTGGTGCTGCGGCTCCACGTGGACCGGGTGTACGGCATCCCTCGCGGACGCTGAGCCGCTGCCGCGGCCAACACCGTCACGGCGGGCAACGCCCCCGCAGGCAGCGTCTCCGTCAGGCGGGTGATGAACACGGCGGTGGCCAGGGCGAGGAGCGCCCCGAGGGGGAGCTCGCGGCCGTCAACTCGGCTGTGCCAAAGGGCTTGTTGAGTCGTCGTCGCGATTCGCATGCCGCGTATGGCCGGCCAACATCCGCAAGGCCCTCAACGAGGCCCTGGCGCCATCGGCATGATCGACGAGAACGGCGAACCCCCGCGCCTCCAGCCCCACGACTTCCGCCGGATCTTCGTCACGGACGGCATGCCGCCGCACATCGCCCAGATCATCTGCGGCCACAAGGGCATCAACACCACGATGGGCTACAACTCCGTCTATCCACACGACGCGATCGAGGCCCACCGAGCCTTCATTGCACGCCGCCGTGCCCTGCGACCTGCAGAGGAATACCGGATACCTACAGCTGAGGAGTGGGACCAGTTCCTCGGGCACTTCGAGAAGCGGAAGGTTTCCGTCGGCACCTGCGCACGCGCATTCGGATCACCTTGCATCCATGAGCACGCTTGTGTCCGATGCTCCCTCCTGCGACCGGATCCGGCCCAGAGGACCCGATTGGAGGAGATCCGCGACAACCTCATCGCCCGCATCGCCGAGGCCGAGCGGGAAGGCTGGCTCGGCGAGGTCGAGGGACTCCAGGTCAGCCTCGCCGGAGCAGAGGAGAAGCTCGCCCAGCTTGATGCCCGCGCAGGTTGGATGCGGTCATGTGTTCGGTCAGGTGGCCTCTGTATAGGCTTTGCGCGCGAGCAGTTGAATCTCCTGGAACTGCCGTCGGTCGGTGGGCTGGGGCTCGCGAACCATCCGGGCTACCTCGGCCAACCCGGACTTGCGCAGCATCGCGGCGAGGTGATCAGGCGACCACAGATAGGCCGGCGCGACTGTGTGATCGAAAACCTGCGTCGGGTGAGACGGATCATCGCTTGCCGAAAAGCCGACCAGAAGGTGGCCGCCAGGTGCCAGCACACGATGGAACTCCGCCAGGATGACGGGGAGTTCCTGCGGCGGAGTGTGGATGATGGACCAACGTGAGAGTACGCCGCCCAGCACGCCGTCAGTGATGTTCAACGCGGCCATCGAGCCCACGTCGAACCGCAGGCCCGGATAGGCCTGTCGAGCCAACTTGATCATCGCAGGAGAGGCATCAACACCAAACGCCCTCAGCCCCAGCTCGTCCAGATAAGCGGTGATATGGCCAGGCCCACACCCCAGGTCCGCGACCTGACCGTCCCCACTCGCACGTACGACCTCGGCGAAGGCACCCAGGATCGCACGGTCCAGGGGACTGTCACGCAGCGTGTCGCGGAACAGCTGCGCATAGGTGGGGGCAGCAGCGTCGTAGGCCTCGCGGGTGGCGCTGAGAGCATCGTGTTCGACCATGCTCGCGACAGTAGTTCCTGGCGCTGAGACGAGCCGAGAGAATCACGATCTTCCCTCCCGCCTGTTCGCCCGGGCTATCGCGTCTGCAGGCAGCGCGTACGACAGGAGCTTGGCGAGCATCCCCTCTGCCCTGACCGTCAACCGCCTTGGCAGCGCGGTGGTTTGGCACCCGCGGCCTGGGCCGGCTTGTCCGATGCCGGGGCCGGATGTCGTACGTGGCCGGTAGCGTGGCGTGCATGATCCCGCACCGAGCGCGGATCAAGCCGCTCCCAATCGGACCCCGAGCCGGAGCCGTCTGATCCGTGGTGGCGGGCAGCTTGACTGTGGGTGCTGCGAGTCAAGTGGTCGCATCATGTCGTCGCGATTCACCGCGAAAATGAAGTCGACGGTGCTGACGCGGGCAGGAAACCTGTTCTCACAGCCGGTTTATGGCCCCGCAGTCTGTTTCGTCCGGCAGCAGCGGCCGGAAGGTGAGGCGGACCACGCGGCCCCTGCTGCTCCACCGGGTTTCGGTGGTGGCGCCCCGGGCGAGCGCCTCCGCGCGCAGGCGCAGGGCACCGTCGAGCACCGTGCAGGGGCCCTCCAGCGGCGCGAGCGGCCAGGGACGGTCGGCGGCGGTGCCCGGTTCGGTGCCGGAGGCGATCACCGCGATACGGGCCGGGACGTACGGCGTCGGGGCCGAACTGAACGCGCTCGCAGGCCAGTTCGACGGTACGAGACTCTCGTCGAGCGCGGTGAGAGGGCCCTTGGACCGCGCCGGGGTCTGCACCCTGTCGAGCCCGTGCTCCGTGCCCAGCCGCAGCACGAGCGTGCCGGCGTCCACCGCGTCCGGGGGCGCCGAATTCCGGGACGCGGCACGCCGGGCCGCGTACGCGTCCTCGTACACCTTCTTGAAGCGACCGGAGGTGAGCGGGTGGACCGTCGCGAGCTGGAGGGCTCCGCTGCGGCCGTCCGCCATGATCAGCCGGCGGTCGCCGTACAGGGACACCCGGGGCAGGGCGGAGCCGATGGACACGGAGGGCTTGCCCGGGATCTCACGCAGGCCGAGCACCAGCCGGCCGGCGCCTGATGGCGGACGGGGAGCGGCGGGCTGGTCGGCGACACCACAGGCGGTCAACAGCAGCGCGGCGGCGAGCGCCCACGGTGTGCGGAAAGGTCGCATGCCGCTTCGACGTGCTCCTGCCATACGACGGTTCCTTCAGGGGGTTCCCGGCCGAGCGCCCGCGCGACGCGAAGGCCCGGCCGGGGTCCGGTTCAGGACTTGGCGACCGTGTAGGTGCCGCTGCCGGCCTTGTTGACCACGACCAGGCCGTGGCAGCCCTCGGGCAGGTCGACGGTGACCGACTCGGGGTCGCCCGCGCCGTGCCCGTCGCTGCTCGCCACCGCGCCGGAGCGGGAGAGGACGTTGTCCGAGCCGCCCGAGTCCGCGCTGAGCACGAACAGTTCGGCGTCCTGGCCGGAATCGGACGGTGTCACGGTGTACGTCGCCCGCTCGCCCGCGCTCAGGCAGATGTCCCACACCGCGGCGAGCCGGTTCGCGCCCATCGTGATGGTGGGCGTGCCCGCGAAGATGCCCTCGGTCTCGTCGGCCTCGACGCGGTAGTCACCGGTTCCGGTCAAGGCGTGCACCTGCGGGTAGTAGTCGCCCACGGCACGCCGGTTGGAGTTGACGGCGACGAAGTCCGTGACACCCGGGCCGAGGACGCTGCTGTTCAGCAGCGAGCCGAGGCCCGAGTCGTCAAAGAGCCGCAGGTCGTAGTCGACGGTGCTCGACGGCGGCCTCAGCGCGACGACCGACCAGAAGACCTTGGTGGTGTCGAAGCGGTAGTTGTGGTCCACCACGGGCGTCGGCCGCAGGAGCGACTGGTGGTCGGCGAGCGGATCGCGGAAGCCGTAGTCGATCGTGTTCTGGTAGAGGCTGCCGAGCGCCGCCGCGCCGACGTTGCGTCCGTCCTGGCCCCGCGCGGCCCAGTACTCGGCGAACGACGTCGAGCGGTGGTTCAGGAAGGTGTTCCACGCCGCGTCGAGACCGTCGCCGTAGAGGTCCCAGGGCTGCTCGTCGGCCGTGTCGATGAGGTCCCACAGCGCGCCCGCGACACGTCCCTCGACCTGATCGCCGTTCTGCCAGGCGGCACCAGAGTCGCCACGCGTCGAACCCCAGGTCGCCGTGTCGAGGTTGAGCTCCTGGTTCTGGTCGACGGTGTCCCGGTAGACCGGGTCGCCGAACGCGGCCACGCCGAACCAGTCGCCGAACCCCTCCGACCAGGCGCACCCGGCGGTCACGGCGACATGGATCTGGTGGTTGGCGCAGCCGGACCCGGTGTCGAAGGTGTTGTCCTCGTACACGTCGTCCATCACGGCGTGCCCGAGCTCGTGCACCACGACATTGCGGTCGTCGGCGTCCTGCGCCGTCAGGTAGACCTCGTTCTCACCGGGGCGGTAGAAGGTGCCCGGGTTCTCGTCGGGGTCCCAGTTCATGTCGATGCGGCGGCAGTCGTGGTCGAGGCGGTCCCAGCAGTCGCCCGGCGTGAACGCGGCGCCCGTGTTGGCGTCGTCGTACGCGCGCAGCGAGCCGTGCAGCCGCGGGTCCGCGGGCTGCAGGGCACCGAAGTCGGTGGTGGTGCCGTCGCCCACGTTGTCGTGCTGGTCCGTGTCGAACGTCCAGGGGTCGTCGTCCCACTCGACGCCCCACTGGCCGTTCTGGGCAACGAAGTTGAGGTAGACGTCCTGGCCACCGCGGGCGTCGGTGCTGTTGTCGAAGCAGACGTGGTAGGCGCCACTGCCGTCGGTGAGGCCGACGGCGAGCAGGTCATCGCTGTTGGCCGGGTCCTCGTCCCACACCTGGACCTGGAGGTTGACCGACGGATGCCGCACCCCGGCGGCGTCGTTGTAGAAGTACGAGCCCTTCACACAGCTGATCGCGGCCGCCGTCACGGTGCCGTCGGCGCTCGCCGTCGCGTCGTCGGTGTGCGGCTTCGCCAGGCCCTCCGTGCCGAGGTCGGGGGCGGGCAGTTCGGTGAGCGGTGTGGCCTTCGTGCCGCTCTTGACCGCCACCGAGCCGTGATGGGCCGACGGCCCGCCCTTCAGACCGAGCCGCGAGGAGGCCGCGTCGGTGCCGACTGTGGCGAGAACAGGTTCCTCGACTCCGAGGCCGTATCCGGCGGGCGGCAGCACCCGGACCCGGATGGTGAGGTCTCCGGTCCCGACGGCCTCGACGGCTCCGCCGATCTTCGTGGTGCGGCCCGCGGTCAACGCGGTGACGCGTTCGGCGCGGCTGACGGCTCCCTGGGTGTCGGGCAGGGCGGAGGCGTGCCGCGCCACGTCGTAACCTTCGGGCGCCGACGTCCACTTGAGGGCCGCGGGCAGATCGATCTCGACCCGTGCGTTCGGTATGTCGACGAGCGATCTGATTCTCACCGACAGGTTCGCCCGCTCCCCTGCGGCCGGGCTCCGGTCGAGTTTCGCGGAGACGTCCACGCAGCGGACGCCGCGGTCGTCCCCGGTCGCGCACTTGCTGAGTCTCCCGGCGGCCGATGGCTGTGCCATCGCCGTTCCCGTCTGGGACAGTCCCGCGGCGGCCAAGGCGGTCACCAGCAGGACCGTGCGTAACGCTGAACGCACTTTCCCTCCCCTGTAAGACTGAGCTCATTGAGCAACTCGGACTCGATGGTGGCGCACTGGCCGCGCGCTGTCGCACAGGTGAACCGGCCCTTCGAGGAATGGCCTATTCCGGGCGGGTGCATGACAATCCTGCCTGGGGGTGGACCGCCGAACTTTGCAACGCGGAAGACGAGACGACGATGCCAAGGCAATGCGGAACGTCCTGCAACAGATGCACGACGCAAAGTCGTTCCGGATGGTCGGTGAACTCCGCGCACCCAATGGGACCCAGACCACGTTCGACGCACGGCTGGACGGCCACGGCGACTGCCGCGGAACCATGGGCAAGGCGGAGAGCGTGCTCGTGGGCGGGCGGGTCTGGACTTGTCGGGAGGACGCTGCCCTGCACGATGCGATCAGCGGACTGAACGGCGGGCCCCTCGAGCAGGTTGACCCAGCTGTATCGGAGGATCAAGACTCGGAATCGGAGGCCACGAGGCTTCTGCGCGGGAACTGCATGGTCACAGACCTTCCCCCCGAGAACCCCTGCGCACAAGGTATTGCGCCTGTGTGCCAGACGGGCCAACTGCTGGCCGGGTTCCGGAATGCCGGCGGAGACGTAAGCTCCCGTCCTGCCGTGGGAAAGAGGCGTGAGCGCCTACGCGCACTGACCTGCGTGGCAGGCCCCGTCACGCTGCGGGTGTATATACCGGCGACCGGTAGACCCATCGTGTGCCGGCGGCCCAGCTCACGGCCGGGTCCCACTCATGTGATCGGGCAACGATAGTCAACGAGCGCTCCGCGCACACCGGCCGCCCCTGAACCCGGCCGGTGTGCGCGGAGCGGCTCTCCGGGGGAGTGCCGGCGCGCCGCGCACCACTCATGTCCTTCTGAAAGAAGCGGGAGAACCATGGGCTTGCCGTGCAGCAGCGTTTTACCTTGCTGCTTGCTCTGGCCGATGCTCTTGCTCAAAACATCATCTGTCAACGGGGCGTGAGGGCTGGAGGTGAGTCCTGGGCCCAAGACGCAGGACGGATGGCCGGTGCCCCGGCGATCACCGGCTTCGGGCCGTCGGAATGCGGAACAAGCCCTGGATGGCGTCCGGGGCCGTACCGGCGCTGCTGCCGTGGCCGGGTGCGGACGAGATCTATGACCGCCGGTGGATCCACGAGAGCCCGGAGGCGATCGCGGTTCTGGGACCGGGGCTGGCAGTCAGCGGGGGAGCTGGGCTCGCAGCCAGGCGCGGGAGGCCTTCTCGCTGGAGCGGGTGGCCCGGGACTGACGGAGCTGCTGGTGTCCGGGCCATGCCCGAGTCCCCGGAGCCCTTGCGGCGTCCGGGGACTCGGCAGAGCGGGATCAGGCCGTCACCGTCTCCGGCTGTGCCGCCCCCCGCGGTGCCCGCTCACCGAGCTGCTCCGTCGGCACCTTGTGCGTCTCGCGGGCCGAAAGGGCGGCGAGGACCGGCGGGACGCACAGGGCGGCCGTGAACAGGGCCACCGACGACCAGTCGGAGCCGTCCGGCCCCGCGATCTGCGCGGCGAAGGTGACCGCGAACCCGGCGACCGCGAAGCCGATCTGGGTGCCGATCGCCATGCCGGAGAGCCGGACGCGGGTGGAGAACATCTCGCCGTAGAAGGACGGCCAGACACCGTTCGCGGCGCTGTAGACGACACCGAAGGCGAGGATGCCGAAGAGCAGGACCAGCGGGTAGGAGCCCGTGGAGATTGCCCACAGGTAGGCGAACATCAGGACGGCGCTGCCCGCGGCGCCGATCAGATAGACCGGGCGGCGGCCGATGCGGTCGGAGAGCGTGGCCCAGGCGGGGATCGCGCCGAGGGCGACGAGGTTGGCCAGCGCGCCCACCCACAGCATCTGCGAGCGGGACAGCCCGACCGAGTCACTCGTGCCGTACGCCAGCGCCCACACCGTGAAGATCGTGCTGACCGAGGCGACGAGGGCACCGGCGACGACTCGCAGGACGTCCGCCCAGTGCTCGCGGAAGAGTACGGCGAGGGGCAGCCTGGCGACGCCCTCGGTCGCGGCCTGCTGGGTGAAGGCCGGGGTCTCCTGGAGCGTGCGGCGGATGACGTAGCCGACGACGGCGACCGCGACGCTCAGCCAGAACGGGACGCGCCAGCCCCAGGAGAGCAGCTGGTCCTCGGGCAGCGCGGCGACGGGGAGGAAGACGAGCGTCGCGAGGAGCTGACCGCCCTGGGTGCCGCTGAGCGTGAAGCTGGTGAAGAAGCCCCGGCGGTTCGGCGGCGCGTGTTCCAGTGTCATCGAGTTGGCGCTCGCCTGCTCGCCGGCCGCGGAGATGCCCTGCAGAACGCGGCAGAGGACGAGCAGGACCGGGGCGAGGCCGCCGACCTGGGCGCGGGTCGGCAGACAGCCGATGAGGAACGTCGACAGACCCATCAGGATCAGTGTGAAGACCATGATCTTCTTCCGGCCGAGCCGGTCGCCGAAGTGGCCGAGGAACAGCGCGCCGATCGGACGGGCGGCGTAGGCGACGCCGAACGTGGCCAGTGACAGCAGGGTCGCGGTGGCCGGGTCCGACTCGTCGAAGAAGACCTTCGGGAAGATCAGGGCGGCGGCGCTGCCGTAGATGAAGAAGTCGTAGTACTCCAGCGCGCTGCCGATCCAGGCGGCCATGGCGGCCTTCCGGGGCTGGCCGGGTGGCGCGTCGAGCGGGGCGGTGGGGACGGACACGGCGTGCTCCTTCGGGGGAACTCCAACGTAAGCGGAGTGAGCGGAGGGGAGAAGTGCCGGATCCCTGGGGGTGACGGGTCGGCCGTGCCGGGTGAGCACCCGGCTAATTAACCCACTAGGTAGTTAGTAGCGGATGGCTACGGATGTTGCGCTCAGGTTTCCCGGGTGTCAAGAGGTCGCGCCGAAGGATCTTCCCTCGCCGGCTGTGCCGTCAGTCCTCCGAGCGGTCCGCCGTCAGATAGGCGATGACCATGTCGCCGAGCATCGTGCGGTAGTGCTCCCGCTGGTCGGGGGCGACCAGGTCGCGGCCGAACAGGGCGCCGAAGGTGTGCCGGTTGGAGACCCGGAAGAAGCAGAACGCGCTGATCATCGCGTGCAGGTCCACCGCGTCGACGTCGGCCGTGAACAGGCCCGACTCGCGGCCGGTCGCCAGGATCCGGCGGATCACGTCGAGGGCGGGGGAGCCGATCTTTCCGAGCTCCTCGGATGCGGCGATGTGGTGCGCCTCGTGGATGTTCTCGATGCTCACCAGGCGGATGAAGTCGGGGTGCGCCTCATGGTGGTCGAAGGTCAGCTCGGCGAGCCGGCGGATGGCCGCGACCGGGTCCAGGTGCTCGACGTCCAGCTCCTGTTCGGCCTGCCGGATCACCGAGTACGCGCGCTCCAGGACCGCCGTGAACAGCTGCTCCTTGCCGCCGAAGTAGTAGTAGATCATCCGCTTCGTGGTGCGGGTGCGGGCGGCGATCTCGTCGACCCGGGCGCCGGTGTACCCGGCGCGTGCGAACTCCTGGGTCGCCACGTCGAGAATCTCGGCCTTGGTGCGGGCGGCGTCACGGATGCGCCCGTTGGGTCGTGCCGGTTCTTCGACGCTGGTCATCGGGTTCCTTCGGGCGGCGGGCGCTTCATGGTGGGGCCTGGTGCCCGCGATTGTAGAAGCAGGCTCCCGCTGCGGGCCTTCCGGTCCGGCTCTTCTCGAAGGCCTTCCCGAAGGCCCGACATCCTGGTATCACTTACTAACGAACCAGTTCGTACATTAGCCATCGCCCCGGAGGCCTGCCGTGCCCCAGCACTCGTATCTCGTCGGCCTCGTCGGGTCCGGCATCGGTCCGTCGCTCAGTCCCGCGCTGCATGAGCGGGAGGCCGACCGGCAGGGCCTGCGCTGTCTGTACCGGCTGATCGACATCGACACGCTCGGCGTCGGACCGGAGGCGGTGGGCGATCTCGTACGCGCCGCACGGGACGTCGGCTTCGACGGGCTGAACATCACGCACCCCTGCAAGCAGGTGGTCATCGGCCACCTCGACGAGCTCTCCCCGGGGGCCGAGGCGCTCGGCGCGGTCAACACCGTCGTCTTCGAGGGCGGCCGCGCGATCGGGCACAACACGGACGTCACCGGATTCGCGGCCTCCTTCGCGCGCGGTCTGCCCGACGTCTCTCTGGAGCGGGTCGTCCAGCTGGGCGCGGGCGGTGCGGGTGCGGCCGTCGCACACGCGGTGCTCACGCTGGGCGCCGGGCATGTGACCGTCGTCGACGCGATGCCCGACCGGGCCGCCGCTCTCGCCGCCGCGCTGAACCGGCACTTCGGCGACGGTCGCGCCGCTGCCGCCACGCCGGACGAGCTCGCGGCCCTGCTCGCCGGAGCCGACGGCATCGTGCACGCCACGCCCACGGGGATGGCCGCCCATCCCGGGCTGCCGTTTCCGGCCGAGCTGCTGCACCCGGGGCTGTGGGTCGCCGAGGTCGTCTACCGGCCCCTCGAGACCGAGCTGCTGCGCACCGCCCGTGCGATGGGCTGCGCGACGCTTGACGGTGGCGGTATGGCCGTCTTCCAGGCCGCGGACGCGTTTCGGCTGTTCACCGGGCGGGAGCCCGACAGTGTGCGGATGTTGGCTGACATCGCCGAGCTGGCGGGTGTCGCCGTCCCGAGTTGAGGACGCCTTATGGGTGGGGTGGCCGGGGTGAGGGGGCGGGTGCGGGGCGGCGGGGGTTGCTCGGGCCCACGCGGCGGAGCCGCACATCTCACAGCCCCGCGCCCCTTACGGGGCCTGCCCGAGCCCGGGTTCCACACGCGCCTCGCCCCTAGCCCTCCCTGGCAGTGAAGCAACACCGAAGGAGCATCACCGTGCGTACGTCCATCGCCACCGTCTCGCTCAGTGGTTCCCTGACCGAGAAGCTCACGGCCGCGGCCCGGGCAGGGTTCGACGGTGTCGAGATCTTCGAGAACGACCTGCTCGCGAGCCCCCTCACGCCCGAGGAGATCCGCGCCCGCACCACCGACCTCGGTCTGAGCATCGACCTGTACCAGCCGATGCGCGACATCGAGGCCGTGCCCGAGGACGAGTTCGCCCGCAATCTGCGCCGGGCGCGGCACAAGTTCGAGCTCATGCGCCGCCTGGGCGCCGACACCGTCCTGGTGTGCTCCAGCGTCTCCCCGCTCGCCGTCGACGACGACGCGCTGGCGGCCGGTCAGCTGCGTCAACTGGCCGACCTTGCACAGGACTTCGGCATCCGGGTCGCCTACGAGGCGCTGGCCTGGGGCCGCCATGTGAGCACGTACGACCACGCCTGGAGCATTGTCGAGGCCGCGGACCACCCCTCCCTCGGCACCTGCCTGGACAGCTTCCACATCCTGGCCCGCGGCTGCGACCCCAAGGGCATCGAGGACATCCCCGGCGAGAAGATCTTCTTCCTGCAGCTGGCCGACGCACCGCTGATGGCGATGGACGTGCTCCAGTGGAGCCGCCACTACCGGTGTTTCCCGGGCCAGGGCGGCTTCGACATCGCCGGACTGCTCGGGCATGTGATGAGCGCCGGATACCGCGGACCGCTCTCCCTGGAAGTCTTCAACGACGTCTTCCGCCAGGCCGAGGCCGGCCCGACCGCCGTCGATGCCCGGCGCTCCCTCCTCGTACTCCAGGAGGCGACCGGGCTCGCGACACCGCCCGCCCCTGTGGTGCCGACCGGCGTCGCCTTCACCGAACTCGTCACCCCCGACGTCGCACCCGTCGCCGCGCTCCTCGGCGCTCTCGGCTTCACCCGCACGGCCCGTCACCGCAGCAAGCCGGTGGACCTCTGGCAGCAAGGCGAGGCCCGCGTCCTCGTCAACACGGGACCGGCCGCCCGGCGCGACGGCACCGCGCTAGCCGCCATCGGCCTGGAGTCACCGGACCCGGCCGCTGCCGCGCGGCGCGCCGAATCCCTCCTCGCCCCCGTGCTGCCGCGCCGCCGCGCGCTGGAGGACGCGCCCCTCGACGCGGTGGCCGCCCCCGACGGCACCGAGCTGTTCTTCTGCGTCTCCCCCGAGCGATCGCACTCGCTCAAGCAGGGAGGTACAGGTACCCCCGACCTCCCGGAACTCCCCACCTGGACAGACGACTTCGAACCCGTTGCGCACCAGCCTGCCGCGCGCTCCGTGACTCGCGTCGACCACCTGGCGCTCACCCAGCCCTGGCACCAGTTCGACGAGGCCGCCCTCTTTCACCGCAGCGTGCTCGGGCTCGGCGCGCAGGAGAGCGTCGACGTCGCCGACCCCTACGGCCTGCACCGCAGCCGCGCCGTCACCAACGCCGACGGCAGCGTCCGCATCGCCCTCGGCGTGGGCCCCGCCCCCACCGACGACGGCGCCCGCGCCCAGCACATCGCCCTCGCCACGGACGACGTGGTCACCGCGGCCCGCCGCTTCCGGGAGGCGGGCGGCCGTCTGCTGCCGATGCCCGCGAACTACTACGACGACCTGGCCGCACGGTACGAATTCGCCGACGGTGAGCTGGCGACGTACCGCGAACTCGGCATCCTCTACGACCGCGACGGCGACGGCGAGTTCCGCCACTGCTACACGGAGACCGTCGGCCGCGTCTTCTTCGAACTCGTCCAGCGCGACGGCGGTTACCAGGGTTACGGCGCGCGGAACGCCCCGGTGCGTCGTGCCGCGCAGCACGCGATGCGACGACCGGGGCGTTGAAGCGCCGCGTTACCGCAGGAGCCGCACCGAGAACGCCCGGTCCAGCGGCAGGCTGGGCGTCCTGACCGTCGTCACCCCGGTCCCCGTGTCGTACGACCACGCGTCACCGGGCAGCGGACGCCCGTTGAGGAGCACCTGCTTCGGCGCGGACTCGCCGTGCAGGGTGAAGCGGTACGAGCGAGCCATCGGCTTGTCCTTATAACTACCGACGCTCGCACCGACGTTGACCTCGGTGGTGCGCGAGGAGGAGTTCACCGCCACGCGCTGCGTCGCCGACGCGCCCTCGGTGAACCGACGTGTCACACCGTCGTCCTCGTACAGCGTGTAGTCGCTGTTCCCCTTCGGATACAGGTCCCAGTCCAGCTCGCCTCGGTCGCGTGTCTGCCAACTGGTCGTCCCCTTGGGCCACATGGGGACGATCGCGCCGCCCCTCACGAAGAGGGGGAGGGTGTCGAGCGGGGCGTGGTAGCCGTTGACGGTCGTCGGACCCTGGTAGGTGCGGCCCGTCCAGTAGTCGGTCCAGGTGCCCTTGGGGAGGTAGATGCCGTCGCGGGTCTCGGAGTCCTGGTAGACCGGGGCGACGAGGAAATCCGGGCCGACGAGGAACTCGTACGTGGCGTCCGTGCCCAAGGTGCTCAGGTCGTCCGGGTACTCCAGCCACAGCGGACGTACGGCGCCCACGCCGGTCTTCGTCGCTTCGGCGGAGAGCGTGTACATGTAGGGGAGCAGGCGCTCCTTGAGCTGGAGGTACTTGCGGTTGATGGAGGTGTAGGGCTCGCCGTCCAGCCAGGGCTGCTGGTCGGCCGGCTTGCCGGTGGTGATGTCGGAGGCCCAGCCGTCCATCGTCATGATGGCCGGCAGGAACGCCTTCCACTGGAGGTCGCGGGCGTACATCTTGGCGTCGTGGCGGTAGATCGAGCCCACGTCACCGGTGTTGTACGCGATGCCGGACAGGGTGGCTCCGGCGTACGTCGGGATCTGCCAGCGGATGTAGTCCCAGGACAGCTTCTGGTCGCCGCTCCACAGGACGCCGCAGCGCTGGGCGCCCGCCCAGGAGACCGGGAGCCAGACGAAGCCGCGCGCGTCGCTGTTCTCCTCGATGCCCGCCTTGGCCTTGTCGCAGGCGTCGAGCGCGAAACCGTAGCCGTTGCCGACCCAGGCCACGTCCAGCTTGGCCACGAGCTGGCCCGCCTTCACCTGGTCGGCGAGCTTGTCGATGCCGTCCTGGGTCCACAGGCCGAGTTGGGCGTGGTGGTCCTGGAGGCCCTTGGCCGTCTCGGCGAGGTTCTCGTAACCGCAGCCGTAGCCGTCGTTGACGAGCATCCAGCCGAGCGGCATGTCGTGCGCCGTGTAACCGTCGGCGATCTTCAGCGCGTCGAGGGTGTGCCGTTCGCCGCGGTTGGCGTTGTGCAGATAGCAGTCGGAGTCGCCCGGTTCGAGGCCGTACACCGGCGGCATGAAGGGTTTGCCCACCAGCGCCGTGTACGCGCCGATCACCTTCTTCGCGTCTCCGAGGAAGTAGTAGGCGTCCAGGCGCCGTTCCTGCTGCCCGGTCCGCACGGGTGAGCCGAAGTCGTACACGCCCGGCGCGAAGGTGTTGCGGAAGACGCCGTAGCCCGCGCTGGAGAGGTAGAAGGGCTGGGAGTTGTTGTAACCGCCCTCGTTCCAGTTGAAGTTGTTGGCCACGTACATCGTCTGATCCCGGTGCGAGAAGCTGCCGTTCTGCTCCCCGCCGCCGAAGAACTGCTCGTCCGCGCCGCGCGCGAGACTCTGCCGCATTCCGCTGGTGGACCAGCGCAGCGGCTTGTCCTCCTGCCAGATCGGGGTACGGTTGTCGGCCTTGTAGAGGCCGAAGCGCAGCGGCTTCTTGTAGACCCGCAGGACCGCGTCGGGGGAGCGGATGCCGTAGTACGCGCCCGCGTCGAAGGACGTCGTGTGCTTCTGGAGGGCGGGCTGCTTGCGGATGATGGCCGTGCCCGCAGGGTCGGAGAAGGAGCCGGACGGGTCGGCCTGAAGGCGGAGTTGACCGCCCGTCAGGAAGTCTGCCCTCGCCTTGAGTCGTCCGGCCTCGATCGTGTAGCTGCCGTCGCTCCCGCCGAAGGACGTGAGGTCGCCCGCGTCCGTGGTCTGCGGCAGATAGGCCTTCCCGGTGTACGCGTTGTCGTGCACGTCGTACGGCACGACCAGCACGTGATAGGTCCCCGAAGCGTTCGGGATCACCGTGGCCTCGGGGTCGGCGGTGCCGGCGCTGGAAGCGACCTGCTTGCCCGCGTCGTCGTAGATGTAGAGGTCGAAGTCGTCGGTGGGGTGCTCCCACTCGATCGAGATCGGTACGCCGCCCTCGGGGTTGTCGGCCCAATATCCCCGCGGCACCGAGACGTTCACGTCGAAGCGGTCGCAGACCTTGTTGTCCGGATCGTCGGCGGCGGACGGACAGCTCTCGGTGCCGCCGGACGTGCCCTTGGCGTACACGGGGCTCTGCCAGCTGACGCTCTGGTGGGTGTCGTCGAGCACGGCGCTCGCCGGGGTCGCCGCGAGCGCGGGCCCACCCGGGGCGCTCAGCACGGTGACGGCCAGGGCGGTGGCGAGCCCCGCCATGGCCCAGGAACGGTGTCGGAGTCTTCGCACGGTACGCATCTCCACTCGAAACTCGGACCAAGTGCCCCATCGGCGCCAAGACGCCGATGCTTGCTCATGCTTGAACAGTCGTCATTCCGTGCAACTTCGAGCATGAAGAGTCACAGGCTTTGCAGTGCCTGTCAACGGCCGTACACGCCAATGGACTTGGCTCCGACGAACTGAGGTGCTCCGCAAAAGAGGAAGATTGTTTGCCCATCCTGCTTTCTGCGGACAAGGAGGGGCTTTACGGTGGTGTCCCCCGAATCGGGGGGTGCGTCAACTCGCATGGGACCAGGGGCCTGTTGAGCCTTGATGCGGGTGTGGCGAGAGGGGGGAGACCGTGTCCTTGGGGGAGCTCGCGCGGCATGCGTCCGACGCGTCCGGCCTGATCGAACTGCTCGCGCGCCATCCGTCGGCAGGGCGCGGCGCGGGGGAGGAGGTGGCACGAGCCCAGCGGCGGGCGCTTGAAGCGTTGCGCCTGGCCCGGGAGAGCGCCGAGTCCCCGTTCACCGTCGGACTCGTCGGTGAACTCAGCGCCGGCAAGTCCCTGTTGCTGGGCACCCTGCTCGGACTGCCCGAACTGCTGCCCGTCGGGGACGAGGCCGTCACCGGCAACGTCACCGTCGTCCACGCGCGGCCCGCGGCCCCGGACCGGCAGGTGTCCCGGGAAACCTCCGTACGCGTCGAGTACTTCGACGAGGAGCAGACGGTGGAGTACCTGCGCCACCTGCGGGACGCCCTCGCCACCCAGGCGGCGGACGGCGGCCTCGAGCAGCGGCTCGTCGACGAACTGCGCCGCGTGCGCCTGCGCGAGCCGGACTGCCGTGAACTGCTGTCCTTCCGTGACGCGTACCTCGGCGGCGAGCTGGCGAAGTCGCTTGCCGGGACGCTGGGTGAACTCGACCTGATCGACGGGGCGTTGCGGCACGTACGGGAGGCGGGACGGCCCCTGTACGGACTCACCGCCGAGCTGGACGACACCCTGGCGGGCGCCGCCGTCGTCCTGCCCGGACCCGCCGAGTACCGCACCCTCGACCCCCGGCTCACCGGCGGCGCGATCACGGCGGGCCTGCTGAGGGCCACCATGCCGCTCGTGCGACGGGTCGTCCGTGACGTCGAAGTGGCCCGGAACGTATGGGACGTGAGGGAGTTCCCGGGCGGCGAACTGCGGCTGCTCGACTTCCCCGGACTCAACAGTGCCTTCAGCGCCGTACGCGACCAGTACGTGTGCGGCACCGAACTGCGCTCCGCCCACACCATCCTGATCCTGCTGAAGACCACCGGCGGCGCCACCGACACCCCCGAGCGCATCCGCCGCATGTGGCAGGCGGCGCAGCGCACGGACGGGCTGGAGAACTCCGTCCTGGCGGCCGTCAGTCGCTTCCACGAACTGCCCGTCAGCGAGGCCCTGTTGCGCCCCTACGTCGAGTACGAGGGCCAGCTGCTCCGGGACCGCCTCCTCGACGGCGTGCCCGTCCTGCGGGATTTGCTGGCCAGTGCCGAGCGCCTGGTCGCGGGCGGCCGGAGCGACCGGATCGTCCTCACCTCGGCCATGCGCGCCCTGAGCACCGGCGCCGGGGCCCAGGGCATAGGACCCCACTTCGCGCGGGCCCGGCACCTCGACACGCAGATCCCTCTCGCCCAGAGCCGGGCGGCCGTGTGGCGGGCCGTCGGCGAGCGGCTGGACGCGGACGACGTGGGCGGTGCGCTGGGCGGCATGCTCATCGCGTTCTCCGAGGACGGCGGCATCGGCCGACTGCGCCGCGCCCTGCTCGACCACGTCGTCCAGCACGGCGTCGCCCTCCGCCTCGAACAGCTCGCGGGCCACCGCGCCGAGGCCTCCGATGCGCTGCGGGAGGTGTACCGCGGTCTCAGCGCCGGTCCGGGCACGGCCCCCGTCGACGCCCGGGCCGAGACGGAGGTACGCAAGCGGCTCACCGCTCTGCTCTCGGTCTGGCAGGACGTACGGACCAGGTCCAGGACCGAACTCCTCGACGCGCGGCGGCTGCGCCTCGCGGGCGAGGACGCCGAGCAGGGCCCCACACTCCTGGAGGAACTGGCGGGCGACGCCGCGGAGAAGGTGTACGCCTGGGGTTCGTGGCGCCGGCTCCTGGACGCCGTCCAGGACGAGCACGTGGAGCCCGCGAGCCTCCCGGACGACCGGCCGCCGCCCCTCGACGCGGACGATCTGTTCACCGAATTCCGCGACACCTGCCAGGAGATCGAGGCCCGCAACGCCCCCCGGCTGCTCGGCGCGCTGGAGAACTGGCTCGTCGGACACCAGCGCCGGCTCATCGCGGCGGCGCGTGAACTGGGCACCGTCATCACGCCCGAGGCCTTCGAACGGCTGCGCTCCGCCGACCCGAACGACAACGCCGCACTCGTCGACCGTCTCTCGCGTGCCACCACGCTGGGCTGGCTGCGCGACGCCGCGGAGAAGGCCGTACGCGACGGCAGCACGGTCGACGCGGCCGTCGGTGAGGCGCGGCTGCGCGACCGTTTCCCGCTGCGGCTCGGCCAGGCCCTGCCCTGGCACCCCGACAGCCGTGCCGGGACCTACGCACGGCACCAGACCGTGGTCGCGCGTTACCGCCGCGACATGGCCGCCATGGTGCTCCACGAGTCGCTCGGCCGGCTCGCGGACGCCCAGCGCGCGGTGGCCGCCCGGCTCGGTGAGCAGGCGGACGCCTTCATCGCCGAGATGCGCGAAGGACAGGTCACCAACGCCCTCGTCACGGCCGTCGTCGGGGACACCCGGGCAGAGGCCGACACCGCCGGGTTCGCGGAGCAGCTCAGGCGTCTTGCGGACCTCTCGGTGTACTCGTGGCAGCGGGGCGCGTGGGCGCCGGAGGCCGGACTGTCCGCCACCGGACCGGACCCGACGTATCTGGACGTGTTCCACGGGGGAGGCGAGTGATGCCGCTCGACGTCAAGTTCGTCCTCGACGAAACGGTCGGCGGTCCCCCGTCGATGCCGCTCAAGCCGGACGCGAACGGCCGCTACCGACTGCCCGCCGTGCGGCTCACGCCCGGCGAACCCGGCGTACGCGTGGAGCGGTTCACGTGCTGGGCGCGCGGCGCCTCCGACGAGGAGCAGACGCCCCCCGACCGGTGGCAGGCCCTCGTCGCGGACGCCTGGCGGGGCGCCGACCTCACCGGGGCGCGCCTGGACCGGACGGTCGACATCCACCCCGAGCCCGTGCCCGCTCCGGGACCCGGCGGCACCGGAGACCACGGAGTGGCCCGCCTCGTGTGCGAGGTGGAGTACCTGATGGTCGACCGGCTCACCGGCCGGGAGATCCTCGGTGTTCCCTACCGCAGCGAAGCGACCGTGCTCGTCTCGTTCGCCGCGCCCGCCGACGTACCGTGGCAGGCAGCCGGAGTGCCGCGCCGGGCCACCGAAGTACCGCTCCGGCCCCCCGAACCGCCCGAGACCGACCGCTACCTCGGACACGCCGCGATCGACTTCGGCACCTCCAACTCGACCGTGACCCTCTACGACGCCCTGATCCACACCAGCCAGCCCTTCGCGCCCTCCCAGGTGCAGCGGCTGCGCGCCGGCATCGTCCACTGCGTCCTCGACGGCGGCTACCCGAAGGTCGTCGCCGGTGAGTGGGAGTCCGTCCTCGCGCTGACGGCCGCGGAGATGGACGGCGACAGCCGCGCCACCGGCGCCGGATACCCGGACGAGGCCAGGGCCCTCGCCGCCCGCATCGGCTCCGAGACGGGCTCCAAGGACCTGTTCAAGTTCTGTCTGCTGCTCGAACAGCGGCTCCCCGACTGCTCGCACACCCTGCGCTACGAACTCGCGCGCCGCCTCTACCACTGCTACGACGAGGCGTTCGCGGAACCGCCCCTGGAGCCGATGCGCCTGTTCCCGGTGGAACTCGGCGACGGAAGCATCGAGGTGTCGAGCCGCATCGAGGTCCTCCAGACCCATCCGCTCGCCGTACGACTGGGCGAGCCGGAACGGCTCATCGGCCCCGCGGCGGCCGGACTGCCCACGGCGACGGGAACGGGGAGCATGCCCGGGATCGTCGGCCAAGCACCGCTGGCCGCCTTCCGCGGTCTGAAGCTGCGCCTGTCGAGCCCCCGCCCCATGGACGAGCTGCCCGCCGCGCCGGGGCTGCCCGCGCCGACGTCCGACGACCTGATCCGCTCCGCTCTGGGCTATCTGGTCGAGCGCTCCAACCGGTACATCCGGGCGAACACCCGCGGCACCCTCGGCTCCGGGCGCATCGACGACATCGTGCTGACCTACCCCACGGTCGCCACACCCGACGTGCGGCGCAAACTGCGCTCGCTCGTGGCCGACGGGCTGGGCGTCAACCGGGTGTCCATGCACTTCGACGAGGCCATCGCCGCCGTCATGTTCTTCGTGATGCGGGACTTCGGCGGCGACCTGAACGTGGGTGTCGAGGCGTTCCGGGCCCGCTCGCGCTCCCGGCGCCGGGGCAACTGGGTGCAGAACGTCCTCACCATCGACATCGGCGGCGGCACCACCGACATGGCCCTGCTCACCCTGTCCCTGAAGGACACCACACCGCTCGACGTCCTGGAGCGGCCCGACGCCGGTCACCTCGGCCGCCACTACACGCTGACGCCCACCGTCCGGGGCTCCAGCGGCCACACCCGGCTCGGCGGCGACCTGCTCACACTCACCGTCTTCCACTGGCTGAAGGCGGAGATCGCCGACCGGCTCATCGCCCTGCGGCCGGACTCCTACCGCACCGAGTTGCAGGGCGCGAAGGCGACCTACCTCGACGACGCGGGCGAGTACATCGCGGGCCGGCTGTCGGTGGACATCCAGGCCGACGACCCGGGCCTGAGGGCCGCGGCGCGACGCCTCGCGGAGGCCGCCGTGCCGACCCAGTGGAAGAACGCGCCGCCCTCCGAGCGCGACCAGCGCCGCTGGACCTTCGAGCAGTTGTGGAAGCTCGCCGACCAGGCCAAGATCCACCTGGGCGGCTCGGAGTTCACGGACGCGTCGCAGCCCTCGCCGCTGCGCTTCGCCGAGCAGGAGCTGTCCGGACTGCTGGCCAGCCTCGGGCAGGGCGACGGCCCCGAGCACCGGCCGGCCGGTACCCTCTCCTTCGAACTCGACGCGGCCCGCTTCAGGACGCTCGTCGAACCCCACCTGAGGAACGTCGTCGACCTCGCCGACGGCATGCTCAAACAGCGACTGAAGCGTGGCGAGCCGCTCGACCGCGTCGTCCTCACCGGAAAGACCAGCGCCATGCCGCTCGTACGCGAGGTCCTGGTCAGCCAGCTGGGACGCGGCTGGAAGCTGGACTGGGACCCCGCCAACATCGAGGTGGAGCGCGCCTTCGCCAAGACGGCCACATCGATCGGAGCGGCCTGGGCCGAGCACCTGCGTCAGACGGCCTTCGCCCCCGAGGGAGCGATCCCCGTCCTGGAACAGGGCCGCACCGTCGTGCAGATCGACGTGGAGAACCTCTTCTTCGCGCTGCCCTGCGCCTTCGAGCGGGGCATCGCGCGCGGCGCGGGCGACCTGCCGCTGTTCTCGGCCAACGAGGAGCTGCACCACCTGATGCACACCAGCGGTGAGAGGCCCGTCCTCTCGGTCCGCTCCGCACAGCTCACCCAGCTCACCGAGGTCGTGAGCGTCGTCCGGGTACGCGAGGGCACCCAGGGCAACATCACCTGGGGCCAGTTCAAGTGCCCGGCCGTCGGCGAGCAGCTGCCCGGAGCACCGCCCGGCAGTGTGCTCGACCCCGCGGTGTGGCCGCACGAGATCAGCGTCCGCTTCGAAGTCACCGCGGATCTGGACGTGTTCGGCCATCTGTCGTACGGGCCGCCCCACTACGTTGTACCGACTGACCAGGGCCCCTACGTGGACGTGTGGCGCCGCCTCGCCAAGGCGGGCATGCTGCCCGATGACCATCCGGCGGCCCCCACGAGTCCCCCGTCACCCCGGGAGAAACTCCCGCTCGGCGTGTACGTGAACTGCACCGTCGCCGGATCGGCCCACGCGGGTGAGGGGACCTTGGTGTTCTCCCCGGAGGCGGCCTTCACCGAGTCGTTCCACGCCGATACCGACGACGGGCCGTCGCGCGCCGGACTGCTCAGCAACTACCTGCCCGACCCGCCCAGTTCCGGCGAGTGGGAGTTCTCCGTGGTGACCGAGGACGGACGGGAGACCCGCACGATCACGCTCGGGCGGCTGCCCAGGCCGCAGTCCGGCAGCGGTCTGCGGTCCCGGTTCCGGGCCTCGCTCGACGAACACGGCAGGCTGCGCGTGCACATGGCGGAACTGCCGTACTGGCCCGCCCACGACCTCCTTCAGGTGCAGAACGAGCGGGGGCGCGTGCTGCGTCAGCGGATGACCGTGCAGGACAAGGACCGTGACGAGTTCGACGATCCGTTCGCGGGTCTGCAGTGAGCACCGCCTTCGGTGCCCGGGACCAGGGGGTGGCCCTGTGCGCCGCCCTGGAGCGACTCCTCGGTACGGAAGGGTCGTTGCTCGCGTCCCTCACGGCGGCAGGACTGGACGGGCTGCGCGGCACCCTGCTCGCCGCGCTCGCCGCCGCCCCGGACGACCCCGGCGCCGGTGCGTGCGCCGCGCTGCTCGCCGAACTCGACACGCTGCGAACAGCGCGGCCGGTGTCCGCCCCCGTGCGGCAGCCCGGCGCGGCCCCGCCGGTGTCGGCCCAGCCTCCACGGGAGCGCGCCTCCGGCATCGAGTCGCTCGCTGAAGCGCTCGCCAAGTCGCCCGCCGTCGCGGACTTCGCCGCCGGAGCGGTACCGCCGGGGCAGGACGGACCGGCGGACGAGGACGCGCTGCGCCGCTGGTTCCATCTGACACTGCTGCGGCTGCCCGAGCGGCACGCGGCCCCCTGGCGGCGCCGGGCCGTTCAGGAGGATCCCCTCCCGGACGAGCTGTTCCGTACGCTGCCCGGCTGGACGAACGGTGTCCTGCTGCCGCCCTCGCACGACGGGCGCCGGGGCATCAGGACCCACCGCCTGGAGAGCGCGGGCCTGCGCGAACTGGCCGAACTCGTCCTCGCGCTGGGCGAGTTCGACGAGGGCCTGTGCCATCTCCTGGACGGGCTGTGGACCGGCGGCTCCGCGCTGCTTGCCGACTCCGAGGTGCGCGCCACCTACCGCACCGAGCTGAACCGGCGCCTGGAGGTCATGGAGCGGACGCCCCGGCACAGCGCCGACCGCCTGCGTGCCTGCGTCTTTGCCGACGAGGCGCTGTGCTCCGTCATGCATCTGCCGCCCGCCGCCGCGGGCAGCTGGTGGCACCGGTTCGCCGAGGAGTCGCACGGCATCGCCCTGGCCCTGGCCCGCGAGACGCGTGCCGCCGGGGAGGACGTGGAGCTCGTGCTCCCCGCGGTGCCCTATCGCGACGCCCGCCGTCACACACAAAACGACGACATACGCCTCACCGCCGGCGGCCGCCCCGGCGAGACACTCGCCTGTCTGCGGCTGTGGCTGCGCGTGGGTGACCAGGTGTTTCCCGGGCGTGTGGTGCACCGGGCCGTGGAATAGAAGGCCGGCCCAGGGAGCTGTCAGTAGCCGTAAATTACCGGCCAGTTGACATTGAAAGGTGAATGACCACCGCTATCATCACCTCACCTGCGGAGCGACCCTCTGCCCGATGACGGCGGTTGTACGGCATCGACCTTCACACCCCCCACTGAACACATGGCGTTGTCGGGCGTGTCTGCCCGCGCGTCGTGCAGGACGGAAAGCAGCGCGAGCATGAGCAACAACAGGGGCAGAGGGCTTCAGGCCAATGCCCTAGGTACGTTCGACACGGTCGTGATGGCGGTCGCGGGCAGCGCCCCCGCGTACTCGCTGGCCGCGACCACCGCGGTCCTCGTCGGCGCGGTGGGCCTCGCCAGCCCCGCGGCACTCCTGTACTGCGCGATACCCATGCTGGGTATCGCGCTGGCCTTCAGCTACCTCGGCCGGATCGACGTCAACGCAGGCGCCAGCTACTCCTGGGTCGGCCGCACGCTCCACCCCTTCCTCGGCTTCATCAGCGGCTGGGCCCTGGTCATCTCCGCGACCATCTTCATGGTCGCCGGTTCGCTGCCCGCGGGCTCGATGACGCTCGCCCTCTTCGACGAAGGACTCGCCGACAACACCGCGCTCGCCACGGCGGTCGGCGCGGCCTGGTTCCTGGTCATGCTGTGCGTCGTGCTCGGCGGCGCCCGGCTCACCGTCCGCGCGCAGCTGATCATGTCCGGTGTGGAGCTGGCGATCCTGGCCGCCTTCGCGGTCGGCGCGCTGCTGCACAGCGACAACGCCCGGTCCTTCGAGTGGTCCTGGCTCGGCTTCGGCCACTTCGACGGGGTGAGCGGCTTCGCCTCCGGCGCGCTCATCGCCGCCTTCTACTACTGGGGCTGGGACGTCACCAGCAACCTCAGCGAGGAGACGAGGGACAGCCGTCGGACGACGGGCCTCGCGGGCCTGATCGGCGTCGGCATCGTCTTCCTGCTCTTCGAGGTGTTCACCATCGCGGTGAACGTCATCCTCACCGACCGGCAGATCCAAGAGCATGACGCCAACGTCCTGGGCGTGCTCGGCGAGGAGATCTGGCCGGGCTGGGGCGGCAAGCTGCTGATCGTCGCCGTGATGCTGTCCACCATCGCCACCCTGGAGACCACGCTCATCCAGGTCACCCGCTCGCTGTTCGCGATGGGCCGCGACCGTACGATGCCGAGCGCGCTGGGCCGTGTGCACCGTGAGTGGAACACCCCGTGGGTCGCCATCGTCGTGGTCGGCGCGGTCGCCCTGGTGATGTTCGTGACCTCCAACGCCCTCGGCTCGGTCGGCGACATCCTCTCCGACGCCATCGCCGCGATCGGCCTGCAGATCGCCGTCTACTACGGCCTCGCCGGCATCGCGGTGGTCGTCGCCTACCGCAAGATGCTGCTCAAGTCCCCGGCCAACTTCCTCTTCGGCGGGCTCTGGCCGTTCCTCGGCGCCATGTTCATGTTCTGGATCTTCGTCGAATCGCTCGGCGACCTGAGCAGCGCGTCGATCGCGATCGGCATCGGCGGCATCGTCGTCGGCCTGATCCCCATGCTCTGGTACTGGAAGCAGGGCAGCGACTACTACCGGCCCGCCAAGCTGGACGCCACCCAGGTCGTGGACACCGACTACATCCCCGACGGCTACTCCACCGCGGCGGAGACCGAACGGTCCCGCGTCCACGAGGGTCTCCCCACCGACTTCTGAGAGGGACCCGATGGCGGGCGACCGCTTCACCCCCGACTTCGACCCCGACTGCGGGGACAGACCCCTCACCTCGGCCCGCCAGGACATCGTCATCGGCCGCTGGCAGGGACTGCGAGAGCTGCTCCGGACCACGAGCGCCGACTGGTCCGTGCGCAGCCACCGGATCCGGCTGCTCGCGCCGGCCTGCGCGGGCAACTCGACCGTCGAGTCCTGGCTGGCCGCCGAACCCCGCAGCGCCGACGCCCTGGTGCTGCGGGCCGCGACCGACGTGGCCCGGACCTTCAACCTGGCCATCGCCGCGGGCCGGGGCGTGCCCATCGACCAGAACCGCATCGACCGGGCGGTGCTGGCCTGCCTCCAGGCCGCCGAGGCCTACCCCGAGGACCCCACGCCCTGGATCTCCCTGATCTCCGTCGCACGGCTCTACCCCAAGGGCGTACGCCGCCAGGAACTCGGCCGCTGGTGGGACGAACTGCACACCCGCGACCCGTACAGCATGGAGGGCCATCTGCAGATCCTGCACTACTACTCGTCACGCTGGCACGGCACGCACGGCCTCATGTACGACTTCGCCCGCGACGCCGCCGGTGTGGCACCGCCGGGCTGCGCGCTGCCCGTCCTGGTGCAGTTCGCCCGCGTCGAGGAGTACCGCTACATCCTCGACGGGGCGAAGGGACAGCGGGACGCCGTCGTCGGGCTCGGCCAGCACTGGAACCACGACGCCGCCGTCAGCGACGTACGGCGCACCTGGCAGCGCTGGATCACGGCGCGCCCGGACGGCCCCGTGGCCCCCGGGGAGGTGCGCGACCTCAACTATCTGACGCACGCCGCCTGTTACGCCGGCACGGCGGACATCGCCACCGCGCTGTTCACGATGATCGGGCGACGGGCCACCCGGACGCCGTGGTCGTACACGGGTGACCCGGAGAAGGAGTTCGTGAAATGGCGGAAGAAGCCGTCACGCGGGGTGTGAGCCGCGGTCAGCCGTCCCGGACCTCGGCGGGCCCGCGGTGCGCCGAGGTCCGCCCGTTCACGAAGAACCGGTCGTCGTACTCGCCCCGCGGTGGGTGCGGCGGTGCCAGCCGGTCTCCAGCAAGGGCCGCGTGAAGAGGGCGCTGAGCCCCGGGTGGCCTGAATGGCGGTGCGGTCGTCAGCTGGGGTCATCCGAGCCTCCGTCGTTGCCCTGCCGCACCGACCGCCACGGCGCGAACGCGCTCGCCCCGCGCGGCATCAGTGCCGCCAGCTCCGGGCAGTGCCGCAGGATGACGGAGTTCATGCCGCCCTTCTCGACCCAGTCGATGCCGAGCGGTGTGTAGATCTCGGGTCGGTAGTCGACGTTGAGGAAGCGGTCGCTCTGCAGGCGCCGTGTGGCCATCAGGATGAAGATCCGGAACGCGGTGTCGCTGAAGCCGAAGCCCTCCGGCGGATTCTCCGCGAAGAGGCCGACCACCGTGTCGATCTCGTCGACCGAGCGGTAGACCTCCTTGAGCCGCGCCAGCGTCTCCGCGTTCTGCGTCAGCTCCTCGAAGGAACGGATGCGCTGCTTGTGCAGACCCGCGCGGAAGTCGTTGTAGCGCGGGACACCGCGCCGCCGCGTCCGTACGAGGTCCACCACCGACAGGTCGATGATCTCGCCGTCCCGCTCGAACTGCTGGAGCGAGCGCGGGAAGTTGTGCAGCGTGATGGCGCCCGGATGGGCGATCCCGAACGAGTACAGCGTGTTGGCGAGCCCCGTCTTGCGGATCCGCGCCTCGGCCGCGCCGCCCTGGATGTCCAGGAAGCCTACGGTCTCCAGGCGCTGCCCGAAGTGGTGCTCGCGCAGCTCGAAGTCGTCCGGGATCAGCGGGTGCATGCGGTAGACGGTGACGAAGTCCTCGGTGAGCGAGTACGGCGCCGCGTGGTGGTCGGGGAGCGTCTTCGGGATACCGGTCAGCGAGTGCGCCTCGAAGAGCCACAGGCCCAGTTGGTTCAGCCAGTTCTTCGGCGGGCCCTGCCAGTTGGTGTGCAGCCCGATGTCGATCGCCTCGGTCGCGAGGATCGCCGGCGTCCACTCCACCGTGTGGATCTTCGCGATGAGCGCGGAGACGACCAGCCGTGCCGTCTGGTAGATCCGTTCCTCGCCCATCGTCGGATACTCGGCGCGCAGCGCGTCGCACACCGCGTTGTGCTCGCGCGCGAAGAGGGTGTGCATCGCGCTGAGCCCCATCCACCAGCTCTCGTTGAAGCCGGTGAGCGGTATGCCGTTCGAGCCCGACGGCAGGTGGCCGTCCTCCAGCCGGAGTTTGGCGCCGCCGTCCGGCTCGCGCAGGGACCGCGCGGTCTGTTCGTCCTCGCCGTACACCTCGGAGCCGTCCCACCAGTGCGAGGCGACATTGCCGAAGAGGATCGGCGGCCGGTCGCCGGGCTGTTCGAGACCCTTGTTCTCGGCGAACCGCATCACGTTCTCGGGAGGACCGCCGGGCGTGTTGTGCCAGCGCCCGCTGCCGGGCGGCAGCGGCACCTCGACGCTGCGCTCGCCGGGCTGGTAGCGGCGGTGGTTGACCCAGTCGTGCACCTGGAACTGGATCCACGCGGCCGCCAGGATGTTGAGCGAGGTCGCGGGCAGGAAGCTCTCGCGGTGGAGGAGCTGGCGGCTGACCGTGACCGGGTTGGGGGTGTCGAACAGGTCGGGCCGGTAGTCCGGCTTCAGATTGCGTCCGAAGGCCGCGCCGACGCCGCCCATCCTGGGTGCGGACAGATCGTTGTACGTCCCGTCGTACGAGCGCTCGGTGCGCAGCCGCTCGGGGATGGGCTCCGGCACCGGCTGCGCCTTCGGCGGCGCCTCCCGCACCTCGGTGTCGATCAGGTTCAGCCGGCGCAGCGCCTTGCGCAGGAACACCAGGTTCAGCAGGCTCAGCTGCAACGGCAGCCGGTGCCAGGGCACATACCGGTTCAGCAGCGCGAAGGCCGCGCCCATCGGCCTACCGAGCAGCCTGTTCTGCAGCGGCTCCTGGGTGACGAACCGCAGGCCCATCCGGTGCGCGCTGCTCGCCTGGTACGCGGCCTTGCGGGCCCGGTTGATATTACCGAGCGGACGGAAGTCGTCGGTCGTGTACCAGGGGTTGAAGGCGAGATCCTCGATGCGCCGGGCGGCCGCGCGGGCCTCCGCGCTGTTCAGGTCCTGACGGGGGACGGTGAGCCGGGCGACCGGCACAGCGGGCGCGATCGCGTCCTTCCACTCCACCGAGGCGTCCTCGATCGGGGTGCGCCGCTCATCCACGTACCGCTGCACGCACAGCTCGAAGACGACGTCCGCCTTGGCGAGCCGTCCGGCGATCTCGCGGTGCAGGAACTCCGGGTCGCTCCGGTCGGGGGTGGCCGCCGGTGGGCTGCCCGGCGCCGGTCGCAGCAGATAGCGCACCGGCCCTGCCTCGCCCCACAGGGTGGCGCCCCGGCTCCAGTACGTCTCACTGGCAAGGGAGTTGACCGTGTGCCGGGTCGCGGCCCGCACATTGCGCCGCATCCGGTTCGCGGTCCCGAGCCCCACGGCCAGAGGCAGCTTCACGAACAGCCCGAACGCCTTCTGGAGGGGGCTGCGGGCGCCCGCCATCGCCTTGGCGAAGGCCACGAACTCGCGCGCGTTGCGGGCGTGCGAGACCGGATGGCTGGTCGCGAGGAGGTCGTGGCTCTCGTCCTCCGACACCCGCACCCGCACGGCCGCGCCCCGCAGATCGGGCGATCCGTCGCCCTGCCGGATGCCGCTCGCGTTCGACAGCCGTACCGTCGCCGGATACTCGGCGCCCGGCTGGGCGAAACCGCCGCACAGTGTCGTGGGCAGATCGTCGTGGAAGCGCAGCCGCGCGTTCTCCACGGCCACCGGTGCCTTGGCGTGGAAGGTGCGGGATATCCCGCCACCACCGGCACGCCGGTTCTTGACCTGCACCTCCATCAGCTCGCGGGCCAGGCGTTCGAACACCAGCCGTTCCGCCTCGGGGCTGCCACCTTCGTACCGCTCGTACTGCGTTTCGTACTGCCCGGTCTCGGCCATCGGTCGTTTCCTTCGTACGGATGCGTACGGGACAGGGGCCAGCACGCTACCCGCGGCCCGGAGCGCCCACAGCGGGGGTTCCCGCCGATGTGCGCCCCCTTGTCACCTCTACGAACTATTAGACGAAAAGTGTCATACGCGCACGTCAAGGAGACGAACGCGCATACGCCCAGCCGGGGTGCGCGCCCCGTGAACGCCGCTGCTCCCCAGCAACCCCAACCGGCGACCGGCGGGGTGGCCGGGGAGCGACGGGTGACCGTGGGTACCGCCCGGTCGGCGGATTCACAAGGCGGCGGTGCGCTCGCCAGTCTGGACACAGGGGCGCGCCGAGGCGTCCGCCGTGATCCGGAGGAAGGCTCGCCCATGCGCGACGACGACTACGCCAAGGGGCCCGGCTTCGCCGAACTGCGCCCGCTGAAGGCCGGCACCGAACCGGGCCCGACCGGCTTCCCGGTCTACCCCGACCTGGTGGAACGCCTGGTCGAGGACAAAGCCCAGCCCGACCCCGACGGAGTCGTCCCGCACGCCCTGGCGACCTGCGCGGCATATGCGTACGCGGGATTCGCCCAGCGGAGTGACCCGCGGACCGTCGCCATGATCATGGCGCGGCTGGGGCTCGACGAGAACAGCTGCCGGGTGTTCGAGCAGCGCGTGGACGCGATGTACATCGCCTCGGCCGCGTATCTGATCCAGGACAAGGACCGCAGGGTCGCGATCCTCTGTTACCGGGGCACCCAGCCCGAGGACATCATCAGCATCCTCACCGACGCCGACGTACGGCCCGAGATGCTCTCCGTGGAACTGGAGGGACAGCGCCACGAGGTCCACGCGGGCTTCTACCGCAACGTCCGCGCCACCCGTCATCTGATCGTCGACGCCCTGGAGCGCGCCCTGCGCGGCGAGTCGGTGATCCCCGGCGAGGAGGGCACCCGCGGTGACGGCCTGGAGGCCCTGTACATCACCGGCCACAGCCTCGGCGGCGCGATGGCCGCCCTGATGGGGGTGATGCTGGCCCACGAACCCCGCTACCGGCGCATCGCCGAGAAACTGAAGGCCGTCTACACCTTCGGCCAGCCCATGGTCGGCGGCCCCGACTTCGCCCGCGCCTGCGAGGAGTCGATCGGCCCCCATGGCGTACATCTGCTGCGCGACCGGCTGATCCGCTACATCTTCGACCGCGATGTCGTCCCCGCGCTGCCGCCCCGGCCGGTCGGCCCCTACGCGCCGTTCGGCCGGGAGTTCCACTACCGCAGGCCGCGCGGACCGATGGACGCGGCCCTCACCTTCGCGGCCGACTCGGCGATCGAGGCGGTCACGCTGCCCGGCGAACTGCTGCGCACCATGGCGAGCCGGCCGATGGCGGGCTGGGGCGAACTGGGCGTCCGCGTCACCGAGTCGGTGCGGCGGTCGCTGCGCCCGCTGCTGGGCGCCCGTGCGGACGGCTGGAGCGAGAACACCGAACCGGGCCTGCGCTACCCGCAGATGGACAGTCTCGCGGGCCTCGCCGTCGTGGCACCCCTGGCCTTCTTCGCCGCCCGGCTCGCGCTGACCCGCACCATCCCGTTCACGTACTCCTTCGACGACCACGGCCCCGGCCACTACGTCAACGCGCTCGCCCCGCCAGGAGTGTTGAGCGAGTTCGGAGACGTGCTGTAGCCGGGGCCGTCCAAGGCTTACAGGCCTGAGGCGTTCCACTCGGCGATCACGGGGCGCCCGTGCTCGGTGGAGAGCCTGCTGACGGTGCCCGTGGCGAGCTGGAACAGCCGCCCGTCCGCCGGGGCGAGCCCGAGCCGACGGGCCGCGAGCACCCGCAGGAAGTGGGCGTGCGCCACCAGGACCACGTCACCGCCGCCGAGCGCCGGCTCGATCCGGGACAGTACGCGGTCGGCGCGCCGGCCCACCTCCGCCGGCGACTCGCCCGGGTGCCCGTCCGGACCGGGCGGGACCCCGTCGTTCCACAGGTACCAGTCGGGCCGGGTGCGGTGTATCTCGACGGTCGTGACGCCTTCGTAGCCGCCGTAGTCCCACTCGTGCAGATCGGGATCGGGTACGGCCCCGTACAGGCCCGCGAGTTCCGCGGTGCGGACCGCGCGGCCCAGCGGGCTGGTGAGCGCGAGAGCGAAGGTCCGGCCGGCGAGCAGCGGGGCGAGGGACTTGGCCTGTTCCTCGCCGCGCTGGGTGAGCGGCAGGTCGGTCCAGCTGGTGTGCTGGCCCGACACACTCCACTCGGTTTCGCCGTGGCGGACCAGCAGGAGGTCGCCCATGGCCGTTACTTCGACTCGACGGCGTGGCCGCCGAACTGGTTGCGCAGCGCCGCGATCATCTTCATCTGCGGCGAGTCGTCCTGGCGGGACGCGAAGCGCGCGAAGAGGGAGGCGGTGATCGCCGGGAGCGGGACGGAGTTGTCGATGGCCGCCTCGACGGTCCAACGGCCCTCGCCGGAGTCCTCCGCGTAGCCGCGCAGCTTGTCGAGGTGCTCGTCGTCGTCCAGGGCGTTGACGGCCAGGTCGAGCAGCCAGGAGCGGATGACCGTGCCCTCCTGCCAGGAGCGGAAGACCTCGCGCACGTCGGTGACGGAGTCGACCTTCTCCAGGAGCTCCCAGCCCTCGGCGTAGGCCTGCATCATGGCGTACTCGATGCCGTTGTGGACCATCTTGGAGAAGTGGCCCGCGCCCACCTTGCCCGCGTGGACGAAGCCGAAGTCGCCCTCGGGCTTGAGCGCGTCGAAGATGGGCTGCACCTTGGCGATGTGCTCGGCGTCGCCGCCGACCATCAGGGCGTAGCCGTTCTGCAGGCCCCACACGCCGCCGGAGACACCGGCGTCGACGAAGCCGATGCCCTTGGCCGCCAGTTCCTCGGCGTGCTTCTCGTCGTCCGTCCAGCGGGAGTTTCCGCCGTCGACGACGGTGTCGCCGGGCTCCAGGAGGTCGCCGAGCTCGTCGACGACGGACTGGGTGGGGGCGCCGGCGGGCACCATCACCCAGACCACGCGCGGGCCTTCGAGCTTCTCGACGAGTTCGGTGAGGCTGCTCACGTCGGCGAGGTCGGGATTGCGGTCGTAGCCGATGACGGTGTGCCCCGCGCGGCGTATCCGCTCGCGCATGTTGCCGCCCATCTTGCCGAGGCCGATGAGTCCGAGCTGCATGTTGTTCACTTTGCGGTGCTCCAGAGTGTGATGTAGATTACGTGCCTCAACATGCGAGAACCGGGCATGTTGCCGGGCAGGTTTCGACCCGGCTGGCGTTGATCGTGTAAGACCTGACGGAATGCTGTTCCGCTGGGCTGTGTGAGCCAGGAATCACCCCTGTTCTCAAGGGTGAGGATTCAATTCTTTCGGAGAGTGCGGTACGCGGCCACAAGGGCGGCGGTGGAGGGGTCGAGGCCCCTCACGTCGGCGCCCTCGGTCAGCGCTGGTTCCACCCGCTTGGCGAGGACCTTGCCGAGCTCGACGCCCCACTGGTCGAAGGAGTCGATGTTCCAGATCGCGCCCTGGACGAACACCTTGTGCTCGTAGAGGGCGATCAGCTGGCCGAGGACCGAGGGCGTCAGCTCGCTCGCGAGGATCGTGGTCGTCGGGTGGTTGCCCTTGAACGTCTTGTGCGGCACCAGCCCCTCGGCCACCCCCTCGGCACGCACCTCGTCGGGCGTCTTACCGAAGGCGAGGGCCTGCGTCTGCGCGAAGAAGTTCGCCATCAACAGGTCGTGCTGGTCCTTCAGTTCCTCGCTCAGCTCGTCGACCGGGTTGACGAAGCCGATGAAGTCGGCGGGGATCAACTTCGTGCCCTGGTGGATGAGTTGGTAGTACGCGTGCTGCCCATTCGTGCCCGGTGTGCCCCACACGACCGGCCCGGTCTGCCACTCCACGGGGTGGCCGTCGCGGTCCACCGACTTGCCGTTGGACTCCATGTCCAGCTGCTGCAAGTACGCGGTGAACTTGGACAGGTAGTGCGAGTACGGCAGGACGGCGTGCGACTGGGCGTCGAAGAAGTTGCCGTACCAGACGCCCAACAGGCCCAGCAGCAAAGGCGCGTTGGCCTCTGCCGGGGCCGTGCGGAAGTGCTCGTCCACGATCCTGAACCCGTCGAGCATCTCCCGGAACCGGTCCGGGCCGATCGCGATCATCAAGGAGAGACCGATCGCGGAGTCGTAGGAGTAGCGCCCGCCGACCCAGTCCCAGAACTCGAACATGTTGGCCGTGTCGATGCCGAAGTCCGCCACCCGCTCGGCGTTCGTCGACAGCGCCACGAAGTGCTTCGCGACCGCCTTGTCCTCGCCGTCGAGCCCGGCGAGCAGCCAGGAGCGCGCCGAGGTGGCGTTGGTGATGGTCTCGATGGTGGTGAAGGTCTTCGAGGCGATGATGAACAGCGTCTCGGCCGGGTCGAGGTCGCGGGTCGCCTCGTGCAGGTCGGCACCGTCCACGTTGGACACGAAGCGGACCGTCAGATCGCGGTCGGTGAAGGCCCGCAGCGCCTCGTACGCCATCGCCGGACCGAGGTCCGAGCCGCCGATGCCGATGTTGACGACGTTCTTGATGCGCTTGCCGGTGTGACCGGTCCACTCGCCCGAGCGGACGCGCCCGGCGAAGTCGGCCATCTTGTCGAGCACCGCGTGCACGGCCGGGACGACGTTCTCACCGTCGACCTCGATCACGGCGTCGCGCGGAGCGCGCAGCGCGGTGTGCAGCACCGCGCGGTCCTCGGTGACATTGATCCTCTCGCCGCGGAACATGGAGTCGCGCAGCCCGAACACGTCGGTGGCGGTGGCCAGTTCCTGGAGCAGGGCGAGGGTCTCGTCGGTGATCAGATGCTTGGAGTAGTCGATGCGCAGATCGCCGACCCGCACGGCATAACGCTCCGCGCGGGCGGGGTCGGCGGCGAACAGCTCACGCAGCCGCGGGTGGAGCAGCTCGCCCGCGCGGTGGTCCTCCAGGGCCACCCACTCGGGGCGCCGCGTGAGCTTGGGAGAGTCAGACATGAGAGGGGGTCTCCTTGGTGCCCTCGCCCCGCAGGGCGACGGCGTACATCTCGTCCGCGTCGAGGCGGCGCAGCTCCTCGGCGATCAGCTCGGAAGTGCTGCGCACCTTCAGCGCGAGCCTGCGGGAGGGCTGTCCGGGAAGGGACAGGGTGGCCAGCGGGCCCTCGGGGCGGTCGATCACGATCTCGCCGTTCTGGGTGCCGAGGCGCACGGCGGTCACGACGGGTCCCGCGGTGACGACCCGCTCGACCGGAACCCGCAGCCGGGCCTCCAGCCAGCGGGCCAGCAGTTCGGCGCTCGGGTTCTCGGCCTCGCTCTCGACGGCCGCCGAGGTCACCTGCGTACGGGCCTGGTCGAGCGCGGCGGCCAGCATCGAACGCCACGGCGTCAGCCGGGTCCACGCCAGGTCGGTGTCGCCGGGCGCGTACGAGGCGGCGCGGGCCTCCAGGGCCTGCAGCGGGGCCTCGACGGCGTACATGTCGGTGATCCGGCGCTGCGCGAGGGCGCCCAGCGGGTCCTTGGCCGGGACTTCGGGCGCGTCCACCGGCCACCAGACGACGACCGGGGCGTCGGGCAGCAGCAGCGGCAGGACCACGGAGTCGGCGTGGTCGGACACCTCGCCGTACGTCCGCAGCACGACCGTCTCACCGGTGCCCGCGTCCGAGCCGACGCGCACCTCCGCGTCCAGGCGGGAGCTGGTGCGGTCGCGCGGGGTGCGGGCGACCCGCCTGATGACGACCAGGGTGCGCGAGGGGTGCTCGCGCGACGCCTCCTCGGCCGCCTTGATCGAGTCGTACGCGTTCTCCTCGTCGGTGACGATGACCATCGTCAGGACCATGCCCACGGCGGGGGTGCCGATGGCCCGGCGCCCCTGCACGAGCGCCTTGTTGATCTTGCTTGCCGTGGTGTCGGTCAGGTCGATCTTCATGGCCTGCGCCAGCTCCGTCCGTCTCGTGCGAGCATCTCGTCGGCTTCCTTCGGGCCCCAGCTGCCCGAGGGGTACTGCGCGGGCTTGCCGTGGGTGTCCCAGTAGCCCTCGATCGGGTCGAGGATCTTCCAGGACTCTTCCACCTCTTGGTGACGGGGAAAGAGATTGGCGTCGCCGAGCAGGACATCCAGGATCAGCCGTTCGTACGCCTCCGGGCTGGACTCGGTGAACGACTCGCCGTAGGCGAAGTCCATCGTGACGTCCCGGATCTCCATCGACGTACCCGGCACCTTCGATCCGAAGCGCACCGTCATGCCCTCGTCGGGCTGGACGCGGATGACGATCGCGTTCGCGCCGAGCTCCTCGGTGGCCGTGGAGTCGAAGGGGGAGTGGGGCGCGCGCTGGAAGACCACCGCGATCTCCGTCACCCGCCGGCCCAGACGCTTGCCGGTGCGCAGATAGAAGGGGACGCCCGCCCAACGGCGGTTGTCGACCTCCAGCTTGACGGCCGCGTAGGTGTCGGTCGTCGACTCGCGGTCGATGCCGTCCTCCTGCAGATAGCCGCGCACCTTCTCGCCGCCCTGCCAGCTCGCCGCGTACTGGCCGCGCACGGTGTGCTCGCCCAGGTTCTCCGGCAGCTTCACGGCCTTGAGGACCTTGAGCTTCTCGGTGAGCAGCGACTCGGCGTCGAAGGCGGCCGGCTCCTCCATGGCGGTGAGCGCCATCAGCTGGAGGAGGTGATTCTGGATCACGTCCCGGGCGGAGCCGATGCCGTCGTAGTAACCGGCCCGGCCCCCGATGCCGATGTCCTCGGCCATGGTGATCTGGACGTGGTCGACATACGACCGGTTCCAGATGGGCTCGTACATCTGGTTGGCGAAGCGGAGCGCCAGGATGTTCTGGACGGTCTCCTTGCCGAGGTAGTGGTCGATACGGAAGACCTGCTCCGGGTCGAACACCTCGTGCACGATCTTGTTGAGCTCACGCGCGCTCGCCAGGTCGTGGCCGAACGGCTTCTCGATGACCGCGCGCCGCCAGGAGCCGTCCGGCGCGTTTGCCAGCCCGTGCTTCTTGAGCTGCTGGACGACCTTCGGGAAGAACTTCGGCGGGACGGAGAGGTAGAAGGCGTAGTTGCCGCTGGTGCCCCGCGAGGAGTCCAACTCGTCGACCGCCGCGCGCAGTTGCTTGAACGCCGTGTCGTCGTCGAAGTCGCCCGGGATGAACCGCATGCCCTCGGCGAGCTGCTGCCAGACCTCCTCGCGGAACTCCGTACGCGCGTGCTCGCGCACCGAGTCGTGGACGACCTGGGCGAAGTCCTGGTCCTCCCACTCGCGGCGGGCGAACCCGAGGAGCGAGAAGCCCGGCGGCAGCAGACCCCGGTTGGCGAGGTCGTAGACGGCCGGCATCAGCTTCTTGCGGGACAGGTCGCCGGTGACGCCGAAGATGACCAGGCCGGAGGGGCCCGCGATACGCGGGAGCCGGCGGTCGCGCGCGTCGCGCAGGGGGTTGTCCCAGTCGGACGCCGGGACGCCGAGCGCCTCGGCGAGGGCCGCCTCCGGCGTCACGTCGCCCGGCTCCGGGACCGTGCTGCCGGGCTCCGAGGCCGTGTTTGCCGGCTCCGAGGTCACGTCGGCCGGTTCCACGGCCGCGTCACCAGATCCCTGCGCCGCGGCGGCCGCAGCCTGCGCGGCGCCGTCGACAATCGCCTCACGCTTGGTCATTCCCCCTCAACTCCCTTGCTGCTCAGTGAGGTCGCGACGGCCTCCAGCAGCTCCTGCCAGGCCGCCTCGAACTTCGTGACGCCCTCGTCCTCCAGCTGCTTCACGACCTCGTCGTAGGAGATCCCGAGCGCCTCGACGGCCGCCAGATCGGCGCGCGCCTGGGCGTAGCCGCCGGTCACCGAGTCGCCGTGGATGTCACCGTGGTCGGCGGTGGCGTTGAGCGTCGCCTCCGGCATGGTGTTGACGGTGCCGGGTGCGACCAGCTCGTCGACGTACAGGGTGTCCTTGTACGCGGGGTCCTTGACGCCCGTCGAGGCCCACAGGGGGCGCTGCTTGTGAGCGCCGGCCGGGGCGAGCGCGGTCCAGCGGGTGCTCCCGAAGACGTCCTCGTACGCCTCGTAGGCGAGCCGGGCGTTGGCGAGCGCCGCCTTGCCCTTGAGCGCGAGCGCCTCGTCGGTGCCGACCTTCGCCAGCCGCTTGTCGATCTCGCTGTCGACGCGGGAGACGAAGAAGGAGGCGACCGAGTGGATGGTGGACAGGTCGATCCCGGCCGCCCGCGCCTTCTCCAGGCCCGCCAGGTAGGCGTCCATGACCTCGCGGTAGCGCTCCAGCGAGAAGATCAGCGTGACGTTGACGCTGATGCCGAGGCCGATGACCTCGGTGATCGCCGGGAGGCCGGCCTTCGTCGCCGGGATCTTGATCATCACGTTCGGGCGGTCGACCAGCCAGGCGAGCTGCTTGGCCTCGGCGATCGTCGCCGACGTGTTGTGGGCCAGGCGCGGGTCGACCTCGATGGAGACCCGGCCGTCACGGCCGCCGGTCGCGTCGTACACCGGGCGCAGGATGTCGGCGGCGGCGCGCACGTCCGCGGTGGTCATCATGCGGACGGCCTCGTCGACCGTCACGCCGCGCACGGCGAGGTCGGCCAGCTGCTCCTCGTACCCCTCTCCCGAGCCGATGGCGGCCTGGAAGATGGAGGGGTTGGTGGTGACGCCCACCACGTGTCGGGTCGCGATGAGTTCGGCGAGGTTGCCGGACGCGATCCGCTTGCGCGAGAGGTCGTCCAGCCAGATGGAGACGCCTTCGTCGGAGAGGCGCTTGAGGATTACCGCGGTCGCGGTTGCTTCGGTCACAGTGATCATCTTCCTTCGTGCGATCGGATCAACCGCGGGCGGCGGCAAGGGATTCCCGCGCGGCGGCGGCGACGTTCTCGGGGGTGAAGCCGAACTCGGCGAACAGGGTCTTGGCATCGGCGGAGGCGCCGAAGTGCTCCAGCGAAACAATGCGTCCGTGCTCACCGACGTACCGGTACCAGGTCAGGCCGATGCCCGCCTCGACCGCCACGCGGGCCTTCACGGACGGCGGAAGGACGCTTGCGCGGTACTCCGCGGACTGCTCCTCGAACCACTCGACCGACGGCATCGACACGACCCGCGTGCCCACGCCCTCGGCCTCCAGCCGCTCACGCGCGGCCACGGCGAGCTGCACCTCGGAGCCGGTGGCGATGAGGACGACATCGGGCGTCCCGGTCGAGGAGTCGCGCAGGACGTAACCGCCCTTCGCCGCATCCTCGTTGGCCTCGTACGTCGGCACGCCCTGCCGGGTGAGCGCCAGACCGTGCGGGGCCGGGTTCGTGGCGTGCCGCTTGAGGATCTCGGCCCAGGCGATCGCCGTCTCGTTGGCATCGGCCGGGCGGACGATGTTCAGGCCCGGGATCGCGCGCAGCGAGGCCAGGTGCTCGACCGGCTGGTGCGTCGGGCCGTCCTCGCCGAGGCCGATGGAGTCGTGCGTCCACACGTACGTCACCGGCAGCTGCATCAGCGCGGACAGGCGCACGGCGTTGCGCATGTAGTCGGAGAACACCAGGAAGGTGCCGCCGTAGATACGGGTGTTGCCGTGCAGTGCGATGCCGTTCATCTCCGCGGCCATCGAGTGCTCGCGGATGCCGAAGTGGACCGTGCGGCCGTACGGGTCCGCCTCCGGAAGCGGGTTGCCCTTCGGCAGGAACGAGGACGTCTTGTCGATCGTGGTGTTGTTCGAACCGGCCAGGTCGGCGGAGCCGCCCCACAGCTCGGGGAGCACCCCGCCGAGCGCCTGGAGCACCTTGCCGGAGGCGGCACGGGTCGCGACGGACGTGCCCGCCTCGAAGACCGGCAGCGCGGACTCCCAGCCCTCGGGCAGCTGACCGGCCACGACGCGGTCGAAGAGCTTGGCGCGGTCGGGCTGCGCGGTGCGCCACTCGGCGATCCGCTTGTCCCACGCGGCGTGCGCCTCGGCGCCCCGGTCGAGCGCCTCGCGGGCGTGGGCCAGCACCTCGGGCTCCACCTGGAAGGTCTGCTCCGGGTCGAAGCCGAGGATCCGCTTGGTGGCGGCGATCTCCTCGGCGCCGAGCGCGGAGCCGTGGGAGGCCTCGGTGTTCTGCGCGTTCGGCGCGGGCCAGGCGATGATCGTGCGCATCGCGATGATCGAGGGGCGCTCGGTCTCGGCCTGCGCCGCCTTGAGCGCCGCGTACAGCGCGTGGACGTCGATGTCGCCGCCCAGCGCGGGCTCGATCCGCTGCACATGCCAGCCGTACGCCTCGTACCGCTTCAGCACGTCCTCGGAGAACGCCGTCGCCGTGTCGCCCTCGATGGAGATGTGGTTGTCGTCGTAGACGAAGACGAGGTTGCCGAGCTTCTGGTGGCCGGCGAGCGAGGAGGCCTCGGCGGAGATGCCCTCCTCCAGGTCGCCGTCCGAGACGATCGCCCAGATCGTGTGGTCGAAGGGGGACTCGCCCTCGGGGGCCTCGGAGTCGAAGAGGCCGCGCTCATAGCGGGCGGCCATCGCCATGCCCACGGCGTTGGCGACGCCCTGGCCGAGCGGTCCGGTCGTCGTCTCGACGCCCGCGGTGTGCCCGTACTCGGGGTGGCCCGGGGTCTTCGAGCCGTGCGTACGGAACGCCTTCAGGTCGTCGAGTTCGAGTTCGTAGCCCGACAGGAAGAGCTGGGTGTACAGGGTCAGCGAGGTGTGGCCGGGGGAGAGGACGAAGCGGTCGCGGCCGGTCCACTCCGGGTCGGCGGGGTCGTGACGCATCAACTTCTGAAAGATCGTGTACGCCGCCGGGGCCAGGCTCATCGCGGTGCCGGGGTGGCCGTTGCCGACCTTCTGGACGGCGTCCGCCGCGAGCAGACGGGCCGTGTCGACGGCACGCCGGTCGAGATCGGTCCACTCGAGGCTGTCAGGTGTCTGCGTGCTCATCTTCAAGAAGTCCTCGGTAGATGCGAAGGAACTGGTCGGACGCCTTCAAAAGTAAAAGTCTGACTTTTGAAGGGGAAGGTGCCCGTGTGTCAGGCTTCGGTGAAAGTGGGACATCGACAGCGGGACCGAGGCGGCGCGAGAAGGACATGGCGGACAGAAACACCCAAGACGGGGAAGGGATCAGAACCTTTCCCTTCCCGGTCGACCAGAGCGTCGGGGGTGTCGGCATGCAGGTCGGTCCGATGAGCACCGAGCGCTTCCGGCACGCCGACGCGCCGTTGGACCGAATCCACCGCATCGACTTCCACGTGGTGATGCTCTTCAGCGGCGGCCCCGTGACCCACATGGTGGACTTCGCCGAGTACGAGGCGAGGGCCGGCGACCTGCTGTGGATCCGCCCGGGGCAGGTGCACCGCTTCTCCTGGGCGAGCGACTACCGCGGAACCGTCCTCGCCATGCAGCCGGGCTTCCTGCCCCGCGCCACCGTCGAGGCCACCGGCCTCTACCGCTACGACCTGCCACCCCTGCTGCGCCCCGACCCGGCTCAGCTCTCCGGCCTCCGGGACTCCCTCGCGCATCTGCGACGCGAGTACGAGGACACCACCACGCTGCCGCTCAGCCTGCACACCTCCGTGCTGCGGCACTCCCTGACCGCGTTCCTGCTGCGCCTCGCCCATCTCGCGGCGAGCTCCGCGGAGGCGGCCCGCCGGCAGACCGACACCACCTTCACCCGCTTCCGGGACGCGGTCGAGAAGGGCTTCGCCACCAACCACAGCGTCAGCGCGTACGCCGACGCCCTCGGCTACTCCCGCCGCACCCTGGTCCGCGCCGTGCGCGCCGCCACCGGCGAGACGCCGAAGGGCTTCATCGACAAGCGGGTGATCCTGGAGGCCAAGCGCCTCCTCGCCCACACGGAGATGCCCATCGGCCGCATCGGCGTCGCCGTGGGCTTTCCCGACTCCGCCAACTTCTCCAAGTTCTTCCACCAGCACACCGGCACGACGCCGGTGGCGTTCCGGGCGGAGCTGCGCTGAGAGGGGGCGAGCCGCCGGGCCCGCCCCCTCTCCACTACGGGTGGATCACCAGCCGCCGCGCGTCAACCCGGTCGGCTGGTTCGCGGGCACCGCCCCGGCCAGGCCGAGCGCCGGCACCGTGGGGAGGGCGGTCATGACGGCCGTCACCAGCCGCATAACCTCGGAGCGTGGCACGGCCGGCCCGGCCGGGGAGCGTGGGTTCATCGGTCAACTCCCCCCTCAGTGACCGAAGTCGAACCAGTTGACGTTCACGAAGTCCGCCGGCTGGCCGCTGGTGAAGGTCAGATAGACGTCGTGGGTTCCGGTGACGGAGCTGATGTTCGCGGGGACCGTCTTCCAGGACTGCCAGCCACCGGTGTTGGCCACCGAGAAGCTGCCGATCGGCGTGCTCGTACGGCTGTCGAGGCGCACCTCGACCAGCCCGCTGACACCGCCCGCCGCGCCGCTCGCGACCCGTCCGTAGAACTGCTTGGCCGCCGTGGAACCGAAGTTGACGCCCTTGTAGAGCGCGTAGTCGCCGTTCGCGAGTGAGCTGATGTTCTGGCCGCCGCCGGTGTCGGTGGTGGTCTCGGTGCCCACGCCGGACTGGCTGTCGTACGACTCGGCCTGGATGGCGCTGTAGGCGTCACGGTTGCCGGACGGGGGAGGGGTGGTACCGCTCCCACCATTCGACTGAAGGACCTGTACGTAGTCCACGACCAGCGGGTGGCCGGGCTCCGTGCCGCTGTCCGGGCCGCCGCCGAAGGCGTCCGGGAAGCCGCCGCCCATCGCCACGTTCAGGATCAGGAAGTAGCCGTGATTGGTGGCGTTCGTCCAGGTGGTCGCGTCGACCTGATTCGCCTTCACCGTATGGAAGTTGACGCCGTCGAGGTAGAAGCGCATCTCCTCGGGGCTCGTCGACTTGTCCCACTCCACGGCGTACGTGTGGAAGCCGGCCTGGCACGTGGTGCCGGCGCAGGGTGTGTTGCCCCCGATGCCGGAGGTCTCGTTGCACGGGCCGCCCGGTGAGGTGCCGCAGTGCATGGTGGCCCACTCGGTGTTGAGCCCCTGGACGTTCTCCATGATGTCCAGCTCGCCGATGCCCGGCCAGTTCCAGTAGTTGCCGCGGAAGGGCGCGCCCAGCATCCAGAAGGCGGGCCAGTAGCCCTTGGCGGCGGCGCCGGTCACATTCGGCATCTGGAGGCGGGCCTCGACGCGGAGCTTGCCGCCCGCCGGCGGCTGGAAGTCGCTGCGGACGGTTTCGACGCGGCCCGAGGTCCAGTTGCCGGAGGCGTCGCGCCGCGGGGTGATCCGGAGGTTTCCGGCGCCGTCGAGGGAGATGTTGTTCGTGCTGGAGGTCATGGTCTCGACCTCGCCGGTACCGAAGTTGGCGGGTCCGCCGGGGTAGCTCGTGCCGGTCGTGTACTGCCAGTTGGAGGTGTTGACGCCGGATCCGGCGGCCCCGTTGAAGTCGTCGAGGAAGACCTGGGACCAGCCGGCCGGGGGTGTGGGGGCGGACGCGTTCGCGGGGAGCGTGGCGGCCGTGGCGGCGGCGGCCGCCAGGCCGAGCGTGCTGAACACGGCGATGAGGACGCGCCGGAGGGGGCGGCGTCTGCCGGATGCGCTGGATGTGCCGGAAGTTTCACTCATGGGTGCCTCTTCGGGTACGGAGTGTGGGGTGCGCGGGTGTCGAGGGAGCGCTCCCATAGTCTTTGAGAGCGCTCTCACTGCAGCTGCGCGGACAATGTGCTCTCTGTCACTCCGGTCGTCAAGAGGTAAAGCCGAGAAACCCCCTTCCGTGGAAGGGAGTTCACGATGTGAAGGAGGGTGGGCCCGAGAGTGCTACAGCGCGCTCCCCGCCTTCCAGTCCGCCCAGGACAGGTTCCACCCGTTCAGCCCGTTGGCCGGGTCCACGGTCTTCTCGCCCGAGTTCTTGACGATCACCACGTCGCCGAGCATCGAGCTCTTGTAGAACTGGTAGCCCGGCACGGAGCTGTCGTTCGCGCCCTTCGTGTCGTGCAGGCCGACGCAGCCGTGACTGGTGTTGCTGGTGCCGAAGACCGAGGCCGAGGCCCAGTAGTTGCCGTGGATGAAGGTGCCGGAGGTGGTCAGACGCTGGGCGTGCGGGACGTCACTGATGTCGTACTCGTCGCCGAGTCCGACGGTCGAGGACTCCATCCGCGTCTGCTTGAACCGCTCGCTGATCACCATGATCCCGGACCAGGTGGTGTGGTCGGCGTCGCCGCCGCTCACCGGGTAGGTGGCGAGCGTCGAGCCGTCCCGCTCGACCGTCATCGTCTTCTTCGCCAGGTCGACCGTGCTGATCTGGCGGCGGCCGATGTGGAAGGTGACGTCCTTGGACTGGACGCCGTAGACACCGTCCGTGCCCTCGATGTCCTTGAGCCGCAGGCTCAGCGTGATCTTCGTGCCGGCGGCCCAGTACTCCTCGGGCCGGAAGTCGAGCCGGGTGTCGCTGAACCAGTGGCCGACCACCTCGACCGCGGGCTCGGCCGTCACCGTGATCGCCTTCTCGACGGCGGCGCGGTCCTTGACGGCCTGGGTGAAGTTGATCGACACGGGCATGCCGACGCCGGAGGTCGAATTCGCCTCCGGAGTGAAATAGCCCACGAAGGTCTCGCCGGGGGACTTCGTGACGAAGCTCGCGGTGTGCTCGTCGGCACCCTGTGGTTTGGCTGTGACCGTGTATTTGGTGCCCGAGTACGGATTCCTGGTGGAGGTCCATTTCGTACGGGATTCATTGAAGGACCCGGCCAGGGTGGAACCGTCGTTGCCGGTGACCGTGACGGCCGACAGCGTGCCGTTCGCCACGGTGACCTCGACCGGGCTGGTGAAATCGGCCTTCTTGGTGCCGTCGGCGGGGGTGACGCTGACGGCCGGCGTCTTGGCCTTGGCCTGGGCCTTTGTGCCCGTGGCCGCCGTCGCCGTCGCGCTCGTTCCCTCCGAGGCGTCCGCCGAGCCGCTGCAGCCCGTCAGGGCGACGGCCGGTACCGCCGCGCCGAGCGCGGCCAGGATTCCGCGCCGTGACCAGGCCGGCCGCTCGGATCGGTTCGATATCTGAGGGACGCCCACGGCATGCCTTTCTCGGGTTCTTCGATCACCACCACTGCGGGTGCATCCTGCGCCCGTTTCCTGGGTTGACCCTTTGAATCCGAGGGGCTCCACCTGAGATTCCTGTGAAGACACCCTGAGAGAAGGCCTGAAAGCACGGTTGTCCGGTCGGCTCCACTCGTGAACAGATGATGTGCGGCCGACCGGAACAGAGAAGGAGTTCCGCTTGCCGATCCCGCACACCCTGCCGGAGGTATCCGTGATTCCAGCCCGCAAGCGGCACACCGTGGTCATCGTCGGAGCGGGCGCGGCCGGCGCGCTGACCGCCGTCCAGCTGTGCGAGACGGCGGCGCGTCGCCGGGTGCCGCTCGATCTCGTGCTGGTCGACCCGGCCCCGGAGGCCGGACGCGGCACGGCGTACGCCACACCCGACCCACGGCACCGGCTCAACGTGCCCGCGAGCGGTATGAGTTGCTATCCGGACGACCCCGGGCACTTCACCCGCTGGCTGTGCCGGCACGGCGAACCCGCCGTCAAGGGCGCCGACTTCGCCACGCGGTACCGGTACGGGGCCTATCTGGCGGACACCCTGGCCCAGGCGATCGTCCGAGCCCACGGCACGGTCGCCGTGCGTCGGCTGCGGACCCGGGCGCAGAGCTGTACCGGCACCCCCGACGGCGGGGTGGAGTTCCAACTCGCCAACGGGCGAGGCCTGAGGGCCGACAGCGGAGTACTCGCCACCGGGCCTGCCGCCGCGCGCAGCGACTGGGCCCCGCCGGGACTGCGTACGTCCGACCGCTTCGTACGGTCCCCTTGGGCGCCGGGCGCGCTCGACGGCCCGCTCGCCGACACTGCCGAGGTGCTGCTGGTCGGTACGGGACTCACCGCGGTGGACCTGGCCCTGAGCCTCGACCGGCCCGGGCGCACCGTGCACGCCGTCTCCCGGGGCGGCCTGCTGCCGCAGCCGCACGCGATCGGCCCCGTCGCGGCGATGGCCGCCCCCGACGGGCTCGACGCGCCCTCGCTGTCCGCGCTGCGCAGGACGGTCTACCGCCACATCGGCCGGGCGCTGCGCACCCAGGGTGACTGGCGCCCGGCGCTCGACAGCCTGCGGCCGCACACCGCCCGGCTGTGGCGCGGCCTCACCCCCGAGGAGCGGGCCGCGTTCCTGGAGCGGGAGGGCGCGCTGTGGAACACCCATCGCCATCGGATGGCGCCCGCGACGGCCGAGGCGGTGGCCCGTGCCCGTACGGCCCGGCGACTGCGGGTGCACGCCGGAGCGGTCACGGACGCCGCCGTCCAGGACGACGGCTCGGTGCTGGTCGCGCTCTCCAACGGCCAGGACATTCAAGCGGGTTGGATCATCGATTGCACTGGTCCCGGCGCGCGTCCCGAAGACCCCTTGTGGCGTTCGCTGTTCGACACCGGTGCCGCGGTGCCCGGTCCCCTGGGCATGGGGGTCACGACCCGCGACGGCCGTCTTCTCGACGCCGAAGGCCGCGGTGAGCGCCCGCTGTTCACGCTCGGCGCTGCGCGCCGCGGCGAGTTGTGGGAGACCACGGCCATCCCGGAGATCCGCGGCCAAGCCGCCGCGCTGGCTGAGGAGTTGCTCGCGCCGCTCTCGGCGCCTCGACGGGTCGTGCGCCGCCGGCCCGTCGACGGGCACGGGCTCCCGCTGTCCACCCGCGCCGAGGCGGCCGCCGCCTACCGCACCGGGCTCGACCGGGTCCTCAAGGTCAGGGCCGGAGCCGAGGACGCCTTCCGGCGCGCGGTCGTCCTCGACCCCGGGTTCGCGCTCGGGCACGCCGCGCTCGCCCTGCTCGGTCACGAGTGCGGTGCCGACGTCGACGTACCGAGGGCGCTCGCCGACGCACAGCGCTCCGCGCGTGAACGGGCCGACGAGCGGGAGCGTTCCTTCGTGGACGTCGTCACGCGGCGCGTCCACGGCGACTGTGCGGACGGGGGTGCCGCCGCCCTGCTCGGGCACCTGGACGCGCACCCGGCCGACGCGCTCGCGCTCGCCGCCGCCGTGCCCACCATCGCCTTCTCCGGCATCAACGACCTCGACGACGCCTACGCGCTGCGGCTGGTCGAGCGCACCTCGCCCGCGTACGACGGCCACTGGTTCCACACCTCGCTCCTGGCCTTCCTGCGCCAGGAACAGGGCCGCTTCCACGAGGCCGCCGAGCTGGCCCACCGCGCGCTGGCCGCCGAGCCTGCCTCCGGGCACGCCGTGCACGCGCTCGCCCACGTCCACTACGAGTCCGGCGCCTACGAAGCGGGCCGCGACTGGCTCGATGCCTGGGTGTCCGGGCAGGGCCGGGGCGCCGTCCACCGGGCGCACTTCTCCTGGCACATCGCCCTGCACGAACTCGCCCTGGACGACCCCGCCGCCGTACGCAAACGGTGGTTCGCGCAGCTCGCGCCCGGGCGCGTGACAGGGGTACGCGCCCTGGTGGACTCGGGTTCGCTGCTGTGGCGGGCCCGGCTGAGCGACAGCTGGCGCGGGCAGGTGCCCGCGGCCGACGTGCTCGAGACGGTCGCGCGTGAGGTCGTGGAGCGGCCCGCGACCGCGTTCACCGCGCTGCACGCGGCGGTCGCCCTCGCCGCCGCCGGGGACCTGGCGGCCCTGCGCCGGCTGCGCGACCACGCCGCGGACGCGGACCCCGTGCAGCGCGAGGTCATCGTCCCGCTCTGCGAGGCCTTCGGGGCTCTAGTCGAGGAACGGTTCCCCGAGGCCGCCCGCGGCCTGAACGCGCTCCTGCCGGTGCTGCGGAAGGTGGGTGGCAGCGCGGCCCAGCGCGAGGTCGTCGAGGAGACCCTGCTGTACGCCCTTGTGGCGGCGGGCCGTTGCGACGCGGCCCGCCGACTGCTGGACGCCCGCCTCGGCCGCGGGGCGGCGCCCCGGGACCGGCGGTTGCTCGCCGCGCTGCCGGGCTGAGCGGGCCGTCTCGTACCGGGCCCCGTTCGATCACGTGTCGGACACGGGGTCCGTCGTGCGGGCGCGGATCGGGCAGCCTGCGGGCATGGGGAGGCGCGGGGGATGCGTGCTGAACGGCTGTCTGACCGTGCTGGTGACAGCCCTCGGCCTGGTGCTGTTCGGGGTGTGGTGGGTCGGTACGGCGCCCGGCCGGGCCGATGCGCGGGCGCGGGACGAGGTCGAGGAGGCGGTGGACGGGAGCAGGGACCGGTTGTCGCGGGCGGCCTCCGACGGGTCCCTGCTCGGGACCGAGATCGACCGGCTGGTGCCGAACGGCTACAGGAAGGTCGGGCCCGAGGTCGAGCGGCACGACCGGCGGGTCACGATCACCACCGAGATCACGTACACGGAGGACGGCTGGTTCGGCGGGTCGGCGACCGGCTGCTACCGCTTCGAGGTCGTGCCGGCCTCCTCCGTGCCTCCCGTCTCCGTGCACGAGCTGCCCGAAGCGCGCTGTGACCTGCCGCGGGCCCAGGACCCCGGCAGGCTGCCTGCCGCGGTCGCGGCGGACGTCGTCGTGGAACTACGGGCCGCCCTGGCCGAGGGTGGGCTCGCGGCCGTGCAGAGCGCTCCGGTCTGGGCGACGAGGGGCATCGACATCGAGGACCAGGAGACCGAGGAGGGGCAACTGACCGATCTGGTCTGGCTGTCCGCGGGTTTGAACGAAAAGGTCTGCTACGAGTTCCGTACGAAGGAGACGCCCGGCACCGTCACCGCCGAGCGGCTGACGCCGGACGGCTGTTATCGCATCCAGCGCGAGGAGGAGGCGCGCGCCGAGGCGGAGGAGCGCGCCGAACTCGACGCGAGCTCCCGGCAGATCGAGCATCGGCTCGACCGCGCCGTCGCGGACGGGACGCTGACGGACGCCGAGCTGAAGCGGGCTCTCGCGCTGCAGAAGACGGACGAGGGGAACAAGCTCTGGTTCGACGCCCCGGTCGCCGTGCCCGTAAGCGTCGAGCGGTCGCCGTCCGAGGTCATCGTCGTCACCAAGGTCGAGGCGCTGGACATCAACCGCCCGGCTGTGGGCTGCTACGCGTTCCGCGCCTCCCTCGCGCGGCAGTCCGTCACCCGCCGGACGGCGGCCGGTACGGACTGCTTCGGCTAGAGGGCGTCTGAAGAGCCTGTCAGCGGGCTCATCTCCGGTCCCGATTCGCACGCGGCGTTGGCGTGGCGGATGCCCGGCTGTTGCGTGTATCCCTCGCCCGGCATCACCAGCGCTTCGACACGTCTCGCCCCACCGTGATCTTCGCGTGATCCGCCTTGTCCGGCGACCCGGGAGGGGTGCCCCTTACTGCGAGCCAGACGAGGAAGGCGAGGATGAAGAGCCCCTCGACGAGCAGAGACAGGGGACCGTACGGCGGTTCCCAGCCGGGTTCGTAGTAGCCGTCCGGCAGGCCCACGGTGCGCGACAGCAGAAAGCCGATGATCATGCCGAGGCTGACGAGCGCCCCGGTGAGCCACGCGACCAGGGGCCGTGTGAGGCCGACGAGTGCCACTGCCACGGCCAGCATGACGGCACTGCCCACGGCGAAGGCGATGCCGATGTAGAACTTCTCCTCAAGATGATCAGGGATGAGGAGAGTGTGCAGCACCGTGTTGCCGGCGGCACAGCACACTCCCACTCCTGTCAGGGTGGCCTCGGTGGAGTTCATCGTGACTCCAGGTGTTCGGCTGGCGTGTCGACGGCGGCCGGGGTCTTCATGCTCAGTAACCGCCGCCGCTGTTCGTGCTGTTGCTCGACGACGCGCCACCGCTGACCGCGGTGATCTCCGTCTTCATGCCCAGGTCCTTGTGCCCGTCCACGGGGCAGTACACCTCGTACGCCCCTGGCTTGAGGGTCACATCGAGGGCGGCGGACTCACCCGGCGCAAGCGACCGGGTGCGGTGCTCACCGCCGGGGCCTTCGATCTCCAGTGCGTGCACGTGGTGCCCCTTGTTCGTGGCGACGAAGTCATAGCGTCCGGCCGTGAAGGTCGGCTGCGACAGTGTGAGGCGGAAGTCGACCAGCGTGACGTCCACCTTGGTCACTCCAGGCCGGCCGGTGGTCTCCGGTGGTCCGGAGGATCCCGCGTGACTCCCGGTCCCGCTCGCGGTCGACGCCCCGCCGCCGCAGGCGGCGAGCACACTCGTGAGGACACCGGCGGTCAGCCCCAGCATCACGCGGGTCCGGTATCGGGCTGTTGTCCTTGGCATCGGTGACCCCCAATGCGCTTCGTCCCGCAAAGGGCTCGAACGGCTCGTATGGGGTACGGGCCACCGAGCCCGATGGATTGGGTGCCGGGCCCGGAGGTCCTGGCCGTGCCCCGTCGGACCGGTGACGTCCGGCTCCGGCGCGCCCCTGCACAACCGTCACGCTTGCTGCACGTGGCGTCGCTGCCATGGCAGAGCCGCGTCGCAGGCGGTGGCGAGTTCTGCGAGGGTGGGCCGGGCTGCCGGATCGGGCCGCAGGCAGCCGTCGATGGCCATGGCGAGGTCCCTCGGCAGGCGTCGGCGGGACCCGATCGGCGGGGCACGTTCTTCGAGCTGCGGATACCAGTCGTCCGGGCCGGTCGTGTCGTCGCCGGTCTGTGCCCCCGCCTCGTCGCAGGCCTCTGCCCCCGTCCCTCCACGGTCGAGGCGCTGGACATCAACCGCCCGGCCTCGGGCTGCTTCGCGATCCGTGTCTCCCACATGAAGCAGTCCGTCGCCCGCCGAGCCGTTGCGGGGACGGACTGCTTCGGCTGACCTTCAGAGCCGAGGGGAGGACTCTTCAGGCAGCGCTCACACAGTGGTCAGTTGCGGCTGAGCGGGCGGTGCCTCCTCGCTGACCCCGAACCGGTCGTGCGCCCGCCGCAGTGCCCCCGGCGCCCACCAGGCGCGCCGCCCGAGGAGTGCCATCGTCGCCGGTACGAGGAGCATGCGTACGACGGTCGCGTCGATCAGGACCGCCAGGGTGAGGCCGAGGCCGATCTGCAGGATGGGGGAGAAGCCGCCGGTCATGAAGGCTCCGAAGACGATCGCGAGGAGCAGCGCGGCGCAGCTGACCACGCGCCCGGAGCGGCGCAGACCGGTCACGACGGCTTCCTGGGCGTCGCCAGTGCGCAGCCAGCTCTCGCGCATCCGGGCGAGGATGAACAGCTCGTAGTCCATGGCGAGTCCGAAGGCGATCGCGATGATCAGCGGCGGTGCCGTCAGGCTCAGCGAGCCGAGACCTTCGGCGCCCAGGGCGCCGGCCAGATGGCCGTCCTGGAAGACCCAGACCACCGCGCCGAGCGCGGCGCCCAGGCTGAGCAGCGTGGTGGCGATGGTCCGCAGCGGGATCAGCACCGAGCCGGTGAAGGCGAAGAGCAGCGCGAAGATGCCGACGAGAACGGTGACCGCCGCCCAGGGTGCCCGCTCGGCGAGCATCGTGCGGAAGTCGACCAGCCGGGCCGCGACGCCGGTGACCTCGACGGGCTCGTCGCCGCGCACCTTCCGTACCCGCTCGACCAGGTCGGTCGCCGCCTTGCCGTCGACGCTGCCGGTCGGCTGGAGGTGCACCAGTGTGGCGCCGCCCGGCAGGGGGCTGGAGTCGCTCGTGTCCGCGAGGGCGCGGATCCGGGTCACCGTGTCCGGGGCCGCGCCGGGGCGCACCACCACGGTCACCGGTGAGACGCCGGTACCCGGCGGGAAGTGGGCGTCCACGGTGTCGTACAGCTGCCGTGCCTCGGTGTTGGAGGGCAGTTGCTTGGCGTCCCCGATGCTGATCTTCATTCCGGCGACGGGCAGCGCGAGGACGAGCAGGGCAGGGACGAGGGTGACCAGGATGACGACGGGACGGCGCGCGGCGAACCGGGCGAGGCGGGCGAAGAGGCGGCCTTCCTTGTCGGCGTCGGAGCCGACCGCAGAGTCGGAGCCATCGGCCGCGGCGGAGTCAGCTGCGAGAGCGGTGCCGGAGTCGGTCTTCTCGCGCCTGGCCGGTGCGATGCGTGACCCGAAGCGAGCCAGCAGCGCGGGCAGGAGGGTGATCGCGGCGAGCATGTCGACGACGACCACGGCGGCCACGGCCAGCCCCATGCTGCGCAGGAACGGGCTGGGGAACACCAGCAGCCCGGTGAGGCTGACGGCCACCGTGAGCCCGGAGAACAGGACGGTCCGCCCGGCGCCGGCGACGGTGCGGTGCACGGCCTCGATGACGTCGTCGGTGTGCCGTCGCTCCTCGCGGAAGCGGACCACCATCAACAGCGCGTAGTCCACGGCGAGTCCGAGCCCCAGCATGGTGGTGACCTGGATCGCGTACACCGAGATGTCGGTGACCTGGCTGAAGGCGAAGAGCGCGAGGAAGGCGCCCGCGACTCCGCTGATCGCGATCACCAGCGGCAGCCCGGCGGCCCGCAGTCCGCCGAAGACGACGAGCAGCAGAGCCAGCACGACCGGCAGGGAGATCAACTCGGCCCGCTGTACGTCCTCTTGGGCGCGCCCGCTCATCTGCTGGCCGAGCAACAGGCCGCCGCTGACGTGGACTTCGGGCGCGTCGATCTGGCGGATGCGGTCGGCGGCCGTGTCCACGGCCTTCTTCTCGTCCTTGAACTTCATGTCGCCCTTGAGCGTCACCGGAATGACGAGGGCCTTGCCGTCCTCGGAGGTGAGGCCGCGCGTGGTGTACGGGTCGGGAACCTCGGCGACCCCCGAGACCGTACGCAAGTCGGCGACGGCGCGCCCGACTTGGGACCGCAGGCCGGGGTCGGAGACCGAGGTGCCCGAGACGACGGCGGTGATCGACTCGCCGCTGGTGTCGACGCGGTCGAGGTAGGCGGCGGCCCGCTCCGACTCGGTGCCCGGGACATCGGGCACCGAGTCGACGAGCCGGCCGAAGACGCCCGTGCCGAGGCCGAAGCCGATCAGCAGCATGAGCAGCCAGACGAGGATCACGGTGAGCGGGCGGCGGGTCGCCGCCCGGGAGATCGTGGCGAGCACGGTACGCCTCCCGGCGATGGGTGCGGTGGGTGACATCGCCACTCAGCGTCGCGGCGGACGGGGGTCCACCGGATCGCCGGAGGGAGCGGTTTCGGGACCTCCCTCGCACGACGGATACCGGGCCCCGTCTCACTCCGCGGAGGGAGCCGGCGACGCCGCGTAGACCCATCAGAAGCCCCCTAGGAGGAGCCCGGCGTCACCAGACCCGTCTCGTACGCGCAGATCACCGCCTGCACCCGGTCCCGCAGCCCCAGCTTGCTCAGCACGTTGCTGACATGGGTTTTGACGGTGTGCTCGCTCACGAAGAGCGTTGTCGCGATCTCCGCGTTGGACAGGCCGCGGGCGAGCAGGCGGAGGGTCTCCTCCTCGCGGGCGGTGAGGACGTCGAGGCGGGCCGGTGCCGGTTCGGGGGCGGCCTCGGCGCGGCGGCGCTGGACGATGTCGGCGACCAGGCGGCGGGTCACGGAGGGCGCGAGAAGCGAGTCGCCGGCCGCGACGACACGGACGGAGTGTACGAGGTCGTCCCGGCGAACGTCCTTGAGCAGAAAGCCACTTGCCCCCGCGTACAGGGCCTCGTACACGTACTCGTCGAGGTCGAACGTCGTCAGCATGACGACCTTGCAGCAGGACTCCGCGCACACCAGGCGGGCCGCCTCCAGGCCGTCCATCTGCGGCATACGGATGTCGAGCAGCAGGACGTCGGGTGCGTGCTCCCGTACCGCGGCCACGGCTTCGAGGCCGTCCCCGGCCTCCGCCACCACCTCGATGTCCTGCTGTGCCTCCAGGATCATGCTGAAGCCGCTGCGGACCAGCTCCTGGTCGTCGGCGACCACCACGCGAATGCTCACCCGAGGGCCGCCTGCCGGTCGACGGCGGCCGGGAGGCGTACGGCGACACGGAAGCCGCCGTCGGGGCCGCGGCCCGAGTCCGCGCTGCCTCCGCAGGCGGCGGCCCGCTCACGGATGCCGATCAGCCCGTGACCACCGGGTGACGCGGCCGGTCCCTGTGCGCCCGGCCCCCGTCCGTCGTCCGTCACCGTGAGTGTCAACGCGTCCTCCGTCCAGTCGAGTTCAACCCGCGCTGTGGAAGCGTACGCATGCTTCACGGTGTTGGTGAGCGCCTCCTGCACCACCCGGTAGGCGGCGACCTCGGTGTCCGGGGGCAGCGGGCGGGGCGCGCCGGTGGTGCTGAGGTGCACGCGCAGTCCGGTGGACTCCGCGACCTGGCCGGTCAGGCCGGCGAGAGCCGCGATGCTGGGCTGCGGCAACCGGGCCGACGCGCCGTTGACGTCGACCTGCTCCTCCTTGAGCACGCCGAGGATCCGGCGCAGCTGCCGCATCGCGTCGCGCCCGCTCGTCGCGATCGCGTCGAAGGCCGCCTCGGCGCGCTCCGGATCGCTGCGCACGACCACCGGGCCGGCCTCGGCCTGCACCACCATCAGGCTCACCGCGTGGGCGAGGATGTCGTGCATGTCCCGGGCGATCCGTGCGCGTTCCTGCGCCGTGGCCCGCGCCGTGTCCGAGGCGCGCTCCCGCTCCAGGCGGCGGGCCCGGTCCTCCAGCTCCGCGGTGTACGCGCGCTGGACGCGGGTGAGGATGCCGAGCGCGTACGCGCTGAGGAAGCTCGTCAGATGGAAGGCGTACTCGAAGGGCTGGGCGTGTTCCTTGGCCATCATCGTCAGCGAGGCCCCGACCAGCCAGGCCACCAGCATGAACCGGCGCTGCGCGGGCGGGCAGAGCGTGGCCACCGTGTAGAGCACGACCAGTCCGCCGTAGGCGACGTTCGGCGGCGGCGCGTGGTACAGCGCCATGGCGGGCGTACAGACCGACACCGCGCAGGCGGACAGGAAGGGCGCCCGCCGCCGCCACACCAGTGGCACCGCCGTGCCGACCGCCAGCAGGAAACCCTGCCACGACAGCCGGTCGTCGCCCTCGTCGGGGAACATCCACTGCAGCGAGGCGGCGAACAGCACGAGCGCGGCGAGCGCCGTGTCGACGACGTACGGATGCGTCGTGCGCAACCGCGAGACGACCGGCCGCCAGCGGGACATGGCGGGCGCGGCAACCGCTCGCCAGCGTGCGACGGCGGGCGTGAACCAGGACTGAGCGGACATGCGTGGCTCCTCTGGGCAAGGGCCGTCCCAGTATCCCGACCGCGCGACGGCGAAGCCTCACCGGTGAGAGGGATATCCCACGGCTCACGAGGCGCGCATCTCGCCACGAGGCGGGCTCCTCATCTTGAGGGGCGGGCTCCTCATCTTGAGGGGCGGGCACCTCGCCTTACGAGCCGGGCTCCTCGTCCTGAGCCACGAGGCGGGCGCCGCGTCTTACGAAGCGAGCTCCTCGTCCTACGAGGCGGACTCCTCGTCCTACGAGGCGGATTCGGTCCGCGTCTGCGGCTGCCACCCGAGCGCCCGCGAGATCCCGCGCGCCGCCAGCCGTACCGCCGGGATCAACGCCGGTACCTGCGCGTCCACTTGGGGCACGACGACCGAGACGGCCGCGGCGACCGTGCCGCCCGCGCCGCGCACCGGAGCGGCCACCGAGAGGGCGTCGTCGGTGATCTGACGGCTGCTCACCGCCACGCCCGTGCGCCGCACTTCGGCCAGCACGCGGCGCAGCCGGGCCGGATCGGTGAGGGTGTACGGGGTGAAGGAGGCGAGCGGGCGGTCGCAGTAGGCCTCCTGGAACGCCGGGTCGCCGTGCGCGAGGAGGGCGAGCCCCACGCCCGTGGCGTGCAGCGGCCAGCGGGCGCCCACCTGGATGCGGACGCCTACCGCGGAGTGCCCGGAGATCCACTCGATGTAGACGACCTCGGAGCCGTCGCGGACCGCCAACTGCACGTTCTCGTGCGTCGCTTCGTACAGGTCCTCCAGATACGGCAGCGCGATCTGCCGCAGCGCCAGGCCCCGCGGAGCGAGCGCCGCGACCTCCCACAGCCGCAGGCCCACGTGGTAGACACCCTCCTCGTCCCGCTCCAGGGCGCCCCATTCGGTGAGCGCGCCGACCAGCCGGTGGGCCGTGGTGAGGGTGAGTCCGGCCCGGCGGCTGATTCCCGTCAGGGAGAGTGCCGGGTGCTCGTGGTCGAAGGCGGCGAGCACGGCGAGCAGACGTTCGGGCGCGGACAGGGTGGTCATGAGTTCAGTTCGGTTTCCGCGACCCGTTGCAGGAGGGCGTGCAGCGTGGCCCGCTCGGCGGGGTCGAGGGGCTGGAGCAGGTCGTTGGTGACGCGCAGCCCCGCCTCGTCGGTGTCGCGCAGGAAGGCCCGGCCGTCCTCCGTCAGCACGACGATCCGGCTGCGGCGGTCGTCGGGCGAGGGACGGCGCTCGGCGAAACCGAGCTTCTCCAGGTCGTCGACGAGCCCGACGATCGCGCTCGGGTCGTAGCCGAGCCGCGAGCTCAGCTCCCGCTGCAGCGCGCCCTCGGAGGTGGCGAGGAAGCGCAGCAGCGCGTAGTGGCGCAGGCGGAGCCCCGACTCCTGCAGGAACGTGTTGAACAGCTGCCCCGAGCGCAGCCCCAGCCGGTACAGCAGGTAGCCGGTGTCCGCGTGCAGTCCGCGCATCCACGGCTCCCGGGCGTCGATGGGGGCAGGGCCCTCGGCATGGTCTGTGGCGTGCTGCTGGCCTGCGATGACGGGCTCCCTGGGCCGGGCCCCGGGTGGGGGCGGATCGTACGTATTCCGCACGGCGTGACGCCGTACTACGCACAGCATGACGCACGGGCGAGTCGGCAACAACTATTGACGTCAACAATTATTGCTCTTAGCTTCGATCTCGTAGCCGCAGCTCGGCACTCCACGCCGCGCTTGCTGATCCGCAGCTTTGAAGGGACCCCTCGTGTCCAGCATCGATCTCACCGGCAAGGTGGCCGTCGTCACCGGCAGCGGCCGTGGCCTCGGCCTGGCCTACGCACACGCCCTCGCCGCCGTCGGCGCCTGCGTGGTCGTCAACGACGTCGACGAGGCCGTGGCCGAGCAGGCCGTGAAGTCCATCACCGAGGCCGGCGGCAAGGCCGTCGCCGAGGTGGTCGCGGTCGGCACGTCCGAGGCCGCGGACCGGCTGGTCAGCCGTGCGGTGGACGAGTTCGGACGGCTCGACATCCTGGTGACCAACGCGGGCATTCTGCGCGACAAGGTCCTGTGGAAGATGACCGACGACGACTTCGACGCGGTGATCACCACCCACCTCAAGGGCACCTTCACGTGCGCCCGTGCCGCCGCCGTGCGCATGCGCGAGCAGGGCGAGGGCGGCAGCCTGATCCTGGTCGGCTCGCCGGCCGGGCAGCGCGGAAACTTCGGTCAGACGAACTACGCCGCCGCGAAGGCGGGCATCGCCGCCATGGCCCGTACCTGGTCGATGGAGCTGGGCCGCGCGGGCATCACCGTCAACGCGATCGTGCCGGTCGCCGCGACCGCGATGACCGAGACCATTCCCGCCTTCGCCCCCTACATCGAGGCCATGAAGCAGGGCGAGCCGCTCCCGGACTTCCTCCGCAAGGGCGAGGGCTTCGGCACCCCCGAGGACTGCGCGGCCCTCGTCCCGTTCCTCGCCTCCGAGGCCGCCCGCGGCGTCACCGGACAGGCCATCGGCATCGGCGGCGACAAGGTGGCACTCTGGTCGCATCCGCAGGAGATCAAGGCCGCGTACGCGGACGGCGGCTGGACCCCCGACACCCTCGCCGACGCCTTCCCGACGTCGGTCGGCGCCGAGCTCCAGACCGTCGGCATCCCCGCGCCCAAGTTCCCGGAGGCGTGATGGACATCGAGGAACTGGTCGCGATCGACGTCCACACCCACGCGGAGGTGTCCTCCAAGGGCCATGCCTCCCTGGACGACGACCTGCACGAGGCCTCCTCCGCCTACTTCAAGGTCGAGGGCAAGCGGAAGCCCACCCTGGAGGAGACGGCCGCGTACTACCGCGAGCGGAAAATGGCCGCCGTGATCTTCACGGTGGACGCCGAGTCCGCCACCGGCACCGAGCCCGTCCCGAACGAGGAGGTCGCCGAGGCCGCCGCCGCCAACCCGGACGTGCTGATCCCCTTCGCCTCCATCGACCCGTTCCGCGGCAAGGCGGGGGTCAAGCAGGCTCGCCGCCTGGTCGAGGAGTACGGGGTGAAAGGCTTCAAGTTCCACCCCAGCATCCAGGGCTTCTTCCCCAACGACCGGTCAGTGGCGTACGACCTGTACGAGGTGATCGAGGAGACCGGCACGATCGCCCTCTTCCACACGGGGCAGACGGGGATCGGCGCCGGGGTGCCCGGCGGAGGCGGGATCCGGCTCAAGTACTCCAACCCGCTGCACGTGGACGACGTCGCCGCCGACTTCCCGCATCTGAAGATCATCCTGGCGCACCCGTCCTTCCCCTGGCAGGACGAGGCGCTCGCGGTGGCCACGCACAAGCCGGGCGTGCACATCGACCTGTCCGGCTGGTCGCCGAAGTACTTCCCGCCGCAGCTGGTGCAGTACGCCAACACGCTGCTGAAGGACAAGGTCCTCTTCGGCTCCGACTTCCCCGTCCTCACCCCCGACCGCTGGCTCGCCGACTTCGAGAAGCTGCCGATCAAGGACGAGGTCAAGCCGAAGATCCTCAAGGAGAACGCCGCCCGCCTGCTCGGGCTGAGCACACCGTAAGGGGCCACCCCATGTGCAATCCCATGTGCGACGACGGACAGGGGCAGACAGATGCGCAATGAGGGACTGGGGTCATGGCCCGCACGCCGGGCCCGCAAGACCCCGCATCGCACCGCCCTGATCCACGGCGACAGCTGTCTCAGCTACGCCGACTTGTACGCGCGCACGACCCGGCTGGCGCACGCCCTGCGGGCGCTGGGCATCCGGCGCGGCGACCGGATCGCCTATCTGGGCCCCAACCACCCGTCCTACCTGGAGACGTTGTTCGCGTCGGGCGTCCTCGGCGCGGTCTTCGTGCCGCTCAACCCCCGTCTCGCCGGGCCCGAAATCGCCTACCAGCTGGGCGACTCGGGCGCCAAGGCCCTGGTGTACGCGCCGACGTCGGCCGGGCTCGTCGCGGGCCTGCCGGGCCACACCGACGTACGGACGTTCGTCGAAGTGGGCGCCCGGTACGAGGAGTTGATCGACGGTGCCTCGGACGAGCCGATCGACCAGCCCGTCACCGCCGACGACACCTGCATCATCATGTACACCTCGGGCACCACGGGCCGCCCCAAGGGCGCGATGCTCACCCACGGCAATCTGACGTGGAACGCCTTCAACGTGCTGGTCGACCAGGACGTGACCGCCGACGAGGTCGCCCTGGTCTCGGCCCCGCTGTTTCACACCGCCGGGCTCAACATGCTGACGCTGCCCGTCCTGCTCAAGGGCGGGACCTGTGTCCTGGTCGAGGCCTTCGACCCGGCCGCGTCCTTCGACCTGATCGCGCGGCACCGGATCACCTTCATGTTCGGGGTGCCCACCATGTTCGACCAGATGGCGCGTCAGCCGGCCTGGGCCGACGCCGATCTGTCGAGTCTGCGCATGCTGTCCTGCGGCGGATCCCCGGTGCCGACCCCACTGATCGAGACCTACCAGGCCAGGGGCCTGACCTTCCTCCAGGGCTACGGCATGACCGAGGCCTCGCCCGGCGTCCTCTTCCTGGACGCCGAGCACGCCGTCAGCAAGGCCGGGTCGGCGGGCGTGCCGCACTTCTTCAGCGATGTGCGCGTCGTACGGCCCGACTTCACACCGGTCGACGTCGGGGAGACGGGCGAGGTGGTCGTCCGCGGCCCGCACGTCATGCCCGGGTACTGGGGCCTGCCCGACGAGACGGCGGCCGTCTTCGCCGACGGCTGGTTCCGCAGCGGGGACGCCGCCCGGATCGACGAGGACGGCTATGTCTTCATCGTCGACCGCATCAAGGACATGATCATCTCGGGTGGCGAGAACATCTACCCCGCCGAGATCGAGGACCTGCTCCTCGCCCACCCCGACATCGTGGAGTGCGCGGTCATCGGCGTCGCCGACGACAAGTGGGGCGAGGTGCCGCGCGCCGTCGTCGTCCCCCGCGAGGGCGCCGACCTGGACCCGGACGCCGTCCTCGCCTCGCTCGCCGGGCAGCTCGCCAAGTACAAGATCCCCAAATCGGTCGTGGTCGCGGACGCGTTGCCGCGCACCGCCTCCGGAAAGCTCCTCAAGTCCCGTGTCCGTACGCGGTACGGCACCACCAACTCTTAGCTAAGGAACCCCATGAGCATCACCGTCAACGGCCTCGACGAACTCAAGAAGCTCGCCGGCAGCGACCTCGGCACCAGCGAGTGGATCGAGATCACCCAGGAGCGGATCAACACGTTCGCCGACGCCACCGGCGACCACCAGTGGATCCACGTCGACCCGGAGAAGGCGGCACAGGGCCCCTTCGGCGCGCCCATCGCGCACGGCTATCTGACCCTCTCCCTGTTCATCCCGCTCTTCACCGAGCTGCTGGAGGTCGAGGGCGTGTCGACGAAGGTCAACTACGGCCTGAACAAGGTGCGTTTCCCCTCGCCGGTGAAGGTCGGCTCGCGGATCCGGCTGGTCGCGAAGCTCGCCTCGGTCGAGGACGTGCCGGGCGGCGTGCAGATCGCCGTCGACGGCACGATAGAGATCGACGGCGGCGGGAAGCCCGCCGCCGTCCTGCAGAGCCTGTCGCGCTTCTACGCCTGACGGACCGTCAAAAGATGGCTGAGCGGCTCTACTTCTTCTGGTACGAGTAGACCGTCGTCGCGAGTGCGCACGCGCCGGGCTGGACGACCTCGGCGCGCAGCGTGCCGCGTACGGCGTCGTAGTCCACGCCCTCCGCCTCGTACGTCCCGTCCGTGCACAGGCTGCGCTGCGGCAGGGCGAAGAGGCTCTTCACGTGGCCCGTGATCGGCTGACCGTCCAACGTGCGCTCCAGGTCGACCTGGAGCAGCGGCCGGTCCTCGGGGAACAGCGTGCGCGAACTGTCGTCCGAGGCGCACAGCAGCCGTGTGGAGTTCACGAAGTCGCAGCCCTGGATGTCGCGGACTGCCTTGTCGAGGGTGATCTGCCAGACCTCCGGCAGGGCGCCGCCGGTGCGCGGGGTCGACGGGTTGAGCAGGGGAGTGGGGAAGACCTGGAGCCGGTTCTGGTCGCCCCATTCGCCCGAGACCAGCCATTGCCCGTCGGGCGAGACGGTGGCGAAGGAGTTGTTCAGCTTCTCGCCCGGGTCGAGCTGGTGGACGTACTCGTAGCGCTTCCCGGCGGGTGTGGTGACGGCGAACATCTTCGAGGTCGCCGTGTCCGAACCCTGATAGGCGTCGAAGACGTATCCCCGCGCGATGTCCGGGTCGCCCACATGGTTCCAGCCCTTGAACCGCAGATCGAGGGGGATGGAGGCGAGTCCGCGGTACAGCAGGGAGCCGTCCGCGCGGCTCGCCAGTCCCTGACCGCTGCCGAGCGTGTCGACGTACGCCGTGCCGGTCTCGGTCCAGTGGGGCTCACCGGCGACGGCGGACGACGTAGTCATACCGACCGTGAAGGCGCCCAACAGGGCGGCCAGGGCAATGAACTGACGCTTCATCAAGCACCTGCCACATCGACGAAGACCGGGTTGGCATAGAACCACGTATCGACCCACGGGTCACCGTTTCCGGGCGCGTGGGGGATCGGGCCGTGCGGGTCGATCGAGGCGCCGAGATACCCGGCACCATGGCGGTTGCCGTCGCTGCCGCGCAGCCGGACGTAGAACGACTCGTCACCGGCGACCAGCGGGATGCGCAGGGTGTACGTCCCCTTCCGGCCGCTCACGTCCTGCGTGTGGACGACCTTGGTGTCCGGCGCGCGCCAGTCGTCGCGGTCGGCGACGGGGCCGCGCACCGCACCGCGGATCACGTCGACATGCGCCAACTCGGGCAGGATTCCGTGGGGGTTGGGACGCGAGGCGGTCGTCACGGTGACCGACAGGGTGAGCTTCTCGCCCTTGCGGACGCGCAGCCGGCCGCCCATGGTCACCCCCGGGCCGTGGTCGCAGTCCCGCTTCAGGCGGACGTCCAGCCCGTCGAGCAGATGCCCGTGGTCCAGCCAGACGCGGCCCGCGCGCAGGCCCGCCATTACCGCGCGGTAGCCGTAGCGGGTGACGCCGACGTGAGTACGGCTGAACTGGCCGGGCCAGAAGTCGCTGCCCGGCTGCGGGGTGTCGGTGTTGACCGGGTCGGGCAGCTTGCCGGTGTTGTCGAAGTTCTGGCCCGGCAGCCAGTCACCGTTCTTCCAGGTGTCGAAGACGATCCGGTGGGCGTCGGAGTTGGTGGTGATGGAGAACAGCCTGCCCTCGGCGAGCATCGCGTCCCACAGGCCGCCGACGGTCGCGGTCGCCCAGTCGAAGCCGCCGTACGTCAGATACGCGTCCGTCGGGTAACCGGCCCAGGACTGGGCCGACGGCTTGTTCTCGTACTCGCCGCGGATCGACGTCGTACCGCGCCAACTGGGGATGGCGGCGCCCTGGGCGCCCGGCGCGCCCTCCATGCCGATCATGATCTCGGGAGCCGCGTCCCGCCAGTTGCGCATCTCGTGCGGGGAGTCGATGCCGAGGCGCATCGGGTGGTTGGCGAGGACCAGGACGTCGTCGACGTAGCCGGTGCGGCGCTGTTCGGCCAGCCACTGGATGGCCTTGACGGCGTGCGCCTCGTTGCGGGCGGTGTCCGCGCCTGTGGCGGAGCCGTCGGTGTAGCCGAGCAGCTTGCCGTCGTAGGCGCTCTCGAACTGGGTGAGGAGGTCGACCTCGTTCGGGCCGGGCGCGGCGAAGACCGTGGCGTGCTCGGCCGCCGGGATGTACCACTCCAGGCCCTGGAAGATCAGCTGGCGGGGGTTCTCGGCGCGGGCCTTGAGGATCTCGTTGTGCTCCAGCGGGGCGCCGTACTTGGCGTGCCCGAAGTTGGAGTGCTCGGTGAAGACCATCCAGTCGAGGCCGTACTCGGCGCCCGCTGCGGCCAGTTGGGAGAACGTGTACTTCGCGTCGTGGCTGTAGACGGTGTGGATGTGGTGGTCGCCGACGAGGTAGGCGAGGCGGGGGTCGTTGCCACCGTAGCGTCCATCGGTGGCGGCCGCGGGGGTCGCGAGCGAGCCCATCGCGAAGGCCGCCCCGAACAGGCCCGCGCGGCGCAGCAACCCGCGCCGCGACATGCCCTGCGGGTCCAGCGAGGCGGGGGAGACGGACGGATCGGCCCAGGCGGGCAGTTGCTGCTCGGTCATGATCGTGTGAGTCCCTCGGGTCAGCGGATCAGTGGTTCATGAACGACGTGACGGGCAGGGCGCGTTCGACGATCCGGACGTCGCCGAGCCGGCCGTGCAGGATCTGGTCGATCTGGCCCGCGTACTCGTAGCCGCCGAGCAGCCACGGAAGGCCGAGGGAGGTGAGTCCGACGGCGGAGGCGTGCGGATTGCGGGCGACCGGGCAGCCCTGGACGTACATCGTGGTGTGCGAGCCGTCGTTGACGACGGCGACGTGCCACCACTGCTCCCGTGCCGTCTCGTCACCCCAGTTGGTGGCGATGCCCTCCTGGTTGAGCGGCCGGACCGCCCACTGCGGCCCCGGCCCGTCGGAGAGGGAGAGCGTGGCGAGCGGTTCGTCCGGGTCGCCGTCGGTCTTGCCCGCGCCGCCGCCCGTACCGGTGCGGCTGACCAGTGAGGCCCAGGCGTGGTGCGCGGGGTCCCAGTCGGCGGGCAGCTGGTAGAACGCCTCGAAGGTGTAGCAGCGCTCGAAGGTCGCCGAGTTGAGGGGCGCTCCGTCCACCGTCCGCAGATACGCGCCCTTCAGCGGAGGCTTGCCGCCCTGGAAGCTGAGGCTGCCGTGTCCCGGCTGGTCCGGGTGGTGCGCCGACGACCAGGTAAGGGAGCCGCCCGCGACCTTGACCAGGGTGAGGTCGTTGCCGTGCCCGGACAGATCGCGGACCGTGCCCTCGACCGCCGTCCCGTCGTCGTGACCGTCGAAGCGCCAGTACGCGACCGTGCCCCGGACCAGCATCTGCGCGGCGGGCCTGGACGGGCGCGGGGGCACCGGCGCGAAGCCCGAGAAGCGCTTCTCGAAGTCGACGGGGACGGAGAAACGGTCGGCGTCGCCGCTGAGTTCCATCTCCTGCCGCTCCAGCTCATTGAGCCCCTTGGCGGCCCGGCCCAGGATCCACGGCGAGATCGTCTCGACGTCGATGGTGTTCCGGTCGAGGTCGAAGCGGTAGAGGCGGATCATCGCCGCGCCGCCGTAGTAACGGTTCTGATAGTTCGTCAGGTGAAGATGGACGTCGTTCCCGGCCGCGTTCTTGCGGGTGGCGCGGGCGGCAGGCCAGTAGTGCCCGTTGAGGGTGAGGAAGATCTGGTCGTGGTCACGGATCAGCTGGTCCCACAGCTGCTGCCCGTAAGAGGAGAGGGTGTCGTCCTCGACGACCAGCTCGTGCGTGGTGAGGATGACGGGCGTCTTCGGGTGCTGGGCGAGGACGTCCTTCGCCCACGCGTACCCCTTCGCCGACAGCCGCCAGTCCAGCGCGAGGACGAGCCACTCCCGGCCGGCCGCCTTGAAGAGGTGGAAGGTGTTGTAGCCGTCCGGCGAGGCACCGCCGAAGGTCCGCTTGCTCTCGAAGCGCTGCGGCCCGAAGACGTCCAGGTACGGGGTCGCGCCCCGCTGGTCGTTCGTGGACGACCGGACGTCGTGGTTGCCCGCCAGCACGCTGTAGCCCACACCGCGCCGGTCGAGCAGCTCGAACGCCTTGCCCGCCGCGTCGCATTCGGCCTGCGCGCCGTTCTCCGTGAGGTCGCCCAGGTGCGAGAGGAAGACGATGTTCTCGTCCGTGCCGTGCTCCAGGAGATAGCGCAGCGAAGCCTCGATCGGCGCGGGGTTGATGCTCGGCCCGTCGAAGAGGTACTGGGTGTCCGGCATCACGGCGAGGGTGAAACGGCGGCTTTCGGGATCGGGGCGCCACCGCCCGTCACGGGCGGCGGCCTGGGCGGTCGCGGGCAGCGCCACCGTCGTGGCCGCCGCGCCTATCAGCGCCGTGGCCCGCAGGAAGTTACGTCTTCCGGCGTCGGCCTGGTCGGCCTGGTCGGCTTGGGCGGCGGCCTGATCGGCCTGCGTCCGGGCATGCGAAGTACACACGTCTGCTCCATCAAAGAGGCATCGAAGAGGTGGGTGCGCGGAGGGCGTCGAAGGGGTGGGTGCGAGCGGGGTCAGAGCACGCGCAGCGTCCAGGACCAGTGGTGGGTACCGGTCCCGATGAGGTACTCGGGCGAGGTGTCGGGCCCGCACGAGGCGGTGCCCAGACCGCGGTGCGCGGCGTCGATGTGCACGACACAGCCGGGCCGCGGCACCAGCTCGTCGTGGTGGGTGGCGGCGGCCAGGTCCTCGGCGCGGTACCGGGTCACGGACACCTGGCGTGGCGCGTCCAGCGCGACCGAGAGGCCCGTGGCGTCCGGCGCCGACAGCGTGAAGTGCCGTACGCCGTGCCGCCCGCCGCTCTCCTGCGGACGCAGATAGGGGGTGAACAGCTCGTCCACGGGCAAGGAGTGGTGGCCGACCGGCGCACCGGCGCAGCGGTCCGGATACGACTCCCAGGGACCCGGCCCGTACCAGTCCAGGACATCGAGCCCGGCGACGGTCTCGAAGACGGAGCCGACCCGCGCCACGTCGTCGAGCCCGTCCGGCAGTTCGGCGGACTCCTCGACCAGCACCCCGCCCTCGACGCGCGTGAACACCTGCTCGTGGCGCACGGTGCCCGCGCAGGTGTCGTACTCGGCGAGCACGGTGACCCTTCCGCCCTCACGGCGTACGCCGACGACCTTGCGTACGAGGGTGTCGAGACCCCAGGCACGCCAGCGCACCGCCACCCCGCCCAACTCATCGTTGTCGGTCGGGGTTCGCCACAGCGAGAGCACGGGGGCGGCGGTGAGCAGCGGGTGGACGAGGAGACCGTCCTCGTCGACGTCGACGGGCTCGCCCGCCACGGGGATGTCCTTCGTGACGTCCTCGTCCTCGAAGGGTTCCTCCGTGTCGGATGCCGCCCACAGCCGCACCTGCGGCAGGCACACCTCCGTGCCGCGCGGGGCCCACGGCTCGTCGTCCGCGGTCGTCACGCGCAGCGTCAGCCAGGCCTCGGCGGTGTCGTCGGGCAAGGGGAAGGGCAGCGGAACCGTGGCCGACTCGCCGGGACCCACGTCGGGCAGCTTGGCCGGAGCCGTCAGCGAGCCGCCGTCCGCGAGCGACAGTTCCCACTCGGCGGCCAGCCACTCCAGCCCGCGGAAGTGCTGGCGGTTGGCGATGGCCAGCCCCTCGTGGGGGAAGTTCGTCAGCAGCACCGGCGCCGCGATCTCCCGGTGCTCGTACATCACCGGCTTGGGGGTGCGGTCGGGAAAGACGACCCCGTCGGCGATGAACGCGCCGTCGTGGATCGTCTCGCCGAAGTCGCCGCCATACGCCCAGCGGTGGCCCGGCGCCGCGACACCGTTGTCATACAGCCCGGCGCCACCGCGCCCGGCCGGTCTTCCGTCGTTCACGCGTTGGAGAATGCCGTGGTCCCAGAACTCCCAGATGAAACCGCCCTGAAGCCCTGGGGTTGACTCGATGGCGGCCCAGTGGTCGGCGAGCGTGCCGTTGCTGTTGCCCATGGCGTGCGAGTACTCGCACTGGATGAGCGGCTTGGTCTGCTCGCCGGACAGGGCGTGGGCGACACAGTCCTCGATGGGCGCGTACATGGGGCAGGCGATGTCGGACGCGACGGTCGGGTCGGCCCAGTCGAGCTTGGCCGCGCCCTCGTACTGCAGCGGCCTGGTCGGGTCGTGGCGGCGCAGCCAGCCCGCGGCGGCGTCGTGGTTGGCGCCGTAGTCGGACTCGTTGCCCAGCGACCAGATGATGACGGAGGGGTGGTTCTTGTCGCGCAGGACCATCCGAGCGACGCGGTCCACGAAGGCGGCGGTGTAGCGCGGGTCGTCGGCGATCTCGTGGGCGTGGTCGTGCGCCTCGATGTTCGCCTCGTCGACGACGTAGAAGCCGAGCTCGTCGGCGAGGTCGAGCAGGGTCGGGTCGTTCGGGTAGTGGGCGGTGCGGATGGCGTTGAAGCCGAAGCGCTTCAGCAGCTCCAGGTCCGCCCGCATGTCCGGGTACGACACCGTGCGGCCCGTCAGCGGATGGAAGTCGTGCCGGTTGACGCCCCGGATGAAGACCCGCTCACCGTTGAGGAGCAGGTCCCGGCCGCGGATCTCGACCTCGCGGAAGCCCACCCGGTGGTGGGAGACGTCGGCGACCGAACCGTCGGCGCGGTGCAGCCGTACGGTGAGGTCGTACAGCTCGGGCGTCTCCGCCGTCCAGGTGCGGACGTCGCGGACGACCGTGCCGAGGCGTGCCTCGCCGAGGAAGTCGGAGACCCGGCCGTCCTCGGCGTTGGACCGGTCGAACTCCGCGTCCTGGGCGAGGAGTTGGCCGTCCAGCTCCCCGGTGACGTACCAGGCCTCGGGGAGCGCGCCGGCACCGTTGCGCACCTGGCAGTCCACCCGCAGTTCGCCGTCGAGGCGCGTCCGCACGGTCACATCGGCCAGATACAGCGGATCGGTGGCGTACAGCAGCACCGAGCGGGTGATGCCGCCGTGCCACCACTGATCCTGGTCCTCGATGTGCGAGGCGTCGGACCACTTCACGACGGTGAGCCGCACGGTGGCGCGCCGCCCGGGACGTACGACGTCGGAGAGATCGAACTCGGCCGCGAGATGGGAGTCCTTGGAGATGCCGAGGGGCCGCCCGTCCACATGGACCAGCAGCGCGCTCTCGGCGGCACCGACCTGGAGCACGATCCGGCGTCCGGCCCACGCGGCGGGCACGTCCACCTCGCGCTCGTACACGCCCGTCGGGTTGGCGGCGGGCGAGGCGGGCGGGAACTCGCCCCAGGGCATGCGGAAGTTGGTGTACTGCGGGAGGTCGTCGGTGCCTTGCATGGTCCAGGCGCCGGGGACGTACGAAGAGGACCACTCGGGGCCGGGTTCCGTGAAGGGCGTCGGCAGCAGCTGGAAGCGCCAGTCCCCGTCCAGGGACAGCGCGCCCGGCCGCCGGTCCACGGCGTTCATCGGCAACCGCCCCCAGGAGGTCACCTCAGGTGCCTCCCAGGGGCGCAGGGCGATCAGGGGATCGGCGGGCCGTGGCCCGCGGATCGACGGATCGGTCATCAGCGGATGGCCCCCTTGCCGAGGTCGCCGATGATCTGCTTGGCGCCGATCGCGAAGACGATCAGCAGGGGAATCAGGGCCAGCAGCGCGCCCGTCATGACCATCCCGTAGTCGGTCGTGCCGTGCACGCCGTTGAGCTGGGACAGGGCGACCTGGAGGGTCACGTTGTCCGGGTTGGTGAGGGCGATCAGGGGCCAGGCGTAGTCGTTCCACTGGCCCATGAAGGTGAAGATGCCGAGGAAGGCGAGGCCGGGCCGGACGACCGGGAGCGCCACGTGCCAGTACTGGCGCAGGAATCCGGCGCCGTCGAGCTTCGAGGCGTCGAGGAGTTCGTCGTGGATCGCGCTCTTCATGTACTGGCGCATCCAGAAGATGCCGAAGGCGTTGGCCGCCGCCGGGACGATCAGCGCGGTCATCGAGCCGATCCAGCCCAGCTTCGCCATGATCACGAACTGTGGGATGGCCTGGAGCTGGGCCGGGACCATGAAGATCGCCATCATCAGCGCGAAGAGCACCCGGCGCCCGGGGAACTGGAACTTGGCGAAGACGAAGGCCGCGAGGGAGTCGAAGAACAGGACCAGAACCGTGACCGTGCCCGCCACGAGCAGCGAGTTGAACATCGACCCGAAGAAGGCGACGTTGTCGAAGAGGTGGCGGACGTTCTCCAGGAAGTGCGAGCCGGGCAGCAGCTTGGGCGGGTAGGAGAAGATCTCGGTCGACGAGTGCGTCGACATGATCACGGCCCAGTAGAACGGGAAGACCGAGAGCAGCAGGCCGACGATCAGGACCAGGTGGAGCGCTATGCCCCGCTGCCGTGAACCCTTGATGGATGCCATGGTGGCGGGCTCCTATTCTTCGCCCCGGCGCTGTACCAGGCGCCAGTTGATGATCGAGAAGAGGACGACGACGAGGAAGATGCCCCAGGCCACGGCGGCGCCGTAGCCGAAGTCGTTGTTGTCGAAGGTCTGCTGGAAGAAGTAGAGGACCATCGTCTGGCCCGCGTGGCCGGGGCCGCCCGCGAACGACGAGTTGTTGTCCGTGGTCTGCAGCAGCACCTGCGGTTCGGAGAAGCTCTGCAGTCCGGTGACGGTCGAGATGACGAGGACGAAGAGCACGACCGGACGCATCATCGGCAGGGTGATCCGGAAGAAGGTCTGCACGGGCCCGGCGCCGTCCATCCGCGCGGCCTCGTACAGCTCGCTCGGGATCGTCTGGAGACCGGCGAGGAAGATGATCGCGTTGTAGCCGGTCCACTGCCAGGTCATCAGCGTCGCGATGGCGACCTTGATGCCCCAGGGGGTGTTGAGCCACGCCACCTGGTCCAGGCCGACCGCCTGCAACAGGGCGTTCATCAGGCCGAAGTTGGTGGAGAAGACCGAGCCGAAGATGATCGCGACGGCCACGATCGAGGTGACGTTCGGCAGGAAGAAGGCGAAGCGGTAGACGTTCTTGAAGCGGACCGCCGAGTTGAGCAGCACGGCCGTGACCATCGCCAGGAAGAGCATCGGGAAGGTGGCCAGCGCCCAGATGACGATCGTGTTCCCGATCGCCGTCCAGAACTGACTGTCCGACAGCAGATAGCGGTACTGCGACAGTCCGGCGAACTCCATCGAGCCGAGCCCGTCCCAGCGGTGGAACGAGAGGTAGAGCGAGAAGCCGACCGGGATCAGACCGAAGGCGAGGAAGAGCAGATAGAACGGGGAGATCGCGGCGTAGAGCCGCCAGTAGCTCAGGATGCCCTTCTTGGCATGCACGACGGGGGTGGCGGCCACGGCCGCCCGGGGCGTCTGGACCACAGGTGCGGTAGCCATGTCAGTAACTCACCCCCAGGTGGTCCGCGATGCGCCGGCACTTGCTCATGGCGTCCTTCCAGGCCTGCTTCTCGTCCTTGCCGAGGACGGAGAAGTTCCGCAGCTCGTCGTCGATCGGGGTCTTGAGCGCGACGTCGTACGGGCTGTTGTAGGCGACCGGGATCTTCTCCGCCGCCGGTCCGAAGACGTCCATGGTGATCTGGTTGCCGAAGAACGCGTCGGGTTCGCGCAGCTTCTTCATGCGGTACGAAGCCGGAGTCGACGGGAAGAGCACCGAGTCGACGAAACCCTGCGCCTGGTTGCTCGCGTCGAGCATCCAGGTGATCATCTCGAAGGCCTTCTCCGGCTCCCGGCACGCCTTGGTGATCGACAGGAACGAGCCGCCGATGTTCGACGGGCCGCCCGGACAGCTCGCCACCCGCCACTTGCCCTTGGTCTTCGGCGTGTTGAGCTTGATGTCGCCAGCCGCCCAGGAGGCGTTGAGCTGGCTGGGCAGCAGGCCCCGCTCGGTGGCCGAGATGTTGTCCGGCGTCCCGTTGACGATCTTCGAGACCAGTCCGCGGCGGGTGGCCTCGACGGCACGGTCCCAGGCGGTGCGCACATGCTCCTGGTCGCCGATGAAGTGCCGGTCCTTGTCGACGAACCGCTTGGTCGTCTGGTTGATCGAGATGCCGTAGATGCTGAGGGCGTCGGTGAGGATGAACGCGCCGGGGACGCGCTTCTTGAGCTGCTCACCGGCCGCCATGAACTGCTCCCAGGTGGCCAGCTCCCTGGAGACGTCCTCGGGCTCGTAGGGCAGTCCGGCCTTCTCGAAGGTGGCCGGCTGGTAGTAGTGGGCGACCGGGCCGCAGTCGATCGGGAAGCCCACCATCGAGCCGTCCTCGGCGATGCCCTCGTCCCACTTCCAGGGCAGGTACCGGTCCTTGAGCTGGTCGGCGCCGAGCGTGCGCAGGTCCACGAACTGGTCGGAGTTCGGCAGGTACGAGGCCATGTCCTCGCCCTTGAGCCCGGCGATGTCCGGGATGTGGGCGCGTCCGGTCATGGTGGTCATCAGCTTCGAGCGGTAGTAGCCGCCGATCTGGATGGCCTGCAGATTCACCGCGCTGTCGTAGCGGGCCTTGGCGTCCTGGACGACCTTGGGGCTCAGCCCGCCGCTCCAGTACCACATGACCATGTTCCGGCCGGTCGAGCCGGTCGGAACGGCACAGCCGGTCGCCAGGCCGCCGAGCGCCGTGGCGGCCGTACCGGCCAGGCCCGCGCGCAGCAGGCCTCTTCGTGAGAGCCGCACAGCTCCCACCGCCTTTCGGATCTTTGATTTCGGGGGGTGCGGATCATTGGGGGGTGACGGGTGCGTAGCGGACCGGCGGCCCCGGGTCGGCCGGGATCCGGTCGGCCAGGAAGCCGTACGCGCGCCGCAGTTCGGGATCTTCGAGGGAGCGCCACCAGCGGTCGACGCCGTACCAGCCGGGCGCGGCCAGCGCACCGCCGTGCCGCTGCACGGACAGTCCGGCGGCGAGGACGGCGAAGCGCAGCCGCTCCTCCAGCGGCCAGCCGCCGAGCGAGGCCGCGACGAAGCTCGCGCCGAAGACGTCTCCGGCGCCCGTCGCGTCCAGGACATCGATGTCGAGGGCGGGGACTTCCGCGTACTCGCCCGTCGTCTGGTCCACGGCGACCGCGCCGTCGCCGCCCCGCGTGACCACGGCGACCGGCACCAGTTCGGTGAGCGTGCCGAGCGCCGCGACCGCGGTGTCGGTGCGCGTGTACGCCATCGCCTCGGCCTCGTTGGGGAGGAAGGCGTGGCACAGGGAGAGCTGGTCGAGGAGGTCCGTGGACCACTGCTGGGTGGGGTCCCAGCCGACGTCCGCGTAGATCTGCGTGCCGTTCGCGGCCGCCTTGGCGAGCCAGGCGCGTGGCTCGGCCTCGATGTGCACGAGGGCGGTGCGCGCCTCGGGCGGGTCGCCCATCAGCACGTCCTGCGAGTACGCGGGTTCCTGGCCGTGGGTGACCAGGGCGCGGTCATGGCCGTACGCGAGCGAGACGGTGACCGGGGTGTGCCAGCCGTCCGCGGTGCGGGAGAGCGAGAGGTCGATGCCCTCCTGGTCGGCGAGGACCTCGCGGCAGTACGCGCCGTAGGAGTCGTCGCCGAAGACCGTGGCCAGGGAGGTGCGCAGGCCGAAACGGGAGGCGGCGACGGCCAGGTTGGCGATGCCGCCGGGGCTCACGCCCATGCCCTCGGTCCAGATCTCCTCACCCGGCGTCGGCGGCTTGCCCAGTCCGGTGAGGACGAGGTCGTAGAAGAGCAGCCCGGTCAGCAGGACATCGGGCCGTTCGTCGCCCACGGGCGCATCCTCTCGTCAAAAGTCTGCAAGCGGTGCACAGGATCGTGCGCGCCTCTCGGGAATTTGGCAAGAGTCGAGCAGAAGTGAGCATAGAAATGATTGAGAATGACGAGTAGTGTTCATGGCGTGCTGGCAGAGCGACGACATCAACTCATCCTGCGGGCCCTGCGCTCCGGCGGTCCCGCGGCCGTGACCGATCTCTCCGAACAACTGGGCGTGAGCCCGGCCACGGTCCGCCGTGACCTGGTGAAACTGGAGGAGGAGGGCCTGCTCACGCGGGTGCACGGCGGCGCGGTCGTGGACGAGGGCGACCAGCCCTTCGCCGAGGTCGCCGAGGTCCGCGTGCCCGAGAAGGACGCCATAGCCGCGAAGGCCGCGTCGATGATCCAGGACGGCCAGTCCGTACTCCTGGACATCGGCACCACCGCGTACCGGCTGGCCAGACAGCTGCACGGCCGCCGGATCACGGTGATCACCAGCAATCTGGTGGTCTATGAGGAACTGGCGGACGATGAGGACATCGAGCTGGTGCTGCTCGGCGGCATGGTCCGCCGCGAGTACCGCTCCCTGGTCGGCTTCCTCACCGAGGACAACCTGCGCCAGCTGCACGCCGACTGGCTCTTCCTCGGCACCAGCGGGGTCCGGCCGGGCGGTCAGGTGATGGACACGACCGTCGTCGAGGTGCCGGTCAAGCGCGCCATGATCAAGGCCGGGGAGCGGGTGGTCCTGCTCGCCGACCAGGCCAAGTTCCCGGGGACGGGCATGGCGAAGGTCTGCGGCCCCGAGGAACTGGACGTGGTGGTGACGAACGCGCCCGTGGACGCGGCGACGCGGTCCTCCCTGGAGGAAGCGGGCGTGCAGGTGGTCGTGGCGTGACCCTCGCCGCGAGTCCTGCGTCGATGCACGAACTGCAAAGGTGGTAATTGCGTGAGGCTGACCATTCTGGGCGGCGGCGGATTCCGCGTCCCGCTCGTGTACGGGGCACTCCTCGGGGATCGCGCCGAGGGCCGCGTCACCCATGTCGTGCTGCACGACCTGGACGCGGATCGGCTCTCCGCCGTGGCCCGCGTGCTGGCCGAGCAGGCGGCGGGCGTGCCGGACGCGCCCGAGGTGACGACGACCACCGACCTCGACGAGGCCCTGCGCGGCGCCGACTTCGTCTTCTCCGCGATCCGCGTCGGCGGCCTCGAAGGACGCGCGGCGGACGAGCGGGTCGCCCTGGACCAGGGCGTCCTCGGCCAGGAGACGGTCGGCGCGGGCGGCATCGCGTACGGCCTGCGCACGGTGCCCGTCGCCGTCCACATCGCGCAGCGAGTGGCCCGCCTCGCCCCCGACGCCTGGGTCATCAACTTCACCAACCCCGCGGGCCTGGTCACCGAGGCCATGTCCCGGCACCTCGGCGACCGCGTCATCGGCATCTGCGACTCGCCGGTCGGCCTCGGCCGCCGGATCGCCAAGGTCCTCGGCGCGAACCCGCGCGAGGCCTGGATCGACTACGTCGGCCTCAACCACCTCGGCTGGGTACGGGGACTGCGCATCGCGGGCCGCGACGAACTCCCGCGGCTGCTCGCCGACCCGGAGCTGCTCGGCTCCTTCGAGGAGGGCAAGCTCTTCGGCCCGGAGTGGCTCCAGTCGCTCGGCGCCGTCCCGAACGAATACCTGCACTACTACTACTTCAACCGCGAAGCCGTCCGCGCCTACCAGGAGGCGGAGCGGACCCGCGGCGCCTTCCTGCGGGACCAGCAGGCGCACTTCTACGACGAGATGAAGCGCCCGGACGCCGCCGCGCTGGCGGCCTGGGACCGTACCCGTGCCGAGCGCGAGGCCACGTACATGTCCGAGAACCGGGAGACGGCCGGCGCGGGCGAACGCGACGCCGACGACCTCTCCGGCGGCTACGAGAAGGTCGCCCTCGCCCTGATGCGGGCCATCGCCCGCGACGAGCGCACCACGCTCATCCTCAACGTCCGCAACCGCGGCACGCTCGGCGTGCTCGACACGGAGGCCGTCATCGAGGTGCCGTGCCTCGTCGACGCCAACGGCGCGCACCCCGTCGCCGTCGACCCGCTGCCGGACCACGCCACCGGGCTGGTGTGCTCGGTGAAGGCGGTGGAGCGCGAGGTGCTTTCCGCGGCCGAGTCGGGCTCGCGCACGACCGCGGTGAAGGCCTTCGCCCTGCACCCGCTCGTGGACTCCGTGAACGTGGCGCGCAGACTGGTCGACGGCTACACCTCGGTCCACCCAGGCTTGGCGTACCTCAAGTAAGCGCTTTTCATCTTCCTGGAGACTTCCCATGCACGACGAACGCCGCCGGATCGAGGAGCGCGTAGAGCGCATCCACAATCAGCGCGTCAAGCCCGCGATCTACGCGGCTTCCGTCCCCTTCGCCGTCGAGGCCTGGCAGGCGCCGGGCGAACCCGTCCCGTTCGAGGAGGCCGCGGCCGCCTCGTACGAACCCTTCGCCATGGACACACCCTGGGGCCCGCCGTGGGGGACCACCTGGTTCCGGATGCGCGGACAGGTCCCCGCCGAGTGGGCGGGCAAGCGCGTCGAGGCCGTCATCGACCTCGGCTTCACCGGTGACTGGCCCGGCAACCAGGCCGAGGCGCTCGTCCACCTCACGGACGGCACGCCTTTGAAGGCGGTCAACCCGCTCAACCAGTACGTGCCGATCGGCAACCCGGCGACGGGCGGGGAATCGGTCGACTACCTCGTCGAGGCGGCCTCGAACCCCGACATCCTCGCCAACGACTTCGCACGCCCGACCCCGCTCGGCGATGTCCTCACCGCAGGCGACAAGCCCCTCTACACCTTCCGTCGCGCCGACCTCGCCGTCCTCGACGAGGAAGTCTGGCACCTCGCCCTCGACATCGAGGTGCTGCGCGAACTGATGGTGGAGCTGGAGGAGCACGACCCGCGCCGCCACGAGATCATGCACACCCTGGACCGGGCCCTGGACGCCCTCGACCTGGACGACATCTCCGGCAGCGCGACGGCCGTCCGCGAGGTGCTCGCCCCGGCCCTCGCCAAGCCCGCGCACGCCAGCGCCCACACCCTCTCCGGTGTCGGTCACGCGCACATCGACTCCGCCTGGCTCTGGCCGATCCGCGAGACCAAACGCAAGACGTCCCGCACCTTCTCGAACGTCACCGCCCTCGCCGACGAGTACGAGGAGTTCATCTTCGCCTGCTCGCAGGCCCAGCAGTACGAGTGGGTGCGCGACAACTACCCGCAGGTCTGGGCCCGTATCCAGGAGTCGGTGAAGCGGGGGCAGTGGGCGCCGGTCGGCGGTATGTGGGTCGAGGCCGACGGCAACCTGCCCGGCGGTGAGGCGCTCGCCCGCCAGCTCATCCACGGCAAGCGGTTCTTCATCGAGCACTTCGGCATCGAGACAAAGGGCGTCTGGCTGCCGGACTCCTTCGGCTACAACGCCGCCTACCCCCAGCTCGCCAAGCTCGCCGGCAACGAGTGGTTCCTCACCCAGAAGCTCTCCTGGAACCAGACCAACAAGCTGCCCCACCACACCTTCTGGTGGGAGGGCATCGACGGCACCCGCATCTTCACCCACTTCCCGCCCGTCGACACCTACAACGCCCGCTTCAGCGGCGTCGAGATGGCCCGCGCCGTGCGCAACTACGCCGACAAGGGCCGCGGCACGCGGTCCCTGGCACCCTTCGGCTGGGGCGACGGCGGTGGCGGTCCCACCCGAGAGATCATGGAACGGGCGCGCAGGCTCGCCGACTTGGAGGGCTCGGCGAAGGTCGTCGTCGAACACCCCGACGCGTTCTTCGCCGCCGCCCGCGAGGAGTACCCGGACGCCCCGGTATGGGTCGGCGAGCTGTACCTCGAACTGCACCGCGCCACGTACACCTCGCAGGCTCGCACCAAGCAGGGCAACCGGCGCAGCGAACACAAGCTCCGCGAGGCCGAGTTGTGGGCGACTACCGCCGCGCTGCACGCGCCGGGCTACTCCTACCCGTACGAGAAGCTCGACCGCCTCTGGAAGACGGTCCTCCTCCACCAGTTCCACGACATCCTGCCGGGCTCGTCGATCGCTTGGGTGCACCGGGAGGCGGAGGCGGAGTACGCGCGGGTGGCGGAGGAGCTGGAGACGCTGACACGAGAGGCGGTAACCGCACTTGCCGGTAGCGGTGGTACCGCCGCTACCGCTGGTACCGCGGTGCCGGGCGCCTCTGTATTCAACGTCAGCCCCTGCCGACGCGCAGAGGTCGTCCGCGCCCCCGACGGCACCCTCGCCTACACCGAGGTCCCCGCCAACGGCAGTGCCCCCCTCGGCACGGGGCAGCCCCCGCAGCCCGTAAAGGTCGAGGGCCGCACCCTCGACAACGGCCTCGTCCGCGTCGAGTTGGCCGAAGACGGCACCCTGGCCTCCGTGCGCGACCTGAAGGCGAACCGCGAAGTCCTCGCCGACAAGGGCAACTTGCTCCGCCTGCACAGCGACCTCCCCAACTACTGGGACGCCTGGGACATCGACAAGCACTACAAGAACCGCTACACGGACCTCCTCGACGCCGAGTCGATCACGGTGGTCGAGGAGGACCCGCTGCTCGGAGCCATCCGGGTGGAGCGCGCCTTCGGTAAGGGCTCGAAGATCACGCAGACGATCACCGTCCGCGCCGGCAGCCCCCGTATCGACATCGAGACGGAGATCGACTGGCACGAGGCGGAGAAGATCCTGAAGTCCGCCTTCCCGGTGGACATCCGTGCCCCGCACTCCTCCGCCGAGATCCAGTTCGGCCACGTCCAGCGCCCCACGCACACCAACACCAGCTGGGAGGCGGCCCGCTTCGAGGTGTACGGCCACCGCTGGGTGCACATCGGCGAACCGGGCTACGGCGTCGCGGTCATCAACGACTCCACGTACGGCCACGACGTCTCCCGCACCGTCCGTGAGGACGGCGGTACGACGACGACCGTCCGGCTGTCCCTGGTGCGCGCCCCGCGCGTGCCCGACCCCGAGGCCGACCAGGGTAAGCATCGCTTCACATACGCGCTGCTGCCGGGGGCGAGCATCGAGGACGCGGTCGCGGAGGGCTACGCGCTCAACCTGCCGCTACGGGTGGCCGATTCCGCGGGTCCCGACGAGCCCGTCGTCTCGGTCGACGGCGAGGGCGTCACGATCGAGGCCATCAAGCTCGCCGACGACGCCTCGGGCGATGTCGTCGTACGCCTCTACGAGTCCCGGGGCGGACGGGCGCAGGGCACGCTGCGCACGGGCTTCCCGCTCGCCGGGGCCCAGGTCACCGACCTGTTGGAACGCCCGCTGACGACGGCGGACACGGCCGACGACAGCGTTCACGTCACTCTGCGTCCCTTCGAGGTGCAGACAGTGCGCCTGGCTGTGCGGAAACAGTGACCGCACTTCCCACGAAGAATTAAGGAAGCGGTAAGAGGCCAGGTCACGGCGGGTGCGGCAGCCGCCGTGACTTCGGCACGTTCCCTGCGCGACACCTGGAATTCTTCCTTCCCCCCTGTGATGCGGGGGAGACGAGAGAACAGAGGTGTCACAGTGCGAGACCCGCGTATGGCCGCGATCGGCAAGGGGCTGAGGCGCAGGGGGAGGCTGATGGCCGAGGCGGTGCGTCCGCCGAGGCGGATTCTGGACGCCGTGCCGTCCCCCCGGAGCCCCGAGGCTCCTGACGAGCGGTCGTACGTCGCCCCGCGCGCCCCGCGCCTGGTGGACTCGCCCGTCTTCGTGCTCTCGTCCGTGCGCTCCGGCTCGACCCTGCTGCGGGTCCTGCTCAACAGCCACAGCCAGATCCGGGCCCCGCACGAGATGCATCTGCGTACCGTCCACGTCCACTTGTCCCGCGACTTCACCGCGGAGGCCATGCGGGCGCTGGAACTCGACAAGGACGAGCTGGAACACGCCCTGTGGGACCGGCTGCTGCACCTCGAACTCACCCGCAGCGGCAAGCGGATCATCGTCGACAAGACCCCGCCGAACACTCTGGTCTGGCCCCGCCTGCACCGATGTTGGCCGGACGCCCGCTACATCGTCCTGCTCCGCCACCCGGGCGCGGTCATCACCTCGCTGACGAACCGCCGCTCGGAGCCCGACCACGAGGCCATCACCGCCGAGGTCCTCGACTACAGCGAGAAGCTGGAAGAGGCCCGCCAGAACCTCGACGCCCACGTGATCACGTATGAACAGCTCACCGCCGACCCGGAGACGACCACTCGCGGCGTCTGCGACTATCTCGGCGTCGGCTGGGAGCCCGCCATGCTCGACTACGGCACCCAGGACCACGGCGCCTTCCGCCCCCAGCTCGGCGACTGGAGCGAGACCATCAAGTCGGGCCGCGTACAGCCCGCCCGGGGCGCCGATCCGACCGTCGAACTGCCGCCCAGGCTGGCCGAGTTGGCGCGTGCCTGGGGGTACCAGGCGGACTGAACGGTCACTTGCCTGACCCGCCCGAGTCGCCGTAGAGGGCGGCCTCCGCCCGTGCGAGTGTCGTGGGGTGGCCGAAGAGTCCGGGCAGACCGCCGGTGTGCAGGAAGACGGTGCGCTGTCCCGGGGTGATGTCGCCGTCCTCGACGGCTGCGACCAGCCCGGCCATCGCGCGCCCGGTGTAGATCGGGTCGAGGACGATGCCCTCGGTGCGCGCGGCCAGGGTCAGGGCGCTCATGACCGGCTCGGTGAGCGTGCTGTACCCGTCTCCGACCTGGTCTAGCCGCAGCCGCAACCGCAGCTCGTGCGGCGCGTACGGTGCCCCGGACCGGTCGGAGGTCAGCTCGGAGGTGAGGTCGGACACGGTCTTGGCGGGGTCGGCGACGGCGCCGCAGTGCACGCCGAGCACGCGTGCGCCGCCGAGCTCGGCGACGAGTCCGGCCATGGTGCCGCCCGAGCCGAGCGCGACGACGACGGTCGCCACGTCGGGGGCCTGGTCGAGGAGTTCGCGGGCGCACTCGACGTAGCCGCGGGCGCCGAGCGCGCTGGACCCCCCGAAGGGGATCAGCGCCGGGACCTCGCCCCGCCCCCGTAGCTCCTCGACCACCCGCTGCGCCCGGGACTCCAGCCCCTCGCCGTCGCCCGCCCAGACGACGGTGGCGCCGAAGAGCCCGTCGAGCGCGAGATTGCCGGAGGCCGACGCTCCGGGCGCACCGGCGAGCACGAGGACGACACGGAGCCCCAGCCGGGCGCCGGCCGCCGCGGTCAGCCGCGCGTGGTTGCTCTGCGGCGCGCCGGTGGTCACCAGGGTGGTGGCGCCTTCGGCCAGGGCCGCGCCGCACGTCCACTCCAGCTTGCGGATCTTGTTGCCGCCGCCGCCCAGGCCGGTGAGGTCGTCGCGCTTGACCCACAGGTCGTCCGCGCCGAGGCCGAGCGCGCGGGCCAGCCGGGGAGCGGGTTCGAGGGGGGTGGGCCAGCTGCCCAGAAGGGCGCGCGGCAGGGTGCCGTCGTCGGAGCCAGTCGTGATCACCGCGGGCCTTTCTGGTGGTGCCGGGGTCGCGAGGAGCGTAACGGGCAGACGTGACGGTGGGCCGCCCGGACGCACCGGACGACCCACCTCACGGCCACTGTGCTGTCGGCTGTCCTCAGCCCGTGAAGCCGGCCGTGATGGACGTGAACTGCCAGTTGTTCTGGCTGATGCCGGAGCAGTTGCTCACCACGCCGCCGCCCGGGCAGGGCCGGTCGCGGTTGACCGACCAGAAGGCGAGCCGGGCGATGTGGTGGGAGTTCGCCCAGTCGCGGATCTGGGTCCAGATCGCCGGAGTGGTGTTCTCCTGCTGGTCGGACAGGCCGTTCATGCCGGAGATGCCGATGTGGGAGTAGGCCGTCGCGTCGTCCCACCCGAAGGTCGACTTCAGTTTGGCCTTCAGCCCTTCGGTGGCGCCCACGGTGTTGCCGTACATGTCGGAGCCGCCGCCGAAGTCGAACGGCATGATCGTGAAGACGTCGATGTTGGCGTTCAGCGACTGCGCCTGCTCGATGAGCCGGTTGCCGTAGTAGGTCGGGCCGGTCGTCGAGGTGCCGAAGGTGACGATCGTCCTCAGGCCCGGGTTGTTGGCCTTGACGGTCTTCAGCGCGGTCAGGATCCTGGCCTGGACGGCCTCGTTCTCGAATTCGTCCGTGTTCTCGATGTCCATGTCGATGGCCTTGAGGCCGTAGGCGTCGATCACCTTCTGCAGCGCACCGGCGAGCGCGCTCGCCGACGAGCAGTTGGCGCCGAGCTTGCTGCCCTGCCAGCCGCCGAAGGACGGGACGATGTCACCGCCCGCGGAGCGGATGGAGTTGATGACGGTCTGGTCGTTGCCGCCGGTCAGCGGCCGGTTGCCGTCCCAGGCGGGGTTGCAGCCGCCCGAGTCGAGCATGAACGCCATCGTGTACCACTTGATTCCGGTCGAGCTCATCACCGAGGTCGCGCTCGGCGGATCGCCCCAGCCGAGGTAGAGGTAGGGCGCCGCCTGCTTGAAGCCGGTGCCGCCGCCGCCCGCGTTCGTGGTCACGGAGACGGAGTTGGACGCGGCGGAGACGTTCCCGGCCGCGTCCCGCGCCTTCACCGTGAAGGTGTACGCCGTGCTCGGCGAGAGACCGCTGACCGTCGCACTCGTGCCCGACACGCTGAGCACCTGGTTCGAGCCGCTGTAGATGTCGTACGCGCTCACGCCGACGTTGTCGCTCGACGCGCCCCACGACAGCGACACGCTCGACGAGGTCTTGCCCGTGGAGGTCAGGTTCGTGGGCGCGGTCGGCTCCTGGGTGTCGGAGCCACCGCCGCCCGGCCCGTCCAGGCTGATGTCGTCCGCGTAGTAAGTGCCCTGCGCGTACCAGCCGTGGACGTAGATCTTGGCGCTGGTCTGCGAGGCACCGGTCGTGAAGGACACGGTGAGTTGGCTGTACGCCGATGGGGACGTCGTCCAGGTCGAGGCACCGCCGTCCACGCCCAGGTAGACATAGCTGCCGCGCACCCAGCCCGAGAGGCTGTACGTGGTGTTCGGCTGCACCGAGACGGTCTGGCTGCACTGAGCGTTGTCACTCGAACTCGCCGCCCCCGCAAGGGCCTTGGAACCGCCGTGCACGGGGCTGGAGACGACCGAGCCCAGGTTCCCGGTGCATGTCCAGGGGGAGAGGCTGCCCGACTCGAAGCCGGGGTTGGTCAGGATGTTGGCCGCGTGGGCCGTGCTGGGGAGGGCGACCGCCCCGGCCAGGGCCAGGGCGGCGGTGCCGAGCAGAGCGAAGAAGCGATGTCTGGAACGTCTGAGGTATGTGATGCGCACGCGATCTCCCTGAAGAAATGGGGGTGTTCGGGAGTGCAGAGAGGTGCGCAACCAAGTTGGTATGGACCAATCCCGCTGTCAAGACACTGAGCGGGAATTGGTCCAGACCGGTTGATGGGTGGAGGTGGCGTCAGACGGGTGCGATGGCCGCGGTGGCGCCGGCGGGTGAACTTTCGGTGGCGGGGGACGGTGCGGGCACGGCGGGCAGTGTGGGTGCCGGCGTGTCGGTCAGCACGGGCGCGGGCGTGTCGGTGCGCTGCTGCGGCAACGACACCGGACGTACCGGACGGGGGCCAGAGACCACCGTGTAGTCCTGCGCGAGGAACGGCGGAACCACCTCGCCCGTCTCCTCCCCGAGCGCCAACTGCACCGCCGCCCAGGGGGCGTTGACGCCGCACAGCGCGAGCTGGTGCAGTCCGCCCGCCGGACGGGTGTTGACGTCCATGAGGACCGGCTCGTCGCCGTACATGCGGAACTGGATGTTCGTCAGATAGTGCAGTCCGAACGCCTCCGCGAGCAGGCGCGCGGGCTCGATCCAGGAGGGGTGGAGGGTGAACCCGCGGCGGCGCCCGTTCTTGGTGCGGCCCACCGCCATGCGGACCCGGCCGTCGGGACCGGTGAGGCAGTCGACGGACACCTCCGGCTGCTCCAGACGCGGCATCACCAGCCAGTCGACGGGGTGGTCGGCCTCGCGCAGCGCGTCCACGACCAGATTCAGCGGGACGTACGGGCTGGGAAATCCGTTGAGGTGCATGAGTGAGAAGGGGGCGCGCGTGATGACGCGGAAGCCCACCCCGCCCGCCCCTGCCGCCGGCTTGAAGCATGCCTTGTGGCCCGCGGATTCCAGCGCGTCGACCGCCGTGAGCAGCTCTTCCTCGGTGCGCACCCGCCACCACGGCGGCACCGGCACGCCCACCGCCTGGACCGCCTCGTAGGCGGTGACCTTGTCCTGGAAGACGGCCACGGCCTCGGCGGGCGGCGCCAGCAGCGTCGTACCGAGCGCGGCGAACTCGGCGCGCTGCGCCACGATGGCGGCCTGGTGCAGGACCGGCACGAACACGTCGACGGAGCGCCGTGCGCACAGGTCGAGGGCGTACTCGACGTAGGCGCGCGGGGACAGGCCCTCCGGCTCCATCTCGGCGGTGTCGGCCGCGGCCAGCACGGGGGAGTCGGGGTCGCCGTGGGTGGCATGGATCTCGACCGCGCGATGCTGCGGATTACTTCGCAGCTGATCCATGAAGAACACGTTCTCCGCGTACGTGCGGTTGAGCCAGACGCGTACGCGAGAGCCCATGCAGGCCACCTTTCATGGTTCGCGGGCACGGCGGAGCAGGCCGTGCCCGGCCAGGGGAGAGGGAGGAACACCAAGCCGCCGTACGCCAAAGCAGGTTCGTGGCGGCCGTGTTGGGGCGATCATAAGGGGCGTGGGGCCCTTGTGCTGCTACGGGCGTGTTACGGATTTCGGAAGCCCTCGACAAGAGATCACGGACGCCGGGTTCCGGACCCGGGGAGGGTCGTGGGCGGGCCGTCCTTGTCCCGTGGGGGGCGGATGTGTTCTTGTGTTTCCCATCGTCTTCTTCGGGGGTGTGCACAGGTGCGGTCGACAGACGGCGGTCACGGGAACCTGCTGGCCATCAGCGATCTGCACATCGGATACGCCGAGAACCGCGCCATCGTCGAGAAGATGCGCCCCGAGACGGACGACGACTGGCTCCTGGTCGCCGGTGACGTCGGCGAGATCGTCGCCGACATCCGGTGGGCCCTGGAAACGCTCAGCGGCCGTTTCCGCAAAGTCATCTGGGTGCCCGGCAACCACGAGCTGTGGACGCACCCCAAGGACCCGGTGGAACTGCGCGGCGTCGACCGCTATCACCATCTGGTGGACCTGTGCCGGGAGTTGGGCGTCACGACGCCCGAGGATCCGTACCCGATCTGGGAGGGCCCGGGCGGCCCCGCGGTCGTCGCGCCGCTCTTCCTGCTCTACGACTACTCGTTCCTGCCGCAGGGCTGCGTGACCAAGGACGAGGGGCTGGCCTACGCCCAGGGCACGGGGGTGATCTGCGCCGACGAGCACCTGCTCCACCCCGACCCCTACCCGAGCCGCGAGGCCTGGTGCCGCGCCCGGGTCGCCGAGACCGAGCGCAGGCTCGCCGAACTGCCGGACGATTTGCCCACGATCCCGGTCAATCACTACCCGCTGGACCGCCACCCGACGGACATCCTGCGCTTCCCCGAGTTCGCGATGTGGTGCGGCACCCGGCTGACCGCCGACTGGCACCACAGGTTCCGTGTCGAGGCCATGGTCTACGGTCATCTCCACATCCCGCGGACCACCTGGCACGAGGGTGTCCGCTTCGAAGAAGTGTCGGTGGGTTACCCCCGCGAATGGCGCAACCGACCGGGAACACCGGGCACACTGCGCCGCATTCTGCCCATGGAGGTCGGAGCCGGTGATGGAGGAGCTGCTCCCGGAGTCGGTCGTGGCCGTGGAGAGCTACGGTGACGACGGGGCCGAGGGCGCGACCCTGTACCCCGAGGAGCAGGCGCTCCTGACGCGGGCCGTGCGGAAGCGACGCCGCGAGTTCACCGCCGTGCGCACCTGCGCCCGGCGCGCCATGGAGAAGCTCGGTGTGCCCCCGGGGCCCGTCCTGCCGGGCGAACGCGGAGCGCCGCAGTGGCCGTCGGGCCTGATCGGCAGCATGACGCACTGCGAGGGCTACAGCGCCGCCGCGCTCGCCCGCGCCACCGATCTGGCCTCCCTCGGCATAGACGCCGAACCTCACCTGGCGCTCCCGGAGGGGGTCCTCGACGCCGTGGCCCTGCCCACCGAGGTGGGCCGGCTCGACCGCCTCGGCGCCGAGATACCTTCCGTCCACTGGGACCGGCTGCTGTTCAGCGCCAAGGAGTCGGTCTACAAGGCGTGGTTCCCGCTCACCAAGAAGTGGCTGGACTTCTCGGAGGCGGACATCGACATCCTCCCGGGCCCCGCGTCCGGCGGCCCCGCCCTGTCAGGGCGCTTCCGCGCCCAACTCCTGGTGCCGGGACCGCTGGTGGGCGGCGAGCGCGTCGGGGCCTTCGACGGGCGCTGGACCGTCCAGCGGGAGCTGGTGGCTACCGTGGTCACGGTGCCACACGCCTGATTCGGCGCGGGGCGCCGTACGTGACCTGTGAGTCGGCGCGGGGCGCCGTACGACACCCGTGATGCGGCGCCGGGCACCGTACGTTGCCCGTGAAGGGGCGCCGGGCACCGTGCCTCACGCCTGAGTCGGCTTCCGGCCCCCATGCCTCATCCCTGAACCGGTTCCGGGCACCAGGTGTGCAGCAGCCGGAAGAACGCCTCCTCGTTGCCCGCGAGCCCGGCCGCCGCCAGCGCTCGCTCCGCCTCGGCGAGCGCGGCGGGCGGCACCACGGGTGGTCGGCGCCCGTCCGGCGGGCTGTCGAAGGCGGCTCGTACGGTCTGCAGGAGACGGAGATAGGCCTGCACGGCGGCGCGTTCACGGTCGGTCAGTACAGCGGTCGGCATCGGTCGGCTCTCCCCGGGTCGGCTTGTCGTAGCGGTACATGGCGGTACATGAAGTGGTGCATGGCGGTACGTGACTCCAGCTTGCCGTCCAGCACTGACAATCCCGTTTCGGTCCGCGGAGGTTCGCCCGCTTAGCGGAGGCGAAACCTCACGGAAATCCCTTGTGGGACAGGCGCCCTAGGCTGGAGTGGAGAGCTGGAGGTCGCCTTGGCGGTGGCTTGGAAGCCGCCGCCAAGGCGACCTGGGGCCGACTTCACAGCGGTCCGGGAACAGGAGGTGACCCCGTGGTCGACGTACCGCCTCCGCGGCGCCTGCGGCTGCGCTCGGTGGGCGACGGGGAACTGCGCCTGCACCACCGCGTCGTGCACGGCTACCGGCGCGCCTACCGCATGGCGGGCGAGGGCCCGGCCCTCGTCCTGATCCACGGCATCGGCGACTCCTCGGCGACCTGGGCGGAGCTGATCCCCGACCTCGCCCGCACCCACACGGTGATCGCGCCCGACCTCCTCGGCCACGGGGCGTCCGACAAACCGCGGGCCGACTACTCGGTGGCCGCGTACGCCAACGGGGTGCGCGATCTGCTCGCCACGCTCGACATCGAATCGGCCACCCTGGTCGGGCACTCGCTGGGCGGCGGTGTCGCGATGCAGTTCGCCTACCAGTTCCCCGAACGCACCGAGCGGCTCATTCTGGTCAGCGCGGGTGGCGTCGGAGGCGAGGTCAACCCCGTACTGCGCGCCGTCTCGCTGCCCGGCGCCCACCTCATGCTCTCCACGCTGCGACTGCCCGGCATGCGCTTCCAAGTCGGCCTGTTCGCCTACCTGATGAGGCTTCTCGACACCGATCTCGGCCAGGACGCACCGGAGTTGCTGACCCTCGTGGACGCGCTGCCCGACGTGACCTCCCGCAGCGCCTTCATCCGCACCCTGCGCGCCGTGGTCGACTGGCGCGGGCAGGCGGTGACCATGCTCGACCGCTGCTACCTCACGGAGGGCATGCCCACGATGCTGCTCTGGGGCGACCGGGACAGCGTGGTGCCGGTACGGCACGCGTACGGGGCGCACGAGGCGATGCCGGGCAGCCGCCTGGAGATCTTCGAGGGCGCGGGCCACTTCCCCTTCCACCGCGACCCGGCGCGCTTCCTCGCCCTGGTCGAGGAGTTCACCAGCACCACGAGCCCGGCCGACTGGAGCCGCGAGCACTGGCGGGAGCTGCTGCGCGTCGGCCGCCCCGGCACCGCGGCCGGGCAGCCGGACACGGCCCAGAACCGCGCGGTGGAACGGGACCTGCGGGAGGCGAGCGAACGCAGCGCGACGTGACGCCTGCGCCCCTGGCGGGTCTCGTCGGCGCGACCTGACGCCCGCCCGCCTCGGCGGGTCCAGGCGTCGGCCCCTGGGCGGGTCCGGAGCCGTGGACGACGGCCCAGCCGGCGGGGTCGCAGTGGGCCGCCTGTCGCCGCGAAGGCGATCTTGGGCTTGCAGAGGGGTGGGGGAGGCCCCCGGTGCGGGCAGCGAGCGGGCGTTGTGCGATGGGCGTCCGCTCGCTCCCCGCGGGGCGCGGTGTCAGCCTCTGGCGGGTGACTCGGCCCGGCGGGCCGTTTCCCGTTCCTTGTCCGTGAAGGGCGGTTCGGCCGGCGGAGGGCGCCGCGGGCCGCGCAGCACCGCGAGGGCGACCTCGGGCTTGAAGAGGGCGGGGAGCGGCCCGGACAGCGTCATCACGGTGAGCAGGGCCTGGGTGACCAGCGGGCGTCCGGTCGCCGTCAGCATCAGCCGGTTCACATATCGGCCGAGCAGATTCTGCGCGCCCCCCGGCTGCTTGCCGATCGCGCCCGGGTAGCGGATGTCCGTGCCCGTGGCCAGCTCCCAGGCGACCGCCACCGGACGGGACACGGCACGCTGCGCCCGCCGCGCGAGCCCCGGGTCCGTCAGCCCGTGCTCGGCCACCAGCCCGCGCAGCGCCACGGCGCCCTGCGCGGCCACCGACATGCCGTGCCCGTAGACCGGGTTGTACGTGGCGACGGCGTCGCCGAGCGCGACGAACCCCTCGGGCCAGTCCTTCACCTTCTCGAAGAAGCGCCGTCTGTTGACCGTGGAGCGGGTGAGCACGACGTCCGTCAGCGGCTCGGTGCGCGCGATCAGCTCGCCCACGACCGGATGCCGCACGCCGCGCGCGAACGCCTCGAACTCCTCGGCGGAGCCGGTCGGTTGACCGCCGCGCGTGCCGGAGAGCGTCACCAGCCAGCGCCCGCCCTCGATGGGCACGATGGTCGAGGACTGGCCCGGCACCGGCTGCGCCGCGTCCGGCTGCACGTTGACCACCGGGAAGTCCTCGGCGCCCGTGGGCGCGCGGAAGATCCGGCTGGCGTACGCGAGCCCGGAGTCCACCTCGTCCATCGGCGCCTCGGGCACGCCCAGCGTGTCGAGCCAGGTGCTCGCCCGTGAGCCGCGCCCCGAGGCGTCCACCACCAGATCGGCCTCCAGGACGCTCTCCTCGCCCTCGGGCGTCCGCACCCGTACGCCCGTCACCCGGGAGGCGCCGCCCTCCAGACCGAGGATCTCGGTGCGCTGCAGGAGGGTGACGCGCTCGTTCTTGAGGAGCTGAGCGCGCAGGACCGAGTCGAGCAGATCCCGGCTGCACGCGATCATGAACTGCATTTCCGGAAAGCGCCGCAGCCAGCCCTGCGCCGACATGGAGACGAGGCCGGTCGGCAGCGGGATGCGCCGGGCGCCGGCGGTGAGCCACGCGTCGGTCACCCCGGGCAGCAGGTCCTCCATCGCGCGGGCGCCGCCGGACCACAGCAGATGGGCGTGGCGGGCCTGCGGGAGGCCCTTGCGTGGTTCGGGCCCGTCGGGCAGCGCGTCGCGCTCGACGACGGTGACGTCGGCGTACTCGTGCAGGGCGGCGGCGGCCAGTACGCCGGCCAGCCCCCCACCGATGACGACGGCCCGACGGGAAGCCTCACCCCGCGGTGGACGGTGGGCGGGGTCGGCGGATCTGTTCGGTGAAGCCGCGTCCCGGGAGGCGCTAGCTGGTTCGTTCATGGAAGTCGCTCTCTGACCTGGTCGCGGCCTGCCCTCGGGCGGCCGCGACGACGGGTGACTGACGCAGGGCGAGGGACATCCGCACGAGATCGCGGGGACCTTCGGTGGATGCCGACGGGGCGGTGGCCGCCTCCGCCGAGTTGATGACCTTGCCTTCCGGGTCGGCGGCACGGGCCCGCACCGCCGCCGTCACCATCGCCGCGTCCGCCTCGGCCTGCGCCTGGGCGGGCGAGGAACCCGCCGCCAGGGCCGCGTCGTAGGCGTGGGAGCGCACCTCGGAGTCGAAGTAGGGGTACAGGCTGAGCATGCCGTCGTGGATGTCGGACTCCCGCTGGGTGACCTGGAGTTCGGCGGGGGACCACCAGGAGATCCGCACCGCGCGGTCCTCGTGCGTGGAGACCGGCTTCAGCTCCCGCCACAGCGGCCCGAGCCGGCGGTATGTCGACCAGGTGTTCCAGCTGTCCCCGATGCGCTGGCAAGCGAGCGGCACGCAGAAGCCGACGGCGGTGATCTGGGCCCCGACGGAGGCCAGTACGGGCGCCACGTTGGTGCTCAGGCCGTCCAGGTTCCCGCCGTTCCAGCGGGCGACCACGGCGATGAACTTGGCGACCGCGTAAGGGATGTTGCACAGCGAGCCGAACGCGATGATCAGCAGCCCGGCCCGCAGCCAGCCGTGCACCTGGACCGCCCAGCGCCAGCACATGACGTTCATCGCGACGCCCGCGACGGTGAGCGACGCGAGGTAGAGCACGATCATCTCGCGCAGGAAGGGCGTGTTGGCGTAGTAGGTGTCGAGGTCCCGCAGCCGCTCCACGGGGGCGTCCCCGAGCGCGAACAGCACGATCAGCGCCACGCCCACCACGCTGTACGCGGCGATCCAGCGGCGGGTGAGCCGCCGGGTCACCTCGGGCGGCCCGCCGCGCCAGTTGATGATCAGCACCAGACAGGACGCGCTGAAGGCGCTCAGTAGGCAATAGACCAGTGGCGCCGAGAAGTTGGGTATCCCGGTGACCTCGTTGACCGCGGCGATGGTCGGCGGGGCCGCGAAGAGGAACACCAGGCCCGCGAGCGCCAGGAGGACGCCCACGGAGCGCAGCAGCGGGTCGCGCCAGCCGCGGATCAGCGCGGGGCCCTTGAAGGCGATGGCGGCGCCCATGGCGGCGGCAGGGAAGTAGTAGCTGGATCCGTCCATGTCCTCGGGGCCTTCAGCCCTGCGGTCCGCGATAGCCCAACGACGCCTCGATACGGCCGGCCAGACCGTCGCGCTGCACGGGTCCGCGCAGCGACGAACCGGCCAGCCATGTACGGCACTTGCTGGCGAGCAGCAGACCGAAGCTCTCGGCCTCCTTCTCGTCGGCGAGGTCGAAGCGGGTGCGGGCGGCCACCTTCAGGACGGTCGCCTGCAGATCCGCGCTGTCGCTGAGTAAGCGGGCCGCGACGGCGGCGCCCTCGACATGGTGGCTGCAGTGCCCGGCCTTCATGTGCCACAGCTCATGGCCGAGGATCACCAGCTGGTGGTCGGGCGCGGTGCGTTCCTCGATGACGACGAGGTCCTGCTCGGCCATGTCGAGCCAGAGCCCGCTGGCGGTGCCGGGCGGGAACGCGGCCGTACGGAACTGGACGGGACGGCCGCGGCGTCTGCTCATCGCGTCGCACAGCGCCGCGTACAGGGCGGCGGGTTCCGCCGGTGCCGGGAGCGAGAGCTCCGCGACCAACTCGCCGCACAGGCGGCGCATTTCCTTTCCGATGCCCACAGTTCTCCCCCGGCTCACGACTCTGGCCGTTTGACGCTCTCCAAGAGCATGTCCAGCCACTCGGCGACCTTGTCCCGGTGCTGGTCGGTGGGCAACTGCGCGGCCCGCCAGGCGATTCCGCGGACGCCGTGGTCCAGGAGCAGCCGCTCCAGCGGGTCGTCCGCGACCGAGGCCGCCGCGCGCTCGCGGTCGGCGAGTCGCTGGAGGAGCTCCTGCTCGGAGCGTTGCAGGGCGCCCACGAGCGCCTCGGAGTCCTCGGCCGTGAGGAACCCGGCGTGCACCCGGAAGAAGCGCTGAATGGCGTCGCAGTGCTCCATGGTGGGCCGCCGGTCGCCGTTGATGAGCGCCCCGGCCTGCTGGCGTGACATGCCGGCGCCGTCGGCGATCTCCTGCTGGGTGTACCGCCGCCCGTTGGGCTTGAGCCGGGTGCGGCGCAGCAGGTCCAGGCGTTGCAGAAAACGGGCCTGCAGATCGGGCTCCCCGGCGGGGCGGCCGCTGAGCAGGGCCTTCACCACCGGTTCGGGGACGCCGGACTCGGCCGACAGGCGCTTGACGTCGAAGACCTCGGCGTGCTCCACACCGAGCCGGTCGGCGAGTGCGGTGACCCGGGCCACGACGGCCTGCAGCAGAACCGTCGCCGTGGCGCCCGGAACTTCGAAGCCATCCGTCACCGACAGATCTCCTACGTCTCTCTCAGATCGCTCTCACGAAGGTCAGGAACCATCCGGAGACTAGCCTCTCGCTCGAACTCACATCCAGGTCTCGCCACAACTGTGGCGAGATTCAGCCGTCAACAGGCGCCAAATGCCACGATAGTTGACACGGCTACGGCCTGGGCAGCAGGATCGGGGCGCCGCGTGAAGGCCGCAGAGGCAAGAGGGGTGACCTCCCGATGGCGTACCAGGCAGGAAGGCAGCGGTCCCAGCCGCGACCTGTCCCCGAGAGCCTCGAGGCTCAGGCGTATCTCCAGGACTACGCCGTCCTCCTGGAGGCCGTCCCGTTCCCCTCCATCGTCTTCGACCACCGCTGGGACGTCGTTCTGTCCAACGCCGCGTTCGAGACACTTTTCGGCGGCGTCGCCCCGCATCCGACGGCCATGCCCGGCGACAACTTCCTCCGGTTCGTCCTGTTCCATCCGGATGCGAGCACCGTGCTCGGCGAGCACGAGTCGAGCTGGTGTCTGCCGATGCTGGCCCACTTCGCGGCCGCCGTGGAGCGGCACGGGCAGGACCGCGGACTCCAGTCGATCCGCCGGGACATCGCCCAGGACCCGATCATGGATGCCGCCTACCGGCACGGACTGCCGCACTGGATCCGCGCGGTCGGCCCGGACGCCGTCGAGCACGACGGCGCCGTACGCCCGTTGGTGCACCCCGACCCGCGCTGGGGCAGCACGGACTGCCGGATCGTCGACGACACCCCGAGGACCCTTCAGGACATGGGCTATACGCGGATGACACTGGTCCTGCGCGAGGCGCGGCACGCGACGGCGGGCCCGCGCAAGGCGCGCAAGACCCGCAACGGGGCGGCGGAGCTACGGGCGGTCTGAACCGCCTCAAGCCGTACGGCGTTCTGAGCCCGCCCGGCCGTACGGCGGTCTGAGTCCGTCCGGTCGTACATCGGTCCGAACCCGCCCAGTCGTACGGCAACCTGATTCCGCCCCGGCCGTACGTCGGTCCGAGCCCCGCCCGGCTATGCCGCCCGCGAGAGGTTAGTCGTCCAGCATCACGAGCACGAGCGGCACGCCGTCGCACGGAACGAGTCGCATCCCGTCGAGGCGCGCGGTCCGCGCCGACGCCAGGACGGCCCCGAGGTCCGGACCCTTGGTGAGCGATCCGGCCAGATGCGCGGGATCGGCGGACGCGGCCACCCGTCCGCGCGCGTTCACCAAGTGGGCGGCCCCCGGCAGCCGTTGGAGCAGCGGGACGACCGCCGCCTCGAAGTGCCGCAGATACACGTCGGCCGCGGCGACCCCCACGAACCGGCCCTCCACCTGCACCGGCGCGGACAGCGTCAGGCTGTACTCGTCGGAGCAGAGGTAGTCGACATAGGGCCCGGCGACCGCGCGCTGCCCGGTGTCGCGGGGGAGGGCGAACCAGTCCCAGTGTGTGTAGTCGGAGTAGGCGGAGTGCCGCGGATCGAGGTCGAGCAGCAGCGGTCGTACGTCCCCGTCGGAGCCCTGCTGCCACCATTCCAGCCACGCCGGCACGTCACCGAGCAGGCCCGGTGCCGCGACGAACCCGACGCCCGACACCAACTCCTGCCGGGCGAGCCGCAGATGCAGCCCCGGGCGCAGCGCGGCCAGATCCACGCTCGCGGGGCGACGGCCCCGCGCGGCGACCCGGGTGAGCAGGGCCGCCGTATCGGCACGGGTCTCGGCGACCGCCTCGAACACGGCCTCCAGGGTGGAGCGGACCTGGACGGCGACGGCCGCCTCCGGCGTCGCGTCAAGCGTCGCCGCGGCGCCCGCCAAGCCGGGGCTCCTGCTCATGGGTGCCCTCCAGCGCACGGGGACCGGACACGGCGCGCGGCATCGCGAGGCGCAGGGCGATGAGCCGCGCCGTCGATTCCTGGACGCACCGCTCGGCCAGCGCTCTGGCCGATTCGTGGGCCCCATCTTGCACGGCGGAGATTACGGAGCGGTGACGGTCGGCGGCTTCTTCACGATATTCGTCGTCCCCGAGCACGAGACACAGCAGCGCGCCCACCTCGGTCTGGAGCGCGACCTGTTCGCGGGTCAGCCGGGCGGACTGCGCCGCCGCGGCGAGCTCGACATGGAACCGGCCGTAGAGGCGGCTGCGCGCGGCGGCGTCCTCGGCGGACGCCAGCTCCTCCAGCGTGCGGCGCAGCTGCTGGAGATCGCCCGGCTCCGTGCGCTGCGCCGCCAGCCCCGCGGCCGCTCCCGACACGGCGGCCCAGTGATCGCCCAAATCGCGCAGTTCCTCGGTGCTCCAGCCGGCCAGCCGGGCCTTCAGTCGCTCCTCGCCGGGGACCTCGGGCAGGGACACGAAGCTGCCGCCGCCGCGCCCCCTGCGCGTGGTGACCAGCCCCTGCTGCCGCAGCGCCATGAGTGCCTCGCGCAAGGTGACCGTGGACACGCCGAGCTGCCCGGCCAGCTCCATCTCGCCGGGCAGCTGCTCCCCGTCGGCGAGCAGTCCGAGCTCGATGGCGTCGCCGAGCCTGCGGACGACCGTCTCGACCCGGGCGCGGTTGTCCACGGGGGTGAAGACGGCTCTTCGGACACCGTCGCCCATGTGTTGCTTCACGGCCACCACCTTGTGCGTTGACTCAACCTTTACTCTAAGGGGGTCTTGAGCTTTGAACTATGACTTCATATCTTTCCGTGCAACGTTCCAACGTTTCAGCGCACCAGAAAGGTTCCCCGCCCATGGAGGCAATGGCGATCCGGCTCCAGGGCCTGCAGAAGGCGTTCGGTGAGACGACCGCCGTGGCCGGAGTCGATCTGGACATAGCCGACGGCGAGTTCTTCTCGATGCTCGGCCCGTCCGGCTCGGGCAAGACGACCGTCCTGCGGATGATCGCCGGCTTCGAAAGCCCCACCGCGGGCCGCATCGAGCTGGCGGGCCAGGAGGTCACGGGGCTCGCCCCCTTCGAGCGGGACGTGCACACCGTCTTCCAGGACTACGCGCTGTTCCCGCACATGACCGTGGAGCAGAACGTCGCCTACGGCCTCAAGGTCCGCAAGGTGGGCAAGGCCGAGCGGCTGGTACGGGCCCGCAAGGCGCTCGCCGACGTACGCCTCGAAGGGTTCGGCAAGCGGCGCCCCGGCCAGCTCTCCGGAGGCCAGCGCCAGCGGGTCGCGCTTGCCCGCGCCCTGGTCGGGCGCCCCCGTGTGCTGCTGCTCGACGAGCCGCTCGGTGCCCTCGACCTCAAGCTGCGCGAGCAGATGCAGGTAGAGCTGAAAGCGATCCAGCGCGAGGTCGGCATCACCTTCGTCTTCGTCACCCACGACCAGGAGGAGGCCCTGACGATGAGCGACCGCATCGCCGTCTTCAACCAGGGCCGCATCGAACAGGTCGGCACCCCGGCCGAGATCTACGAACGCCCGGCCACGCCCTTCGTCGCGGGCTTCGTCGGCACATCCAACCTGCTCGAGGGCCAGTCCGCACGGCAGGTCGTCGGCGCCCCGGGCACGTACAGCATCAGGCCCGAGAAGATCCGGGTCCTCAAGGAGTCCGCCGAAGCCGACGAGCCCGAGCACTCCACCGCCACCGGCACCGTCGCCGAGGTCGTCTACCTGGGCGACGCCACCCGCTTCCTCGTGGACCTCGACGCGGGCGGCCGCCTCACCGCGCTCCAGCAGAACCTGGAGACCTCCTCGGAGGACGTCGCCGCCTACCGCGGCACCCGGGTCCGCCTCCAGTGGCACCGCCGCCACTCCTTCAAGGTCCCCGACCCCCGCTGACCCCCCCCACGCTCAGTCCCCCATCACGTATGGAGTCCGTCGTGCGCCTCACCCGAACCCTTCAAGCCGCCGCCGCGGTCGCGGTGCTCGTCGCGGCCACCGCCTGCGGATCGTCCGACTCGGGCGGCTCCTCCTCGTCGACCGGGCTCAACCCGCCCGACCTGAAGGCGCAGTCGAAGCTCGGCAAGACCGAGGGCCAGGTGAACCTCATCGCCTGGGCCGGCTATGTCGAGGACGGCTCCAACGACCCCAAGGTCGACTGGGTCGGCGACTTCGAGAAGCAGACCGGCTGTCAGGTCAACTCCAAGGTCGCCGCCAGCTCCGACGAGATGGTCAAGCTGATGAAGACCGGCCAGTACGACGCTGTCTCCGCGTCGGGCGACGCCTCCCTGCGCCTCATCGCCTCCGGCGACGCGGCCCCGGTCAACACCGACCTCGTACCCAACTACAAGGACGTCTTCAGCGGCCTCAAGGACGGGGCCTGGAACTCCGTCGACGGCCAGATGTACGGCATTCCGCACGGCCGCGGCGCCAACCTGCTGATGTACAACACGCAGAAGGTCACGCCCGCCCCGACCTCCTGGTCCGCGGTCTTCGACGACGCCTCGACGTACAAGGGGCATGTGACGGCGTACGACTCGCCGATCTACATCGCCGACGCGGCGCTCTACCTCAAGGCGACCAAGCCGGAGCTGAAGATCAAGGACCCCTACGCACTGGACCAGAAGCAGTTCGACGCGGCCGTCGACCTGCTGAAGAAGCAGAGCGCGAACGTGGGGGAGTACTGGAGCGACTACCTCAAGGAGATCTCCGCGTTCAAGAGCGGTGACTCGGTGGTCGGCACCACCTGGCAGGTCATCGCCAACCTCGCCGCGGACGAGGGCGCCAAGGTGAAGGCCTTCGTGCCCAAGGAGGGTTCCACCGGCTGGTCGGACACCTGGATGATCTCCGCCAAGGCCAAGCACCCGAACTGCGCCTACAAGTGGATGGACTGGATCATCTCGCCGAAGGTGAACGCCCAGGTCGCCGAGTACTTCGGGGAGGCCCCGGCGAACGCCAAGGCGTGCGACGAGACCAGCGACAAGTCGTTCTGCGACACCTTCCACGCCACCGACGAGAGCTACTGGAAGAACATCGCGTTCTGGAACACGCCCATCGAGCAGTGCCTCGACGGCCGCACCGACGTCAAGTGCGTGCCCTACGCCAAGTGGGTCCAGGCCTGGACCGAGATCAAGGGCTGACACACCGATGACCTCCACCGCGCAGGCCGCCGGACGCTCCCCCGTCCGGCGGCTCGCCGGGACCCTGCACCGCCGGCCGCGGCTCAGGCTGTCCCTGCTGCTGACCGCGCCGCTGCTCTGGCTGGCGGTGCTCTACCTCGGCTCGCTGGCCGTGCTGTTCGTCTCGGCGTTCTGGACGACCGACTCCTTCACCTCCGAGGTGGTGAAGGTCTGGTCGACCGACAACTTCCACGCGCTGTTCACGACGCCGGTCTTCCGGCAGGTGATCCTGCGCAGCATCGGCGTCGCACTCGCGGTCACCGCCCTGTGCGCGGTGATCGCCTTCCCGGTCGCCTTCTACACGGCCCGCATCGCCCGGCCCAAGTGGCGCCCGCTGCTCGTCGTCGCCATCCTGACTCCGCTGTGGGCGAGTTACCTCGTCAAGGTGTATGCCTGGCGGCTGATCCTCTCTCAGGGAGGGCTCACCGACTGGATGTTGAAGCCGTTCGGGCTGAGCGGACCCGGGTACGGACTGCCCGCGGCGATCATCGCGCTGACGTACCTCTGGCTGCCGTACATGATCCTTCCGATCCACACGGCCCTGGAGCAGCTGCCCGCCAACCTGCTGGACGCGTCGGCCGACTTGGGCGGGCGCCCCGGACGCACCTTCCGCTCCGTCGTCCTGCCGATGGTGCTGCCTTCGGTGGCCGCGGGCTCGGTCTTCACCTTCTCGCTCAGCCTCGGCGACTACATCACCGTGCAGATCGTGGGCGGCAAGACCCAGCTCATCGGCAACCTCGTCTACTCCAACATCGAACTGAACCTGCCCATGGCCGCCGCGCTCGGCACGGTCCCCGTCGTCGTCATCGTGCTGTACCTGCTCGCGATGCGCCGCACGGGCGCCCTGAGCAGCCTCTGAGGAGCCCGCAGTGCAACTCTCCCGTTCCGCGCGCATCGCCCTGCGCGTCGCCGCCGGGCTCGGCTTCGCGATCATCTACGTCCCGCTCGCGCTGGTCCTGGTCAACTCCTTCAACCCGGACCGCAGCGCGAGCTGGCCGCCGCCGGGGCTCACCTTCCACTGGTGGTCGGTCGCCTGGGAGAACGAGGGCGCCCGCGCGGCCCTGTGGGTCTCGGTCAAGGCGGGGCTCGGCGCCACCGCCATCGCCCTGGTGCTCGGCACGCTGATCGCCTTCGCGGTGGCCCGGCACCGCTTCTTCGGCCGCGACGCGATCTCCTTCGTGGTCGTCCTGCCGATCGCGCTGCCCGGCATCGTCACCGGTATCGCGCTCAACTCGGCCTTCAGCACCGTGCTCGAGCCGCTCGGCGTCGGCCTCGGCATGTTCACCGTGATCGTCGGCCACGCCACCTTCTGCATCGTGGTCGTCTTCAACAACGTCGTCGCGCGGCTGCGCCGGACGTCCGGCTCGTACGAGGAAGCGGCGATGGACCTGGGCGCGGACACCTTCCGGGCCTTCGTCGACGTCACCTTCCCGCTGGTGCGCTCGGCGCTGCTGGCGGGCGGACTCCTCGCCTTCGCGCTCTCCTTCGACGAGATCGTGGTGACGACATTCACGGCCGGGCCCGGTATCGAGACCCTGCCGATCTGGATCTTCAACAACATGACACGGCCCCAGCAGGCCCCGGTCGTGAACGTCGTGGCGGCGGTGCTCGTCCTGCTCTCGGTGATTCCGATCTACGCGGCGCAGCGGCTGTCCGCCGACACGGCGACCGAGAGCAGGATCTGAGCGGCGGGCATCCCCCAGGGGTTACCCGGCGAACTCCCGCATCCACGTCTCGACTTCGTCGGCGGAGCGCGGCAGCCCCGCCGACAGGTTCTCGTACCCGTCCGCCGTGACGAGGAGGTCGTCCTCGATCCGCACGCCGATGCCGCGCCATTCCTCCGGCACGGTCAGATCGTCCGGTTGGAAGTAGAGGCCCGGCTCGACGGTGAGCACCATGCCCGGCTCCAGGACCCCGTCGACGTACTCCTCGTTGCGGGCCCTGGCGCAGTCGTGGACGTCGAGCCCGAGCATGTGCCCGGTGCCGGCCATGGTGAAGCGGCGCTGCAGACCGAGTTCGTACGCCCGCTCGGCCGGGCCCTCGATGAAGCCCCACTCCACGAGCCGTTCGGTCATCGACCGCTGGGCGGCCTCGTGGAAGTCGCGGTAACGGGCGCCCGGCTTCACCGCGGCCATGCCGGCCTCCTGGGCCTCGTACACCGCGTCGTAGATCTGGCGCTGGAGCGGGCTGAACGTGCCGCTGATCGGGAGGGTGCGGGTGACGTCGGCGGTGTAGAGGGTGCGGGTCTCCACGCCGGCGTCGAGCAGGAGCAGTTCGCCGGGGCGGACCGGGCCGTCGTTGTCCTGCCAGTGCATGATCGTGGCGTGCTCGCCGGCCGCGCAGATGGAGCCGTAGCCGACGTCGTTGCCCTCGACGCGGGCGCGGCGGAAGAAGGTGCCCTCGATCCAGCGCTCCGAGGTGGCGACCGCCTGCGACAACTCCCGTACGACATCGGTGAATCCGCGGACCGTGGCGTCGACCGCCCGGCGCATCTCGCCGATCTCCCAGGCGTCCTTCACCAGCCGCAGCCCGGACACCGCCTCCTCGAACTCGGCGTCGCGCTCCTCGTCCGTGGTGAGCGCCGCGTCGATGACGGGGTCGTGGCCGCGTACGACTCGGGTCGGTACGCCGGCGTTCTTGAGGTCCTCGGCGATCGTGCGGATGTCACGGCAGGGCAGGCCGAGCACCTGCTCGGACTCGGCGAGGGAGCGGCGGCGGCCCATCCACAGTTCGGCCGTCATGCCCGTCCAGAACTCGTCGCTGTCCCGGCTGTCGCGAGGGAGCTGATAGCAGTGCGCGTCGTGCCCGCCGTCCGCGCGGGGCTCCAGCACCAAGGCGCCGTCCCGGGCTTGATCACCCGTCAGGTGGACGTAGCCCGAGTACGGGCGGAACGGGTAGTGGGTGTCGTTCGAGCGGGTCTTGAGGCTCCCGGAGGGGATGACGAGTCGCTCGCCCGGGAAGCGGGCGGAGAGCGCGGCGCGGCGGCGGGCCGCGTGGGGCGCCTGCTCGGTCGGTGGCAGATCGCGCTGTTCGGTGTCGGCCCAGCCCGTGCGCATCAGGGTGGACAGCTCGTCGGAGATTCCTCGGTACAGACCGTTCTTTCGACCCTTGGCCACGTCAGGCACCCCTTATATGCGTCTGTGTGCGTCGTCTGAATGTGTCGTCGGTGTGTGTCGTCGACTGTTCCCCAGAACAGAAGCATGTGACATAGTACTGATGTGAGCAAGCCATTTACCTGCGATGTCGTGGTCGTCGGGGCCGGAATGGTGGGCGCTGCCTGCGCCTGGTACGCGGTGCGGGCGGGCCTCGACGTCGCCGTGGTGGACCGCGGTCCGGTGGCCGGCGGCACGACCGGCGCGGGCGAGGGAAACCTGCTCGTCTCCGACAAGGAGCCAGGGCCCGAGCTCGACCTCGCCCTGCTGTCGGGGCGCCTGTGGGCCGACCTAGCGGGAGAGGCGGGGCTCGGACCGGCGATCGAGTACGAGGCCAAGGGCGGTGTCGTCGTGGCCTCCACGCCCGAAGGGCTGACCGCGCTGGAGACCTTCGCGGCCGGGCAGCGGGCGGCCGGAGTCTCGGCCGTGCCGGTCGCGGCGGACCGACTCCACGACCTGGAACCGCACTTGGCGCCAGGGCTCGCGGGCGCCGTGCACTATCCGCAGGACACCCAGGTGATGCCGGCCCTGGCCGCCGCCCATCTGGTGCGGGCGTCGGGGGCACGGCTGCTGACCGGGCGGACCGTGACCGAGGTGCTGCGCACGGCGAGCGGGTCGGTGCTGGGCGTGCGGACCGACCGGGGGGACATCCATGCCCCCGCCGTGGTGAACGCGGCCGGCACCTGGGGCTCGGCGGTGGCCGGACTGGCCGGTGTCTCCCTCCCCGTCCTGCCCCGCCGCGGGTTCGTCCTCGTGACCGAGCCGCTGCCGCGCAGGGTCCGGCACAAGGTGTACGCCGCGGACTATGTCGCCGACGTGGCCAGCGACTCGGCGGCGCTCCAGACGTCGCCTGTCGTCGAAGGGACGGCCGCGGGGCCGATCCTGATCGGCGCGAGCCGGGAGCGGGTCGGCTTCGACCGGTCGTTCTCGCTGCCGGTCGTCCGGGCACTCGCGGCGGGTGCGACGCGACTCTTCCCGTTCCTGGCCGAGGTGCGGGCCCTGCGGACCTACCTGGGCTTCCGCCCGTACATGCCCGACCACCTCCCCGCGATCGGCCCCGACCCCCGGGTGCCCGGCCTCTTCCACGCCTGCGGGCACGAGGGCGCGGGCATCGGGCTCGCCACCGGTACCGGGCATCTGCTCGCGCAGGTCCTGACCGACAAGACCCCCGACCTCGACCTCGCGCCGTTCCGGCCCGACCGCTTCCCCGAGGAGGCCGCGTGAATCCCCTGGAACTGGTACGGGCCGAGCCGGGACCCGCCTTCACCGTCACCCTCGACGACCGTGAGATCGAGGCGCTGCCCGGCCAGACCGTCGCCGCCGCGCTGTGGGCCGCGGGCGTCACCTCCTGGCGCAGTACCCGCGGCGCGGGCCGCCCGCGCGGCGTCTTCTGCGGCATCGGCGTCTGCTTCGACTGCCTCGTGACCGTCAACGACCGCCCCAACCAACGGGCCTGCCTGGTGCCGGTGCGGCCGGGCGACACGATCCGGACGCAGGAAGGCACGGGCCACGATGACTGACCGACCGCACCTCGCGGTGATCGGCGCGGGCCCGGCGGGGCTCGCCGCGTCCCTCGCCGCCGCGGCACGCGGCATCCGGGTCACACTGATCGACTCGGCGGCGGAGGCCGGCGGGCAGTTCTACCGCCAGCCCGCGCCCGGGCTCGGCGCGCGCCGCCCGCGGGCACTTCACCACCAGTGGCGCACCTGGGACCGACTGGCGCAGGGGCTCGCCGGGCATATGGCGGCGGGCAGGGTCGAGCACCTGACGGACCACCATGTGTGGCTGGTCGAGCGCTGCGCGCCGACACCGGCGGCGCAAGCACACCCTGGCGGCTTCACCGTCCACGCCCTCCTCGGCCCCCTCCAGGAGGAGCCCGTCACCGTCCACGCCGACGCCGTGCTCCTCGCCACCGGCGGGTACGAGAAGGTGCTGCCCTTCCCCGGCTGGACCCTCCCCGGTGTCGTGACCGCGGGCGGGGCCCAGGCCATGCTCAAGGGCGGGCTCGTCGTGCCGGGGCGGACCGCTGTCGTGGCCGGGACCGGGCCGTTGCTGCTGCCCGTGGCGACCGGGCTGGCCGCGGCGGGCGTGGAGGTCGCCGCGCTCGTCGAGTCCGCCGACCCGAGGGCGTTCGCGCGCAAGGCGGCCGCGCTGGCCGCCCAGCCCGGCAAGGTCGCCGAAGGGGCCCAGTACGCGGCCCAACTCCTGCGATACCGCGTCCCGTTCATCCCCCGGCACACCGTCGTCGAGGCACACGGCCAGGAGCGGCTCGACGCCGTGACCGTCGCCGCGCTCGACATCGACGGGCGGGTCAGGCCCGGCACCGAGCGGCGCATCCCCTGCGACACGCTCGCCGTCGGGCACGGCATGCTGCCGCACACCGATCTCGCGGAGTCGCTCGGCTGCCGTATCGACGGACTGAAGGTGTCCGTCGACGACGAGCAGCGCACCGATGTGCCCGGCGTCTGGGCCGCGGGCGAGACCACCGGCATCGGCGGCTCCGCGCTGTCGCTCGCCGAGGGCCACATCGCCGGCCGCTCCGTCGCCGCCCGGCTCACCGGCACGGCACCCGACCCGCGCGCGTGGGCGACGGTCGCCAAGTCCCGTACGAGAATGCGGGAGTTCTTCGCCGCGCTCGACACCGTGTACGCACCGCCCGCGCACTGGACGGAGCAGGTCACCGACGACACCGTCGTATGCCGCTGCGAGGAGGTCACCGGCGGTGAGATCCGCGCGGCCGTCGACGAGCTCGGCGCGGGTGACGTACGCACCGTGAAGCTGCTCACCCGTGCCGGGATGGGCTGGTGCCAGGGCCGGATGTGCGAGCCCGCGGTCGCGGGTCTCGCCGGGTGCGAACAGACGTCGGCCCGGCGGCTGTTGGCCCGCCCGGTGCCGCTCGGCGTGCTCGCCCGGACTGGGGAGCCCGAAGACCACTGCCCCGAAGACCACGGCCCCGACGTCCACTGCCCCGAAGACCACGGCCCCGAGGGCCACTGACTCCGGGGGCGCGGCACCTCGCCAGTGCCTCGTCGCCGCCAATAAAATGTCACACCCTATTGAGAGGGATCTGCTCATGACCGCCATCGAGAACCGCCCCTGGCGCGGAGTCCTCGTCGCCACCGCGCTCCCGCTGAACGACGACCTCTCCGTGAACCACGACAAGTACGCCGAACACTGCGCCTGGCTGGTGGAGAACGGCTGCGACGGCGTCGTACCGAACGGCTCGCTCGGTGAGTACCAGGTGCTCACGCCCGAGGAGCGCGCGAAGGTCGTCGAGACGGCCGTCGCCGCGATCGGCGGGGCGCGCGTGATGCCCGGCGTCGCCGCCTACGGCTCCGCCGAGGCCCGCCGCTGGGCCGAGCAGGCCAAGGACGCGGGCTGCCAGGCCGTGATGCTGCTGCCGCCGAACGCCTACCGCGCCGACGAACGCTCCGTCCTCGCCCACTACGAGGAGGTCGCCAAGGCGGGCGTCCCGATCGTCGCGTACAACAATCCGATCGACACCAAGGTCGACCTGGTGCCCGAACTGCTCGCCGAGCTGCACGGCGCGGGCTACATCCACGCGGTCAAGGAGTTCTCCGGCGATGTGCGCCGCGCCTACCGGCTCGCCGAACTCGCCCCGACGCTCGACCTGTTGATCGGCGCCGACGACGTCCTGCTGGAGCTTGCCGTCGCGGGCGCCAAGGGCTGGGTGGCCGGCTACCCGAACGCGCTGCCCCGTGCGAGCGTCGAGCTGTACCGCGCCGCCGTCGACGGCGACCTCGACACCGCCGGCAAGCTGTACCGCCAGCTGCACCCGCTGCTGCGCTGGGACTCCAAGGTCGAGTTCGTGCAGGCCATCAAACTGTCCATGGACATCGTCGGCCGGCACGGCGGTCCGGTCCGCCCGCCGCGCGTCCCGCTGCTGCCGGAGCAGGAGGCCGCCGTCCGCGAGGCCACGGAGCGGGCCGTCGCCGCCGGTCTCGCCTGACCCACCTTCGACGATCAGGAGTCAGTGATCCCATGCGCAGCACACTCGTCCTGCACGCCGTCGACTCGCACACCGAGGGCATGCCCACCCGGGTGATCACCGGCGGGATCGGCACGATCCCGGGCGCGACCATGAACGAGCGGCGACTTCACTTCCGTGAGCACCGCGACGACATCAAGCAGCTCCTGATGAACGAGCCGCGCGGCCACGCGGCGATGAGCGGCGCCATCCTCCAGCCGCCCACCCGCCCGGACTGCGACTGGGGCGTCGTCTACATCGAGGTGTCCGGCTATCTGCCCATGTGCGGGCACGGCACGATCGGCGTGGCGACCGTGCTCGTCGAAACCGGCATGGTCGAGGTCGTCGAGCCGGTCACCACCATCCGGCTCGACACCCCGGCGGGCCTGGTCGTCGCCGAGGTCGCGGTCGAGGACGGCGCCGCCAAGGCGGTCACGCTCAAGAACGTGCCGTCCTTCTCCGTCGGCCTCGACCGCAAGGCCACACTCGCCGACGGGCGGACGGTGACCTACGACCTGGCATACGGCGGCAACTTCTACGCCATCCTGCCGCTGGAGCAGTTCGGGCTCCCCTTCGACCGCTCCCGCAAGGACGACATCCTCAAGGCGGGCCTGTCCCTGATGGACGCCATCAACGCCGCCGACGAGCCCGTCCACCCCGAGGACCCGTCGATCCGCGGCTGCCACCACGTCCACCTGTACGCGCCCGGCGCCACCGCCCGCCACTCGCGGCACGCGATGGCCATCCATCCCGGCTGGTTCGACCGCTCACCCTGCGGTACGGGCACCAGCGCGCGCATGGCACAACTGCATGCGCGGGGCGAACTCCCGCTGCACACCGAGTTCGTGAACGAGTCCTTCATCGGGACCCAGTTCACCGGCCGTCTGCTCGGCACGACCGAGGTCGCCGGCATCCCCGCCGTGCTGCCCAGCTTCACCGGCCGCGCCTGGATCACCGGCACCGCCCAGTATCTGCTCGACCCCTCCGATCCGTTCCCGGCCGGATTCGTTCTGTAGGGCCTTCCGGGGATACTGGTAGCGCGTGACATTGCATATGCCCCCGACGTGGCATGTGCCCGTACGAGGAGACACCCCATGGCCGCCCAGCGCAGCAGCGCACCCTCAGCCGCTCCCTCCCTGCCCACGCTGGGCGGGAAGAAGAGCAGCTACCGCGAGCGCGTCGCGGACGCGCTGCGGGCCGCGCTGATCGCCGGCGAACTGCGTGCGGGCGAGGTGTACTCGGCGCCGACGCTCGCCGCCCGCTTCGGTGTCTCGGCCACGCCGGTGCGTGAGGCCATGCTCGATCTCGCCAAGGAGGGCCTGGTCGACACGGTGCCGAACAAGGGCTTCCGGGTCACCGCGGTCTCCGAGAAGCAACTCGACGAGTACACCCACATCCGCTCGCTCATCGAGATCCCCACCGTGGTCGAGCTGGCCACCACGGCGGATCCCGTCTCCCTGGAGGCGCTGCGCCCGGCCGCCCGGGAGATCGTGACCGCGGCGGCGGCCGGCGACCTCATCGCCTACGTCGAGGCGGACATCCGCTTCCACCTCGGCCTGCTCGCCCTCGCGGGCAACGCGCACCTGGTCGAGGTCGTCGGCGACCTGCGCAAGCGCTCCCGCCTCTACGGGCTCAACGCCCTCGTGGAGGCGGGCCGCCTGGAGGCCTCCGCGGAGGAGCACCTCGAACTCCTCGACGCGCTCCTCGCCCGTGACGAGGACGCCGTACGCGAAGTGATGACCCGACACCTGGGGCATGTCCGCGGCCTGTGGGCGGCCCCCTAGTCGGCGCCGGCGAGATGCTCCACCTTTACGCAAGCCGCTTGCATTTCTTGCGCTATTCTTGCGCGCATGACGCGACGACTTGCTCAGGTGGCGAAGAAGGTCGGGGTCAGTGAGGCCACGGTCAGCCGGGTGCTCAACGGCAAGCCCGGAGTCTCCGAGGCCACCCGGCAGTCGGTGCTCTCCGCCCTCGACGTCCTCGGCTACGAGCGGCCCACGCAGCTGCGCGGTGAACGCGCGCGTCTCGTGGGCCTCGTGCTGCCCGAGCTGCAGAACCCGATCTTCCCGGCGTTCGCCGAAGTGATCGGCGGGGCGCTCGCGCAGCTCGGGCTCACCCCGGTGCTGTGCACGCAGACCAAGGGCGGCGTCTCCGAGTCGGACTATGTGGACCTGCTGCTCCAGCAGCAGGTCTCCGGGGTGGTGTTCGCGGGCGGTCTGTACGCGCAGGCCGACGCCCCGCACGACCACTACCGGCGGCTCGCGGACCGCAAGATCCCGGTGGTACTCGTCAACGCGGCCATCGAGCACCTGGGCTTTCCGGGTGTGTCCTGCGACGACGCGGTGGCCGTTGAGCAGGCGTGGCGCCATCTCGCCTCGCTGGGACACGAGCGGATCGGACTGGTGCTCGGGCCGGCCGATCACATCCCCTCGGGCCGCAAACTGGCGGCGGCCCGGGCGGTCGCCCCCGGGCTGTCCGACGCGTACGTGGCGCGGGCCATGTTCTCGATCGAGGGGGGCCACGCGGCGGCCTCCCGGCTCATCGACCGCGGGGTCACGGGCATCATCTGCGCCAGCGATCCCCTCGCGCTCGGTGCCGTACGGGCCGCGCGCCGCAAGGGACTCGGCGTCCCCTCGCAGATCTCCGTGGTCGGTTACGACGACTCGGCCCTCATGAACTGCACGGAGCCTGCGCTGACCACCGTCCGTCAGCCCATCGAGGCCATGGGGAGGGCGGCGGTGGAGCTGCTGAACGCGCAGATCGGCGGCAGCTCCGTACCCCCGGAAGAGCTGTTGTTCGAGCCGGAGTTGGTGGTGCGTGGTTCCACGGCGCAAGCTCCGCGTGACTGAGATCCACAGGGCTGTCGATTAATTACAGAATTCGCGCGACATCTTGCGGACAGATGTCGGCGGTGCTTGAGTGTGCGGCGCCAGAACACGGCGGCGCGCCGCCGTGGGCCTCCGCTCCTGCCCAAAGGGGTCCACCGATGAGAAGCACCGGGTTCCGCCGCACCCGCACCACGCTCATGGTCTCCACCCTCGCGCTCGGCGCCGTCACGGCCTGCGGCGCGAGCGATGACGGATCCGCGGGTGGCAAGACCCGCATCACCGTCAACTGCATGCCGCCCAAGAGCGCCAAGGTCGACCGTTCGTTCTTCGAGGCCGACATCAAGGCGTTCGAGAAGGCCAACCCGGACATCGACGTCGTCGCACACGACGCGTTCCCATGTCAGGACCCCAAGACGTTCGACGCCAAGCTCGCCGGCGGTCAGATGGAGGACGTCTTCTACACGTACTTCACCGACGCGGGGCACGTCGTCGACGTCAACCAGGCCGCCGACATCACCCGTTACGTCAAGGAGCTCAAGAGCTACGGCACCATCCAGCAGCAGTTGCGCGACATCTACACCGTCGACGGCAAGATCTACGGCGTCCCGCGCACCGGCTACTCGATGGGCCTCATCTACAACAAGAAGCTCTTCGAGAAGGCCGGCCTCGACCCCGACAAGCCCCCGACGACCTGGGAAGAGGTGCGGGCGGACGCCAAGAAGATAGCCGCGCTCGGCGGCGGCACCGTCGGCTACGCCGACTACAGCGCCCAGAACCAAGGGGGTTGGCACTTCACCGCCGAGCTCTACTCGCAGGGCGGGAACGTCGTGAGCGAGGACGGCAAGAAGGCCACCGTCGACACCCCCGAGGGCAAGGCCGTCCTGCAGAACCTCAAGGACATGCGCTGGAGCGACAACTCCATGGGCAGCAAACAGCTGTTGGTCATCAACGACGTCCAGCAGCTGATGGGCTCCGGCAAGCTCGGCATGTACCTCTCCGCTCCCGACAACATCCCGATCCTGGTGAAGGAGAAGGGCGGCAACTACAAGGACCTCGCACTGGCCCCGATGCCAGGCGGCAAGGGCACGCTCATCGGCGGCGACGGCTACATGTTCAACAAGAAGGACACCCCGGCGCAGATCAGGGCCGGCCTCAAGTGGCTCGACCACATGTTCCTGACGCCCGGCAAGGGCTTCCTCGGCGACTACGCCCGCGCCAAGCAGCACGACGCGCCCGTCGGCCTGCCCGAGCCGCGCCTGTTCACCGGCGCCGCCGACGCCAAGGACCAGCAGGTCAAGAAGGCCAACGCCAATGTCCCCGTCGAGAACTACCAGGCCTTCCTCGACGGCAACCAGAGCCTGGAGATGAAGATCGAGCCGCCGCAGGCCCAGCAGATCTACTCGGTCCTCGACGGCGCCGTCTCCTCCGTCCTGACCAAGAAGGACGCCGACATCGACCAGCTCCTCAAGGACGCCTCCGGCAAGATCGACTCCATCCTCGCCCGGGGCTGACACCGATGCCGAAGACCGCGGCACGACCCGTCGAGACGACCGCCGTACGGCCGGTGCCGGTGCCGCCCCAGGCGGGGAACCGGTGGCGGCGCCGGCTCGCCGACCAGTCCCGCGCGTATGCCTTCCTGATCGGCGGCCTGCTCTGCTTCGCGCTGTTCTCCTGGTACCCGGCGATCCGCGCGGTCGTGATCGCCTTCCAGAAGTACACGCCCGGCTCCGGCGCCGCATGGGTGGGCACCGCCAACTTCACCCGCGTCGTCCACGACCCGGAGTTCACCGCCGCCTGGCGCAACACGCTCACCTTCACGCTCCTCGCCCTGCTCATCGGCTTCGCCGTCCCCTTCGTGATGGCGCTGGTACTCAATGAACTCCGGCACGCCAAGGCGTTCTTCAGAGTCGTCGTCTATCTGCCGGTGATGATCCCGCCGGTGGTCAGCGCGCTGCTGTGGAAGTGGTTCTACGATCCCGGAGCGGGCCTCGCCAACGAGGCGCTGCGCTTTCTGCACCTGCCCACCTCGAACTGGTCCAACGGCGCCGACACCGCCCTCGTCTGCCTGGTCATCGTCGCCACCTGGGCCAATCTCGGCGGCACCGTCCTCATCTACCTCGCCGCACTGCAGAGCATCCCCGGCGAGCTGTACGAGGCGGCCGAGCTGGACGGCGCGACCATCTGGCAGCGCGTCCGCCATGTGACGATCCCGCAGACCCGCTTCATCATCCTCATGCTGATGCTGCTGCAGATCATCGCCACCATGCAGGTCTTCACCGAGCCGTTCGTGATCACGGGTGGCGGCCCCGAGAACGCGACCGTGACCGTCCTGTACCTGATCTACAAGTACGCCTTCCTCTACAACGACTTCGGCGGGGCCTGTGCCTTGAGCGTCATGCTGCTCGTCCTGCTCAGCGCCTTCTCGGCGGTCTATCTGCGGCTGACCCGCTCCGGAGGTGAGGACGCATGAGCACCCGCACGCTGGTCTCACCGCTCGCGCTCGCCCGCCCCCGCGGCAAGGCCCTCTACTGGACCGTCTTCACCGGCGTCGTCCTGCTCTTCGCGCTCGCCTTCCTCTTCCCCGTCTACTGGATGGTGACCGGCGCCATGAAGTCGCCGGACGAGGTGGTGCGCACCCCGCCGTCCCTCGTGCCGGAAAAATGGCACCTCACCGGCTACACCGACGCATGGGAGCTGATGGACCTGCCCACCCACCTGTGGAACACCGTGGTGCAGGCCACCGGCGCCTGGCTGCTGCAACTCGTGTTCTGCACCGCCGCCGCGTACGCCCTCTCCAAGCTGAAGCCCGCCTTCGGCAAGCTGATCCTCGGCGGCATCCTCGCCACGCTGATGGTCCCCGCGCAGGCGCTGGTCGTCCCGAAGTACCTGACCGTCGCCGATCTCCCGCTGATCCACACCAGTTTGCTCAACGACCCGCTCGGCATCTGGCTGCCCGCCGTGGCCAACGCCTTCAATCTCTATCTCCTCAAGCGCTTCTTCGACCAGATCCCGCGGGACGTCCTGGAGGCCGCCGAGATCGACGGCGCCGGTCGGCTGCGCACGCTGTGGTCGATCGTGCTGCCCATGTCCCGGCCGGTGCTCGGTGTCGTGTCGATCTTCGCCCTGGTCGCCGTCTGGCAGGACTTCCTCTGGCCGTTGATGGTCTTCTCCGACACCGACAAGCAGCCCATCAGCGTGGCACTCGTCCAGCTGTCCCAGAACATCCCGCTGACCGTACTCATCGCCGCGATGGTGATCGCGAGCATTCCCATGGTCGTGATGTTCCTGGTGTTCCAGCGGCACATCATCGCCGGGATCAGCGCGGGCAGCACGAAGGGCTGACGCCGCCCGCTCTGCAGAGCCGACGCCACCCCCTCGACAGAGCAGAGCTTGCGCCGCCCCCTCGACAGAAAGGCAGGCACCGTGGGACAGCCCACCCATGCCCCGAAGGACTGGTGGCGCTCCGCCGTCATCTACCAGGTGTACGTCCGCAGCTTCGCGGACGGCGACGGCGACGGCACGGGCGACCTCGCGGGCGTCCGCGCCAAGCTCCCGTACCTCGCCGAACTCGGTGTGGACGCCCTGTGGTTCAACCCCTGGTACCTCTCGCCCATGGCCGACGGCGGCTACGACGTCGCCGACTACCGCGCCATCGACCCGGCCTTCGGGACACTCGCGGAGGCGGAGAAACTCATCGCCGAGGCACGGGAGTTGGGCATCCGCACCCTCGTCGACATCGTGCCGAACCACGTGTCCGACCAGCACCCGTGGTTCCGGGCCGCCCTCGCCGGAGGCCCCGAGCGCGAGCTCTTCCACTTCCGCCCCGGACGCGGAGCGCACGGTGACCTCCCGCCCAACGACTGGCCGTCCCAGTTCGCGGGCTCCGCCGAGCCGGTCTGGACCCGCCTCCCCGACGGCGACTGGTACCTCCACCTGTTCACTCCCGAACAGCCCGACCTCAACTGGGCGCACCCGGCCGTCCGCCAGGAGCACGAGGACGTCCTGCGCTTCTGGTTCGAGCGGGGTGTCGCGGGCGTCCGCATCGATTCGGCCGCGCTGCTCGCCAAGGACCCGGACCTGCCCGACTTCGTCGAAGGCCGCGACCCCCACCCGTACGTCGACCGCGACGAACTCCACGACATCTACCGCTCCTGGCGCGCGGTCGCCGACGCCTACGACGGCATCTTCGTCGGCGAGGTCTGGCTCCCCGACACCGAGCGCTTCGCCCGCTACCTGCGCCCCGACGAACTGCACACCGCCTTCAACTTCTCCTTCCTGTCCTGCCCTTGGGACGCCGGACGGCTGCGTACGTCGATCGACGAGACCCTCGCCGAGCACGCACCGGTCGGCGCGCCCGCCACCTGGGTGCTGTGCAATCACGACGTGACCCGTACGGTCACCCGCTACGGCCGCGCGGACACCGGCTTCGACTTCGCCACCAAGGCCTTCGGCACCCCGACCGACCTCGCCCTCGGCACCCGGCGGGCACGGGCCGCCGCCCTGCTCTCACTCGCCCTGCCCGGCTCCGTCTACGTCTATCAGGGCGAGGAACTCGGCCTGCCCGAGGTCGAGTTGGCGCCGGGGAGCATCCAGGACCCGATGCACTTCCGCTCCGGCGGGAACGACCCGGGACGCGACGGCTGCCGAGTTCCGCTGCCGTGGGCCGCCGGCGCGCCGTACGCGGGATTCGGCGGCGAACCCTGGCTGCCGCAGCCCGCCGACTGGCCCGCGTACGCCGCCGACCGCCAGGCCCAGGACCCCGGCTCGATGCTCAGCCTTTACCGTGCGGCGCTCCGCATCCGCCGCACCGAACCGGGCTTCGGCGACGGCCCGCTCAGCTGGCTCCCCGCACCCGACGGCGTGCTCGCCTTCGCCCGCACGGACGGTCTGCTCTGCGCCGTCAATCTCGCCGGCCGCCCGGTCGAGCTCCCGCCCCACACCCAACTCCTCCTCAGCAGTGGCCCCCTGGATGCCGAAGGGCTGCTCCCGCAGGACACGGCGGTCTGGCTGCGCGTCTGAGACCGCCGTACCGCATTCAGCCATCTCCGCGCAGGGCCAACTCCGCGTAGAGCGATCTCCGCGCAGAGCCGGCCCCGCCCAGAGCGAATCCCACCCAGAGCTTTCCTCCGCACAAAGCTATCCCCGCACCCCCACCACGAAGGGATCAGCACATGCACAGCTCCAGATCTGTCAGGCGCATGCCACTGGCGTGCGCTGCCGCCGTCGCCCTCGCCGCCGGCATGCTCAGCGCCACCCCCGCCCACTCCGCCGTGACGGCCGTGGGCGCCGACCTGCCCTTCACCTCGGTCGAGGCCGAGTCCGCCACCTCTACGGGCACGAAGATCGGCCCCGACTACACCCAGGGCACCCTCGCCTCGGAGGCCTCCGGGCGGCAGGCCGTACGGCTGAGCGCGGGCCAGCGCGTCGAGTTCACCGTGCCGCGCGCGGCCAACGCCGCGAACGTCTCGTACAGCGTCCCCGACGGCCAGTCGGGCACCCTCGACGTGTACGTCAACGGCACCAAGCTGGCGAAGACGCTCACCGTCACCTCCACGTACTCGTACGTCGACACCTCCTGGATCCCCGGCGCCAAGACCCACCACTTCTTCGACAACGCCCGGCTGTTGCTCGGCCAGGACGTACAGGCGGGCGACAAGGTCGCCTTCCAGGCGACGAACGCCCAAGTGACCGTCGACGTCGCCGACTTCGAGCAGGTCGCCGCGTCCGCCGCCCGCCCCGCAGGGTCGGTGTCCGTCACCGACAAGGGCGCCGACCCCAGTGGCCAGGGCGATTCGACGCAGGCCTTCCGGGACGCGATCTCCGCCGCGCAAGGGGGAGTCGTGTGGATCCCGCCGGGCGACTACCGCGTCACCTCCTCGCTCAACGGTGTCCAGAACGTGACGCTCCAGGGCGCGGGCAGCTGGTACTCCGTCGTGCACACCTCGCGCTTCATCGACCAGACCAGCTCGTCGGGCGGCGTGCGCCTCAAGGACTTCGCGGTCATCGGCGAGGTCACCGAGCGCGTCGACTCCAACCCGGACAACTTCGTCAACGGTTCACTGGGGCCGGGGAGTTCAGTCACCGGCATGTGGCTCCAGCACCTCAAGGTCGGCCTCTGGCTGACCGGCAACAACGACAACCTCGTCGTCGAGAACAACCGCATCCTCGACACCACCGCCGACGGCCTCAACCTCAACGGGAACGCGCGCGGGGTGCGCGTCCGGAACAACTTCCTGCGCAACAACGGCGACGACGCGCTCGCCATGTGGTCGCTCTACGCGCCGGACACCAACAGCAGCTTCGAGAACAACACGATCACCCAGCCGAACCTCGCCAACGGCATCGCGATCTACGGCGGCACCGACCTGGCCGTGAAGAACAACCTGGTCTCCGACACCAATGCCCTCGGCAGCGGTATCGCCGTCTCCAACCAGAAGTTCCTCGACCCCTTCCACCCGCTCTCCGGAACCATCACCGTCTCCGGGAACACCCTCGTCCGCGCGGGCGCGATGAACCCCAACTGGAACCACCCGATGGGCGCGTTGCGCGTCGACTCCTACGACAACGCCATCGAGGCGACCGTCAACATCACCGGTACGACGATCACCGACAGCCCGTACAGCGCCTTCGAGTTCGTGTCGGGCGGCGGTCACGGCTACGCGACGAAGAACATCACCGTCGACGGCGCCACCGTCACCAACGTCGGCACGGTCGTCGTCCAGGCCGAATCGCAGGGCGCCGCCAAGTTCAGCAACGTCCAGGCCACCGGGGTCGGTGCGGCGGGCGTCTACAACTGCCCGTACCCGACCGGCTCCGGCACCTTCACGCTGACGAACGGCGGCGGCAACTCCGGCTGGGACAGCACCTGGGCGGACTGCTCGACCTGGCCGCAGCCCGGCTCGGGGAACCCCGACCCCGATCCGGCCCGCAACCTCGCCAAGGGCCGCCCGGCCACCGCCACCGGCTCGCAGGACGTCTACACGCCCGGCAAGGCGGTCGACGGCGACGCGCACACCTACTGGGAGTCCACCAACAACGCCTTCCCACAGTCCTGGACGGTCGACCTCGGCTCACCTCAGCCCGCGCGCCGACTCGTTCTGAAACTGCCGCCCGCGTCCGTCTGGCAGGCGCGCACGCAGACCCTGTCGGTCCTGGGGAGCACGGACGGCTCGTCGTACGCGACGGTCGTGGCCTCGAAGGACTACCGCTTCGACCCGGCGACCGGGAACACGGTGACGGTGACCCTGCCGAGCGACACGAACCTGCGCTACCTGCGACTGAACGTCACCGCCAACACCGGCTGGCCGGCGGCCCAGTTCAGCGAGGTGGAGGCGTATCTGTCGTGAGGTCCGAGGGCGCCCCGCGCTTCGCCGCCTGGATCTGCTCGTACACATGGGTCCGCAGCTCGGCGAAGCGCGGGGCGACCCGTGTGTGCGACTGGTCCCGCTCGTCAGGGAGATCGACCTTCAACTGCTCCTCTACGACGGTGGGGGAGGCGGAGGGGATCAGCACCCGCTCGCCCAGGTAGACGGCCTCGTCGATGTCATGGGTCACGAACAGGATGGTGATCCGGCTCACCCCGCGCGTGCTGGAACTCGGCTACGCCTACCTCTCCGGCCTCACGCTCGCGGAGATCGCCCAGCCGCATCTGGAGCAACTCGCTGGCAGGGTGGGGGAGCCGTCCTCGCTGTGCGTCCTCGACGGCCGAGCTGTTGAAGGCGGAACTAGGCCGCGTACGACGCCAGGGGTACGCCATCGTCGACCAGGAGCTGGAGGAGGGGCTGCGCTCGGTCGCCGCCCCGGTGCGGGACCGGGACGGCGAGGTGGTGGCGGTGAACATTCCGGTGCACGCGAGCCGCAACTCCGTGGCGTCCGTGCGCCGCGATCTGCTGCCCCACCTGCTGGCGACCGTGGCCCGCATCGAGGCGGACCTGCTGGACCTGCGGCTCACAGGTCCAGCACGAGCCGCTTCCCCAGACACCGGGACACGCAGATGAGCATGGTCTCGCCGGCCTCCCGCTCCTCGTCCGTGAGCACCGAGTCCCGGTGGTCCGGGGCCCCTTCCAGGACATCTGTCTCGCAGGTCCCGCAGGTGCCCTCGGTGCAGGAGTAGAGCACCTCGACGCCGGCGGCCCGCACGGTGTCGAGGACGGAGACGCCGGCGGGGACGGTCAGTGTGCGGCCGGTGCGCTCAAGGACGACCTCGAACTCGCTGTCCGGGCCGGTCTCCTGGACCTTCGGCTGGAAGCGCTCGATGTGCAGCAGCCCGGCCGGGCACGCCTCCTCCACCGCGTCCAGCAGGGGGCCGGGACCGCAGCAGTAGACGAGCGTGCCCTCGGGGACCCCGGCGAGCACGGACGCCAGGTCCAGCAGCCCCGTCTCGTCCTGGGGGGCGACCCGCACGCGGTCCCCGTAGCGGCTCAACTCCTCCGTGAACGCCATGGAGTTGCGGGTCCGACCGCCGTAGAGCAGCGTCCACTCCGCGCCCGCCGCCTCCGCCGCGGCCAGCATCGGCAGGATCGGCGTGATGCCGATGCCGCCCGCGATGAAGCGGTAGCGAGGGGCCGGCTCGAGGGCGAAGTGGTTGCGCGGCCCGCGGACCCTGACCTTGTCCCCCTGCCCCAACTGCGCGTGCACATACGAGGATCCACCGCGCCCGTCCGGCTCGCGCAGCACCGCGATCCGCCATGTGTGACGGTCCGTCGGATAGCCGCACAGCGAGTACTGGCGCTCCATCTCCGGCCCGAGCACCACGTCGATGTGGGCGCCCGGCTCCCAGGGCGGGAGCTCCTCGCCGAGCGGGTGGCGCAGGGTGAGGGCGAGCACGCCGTCGGCCACGGACTCCCGCCGCTCAACGACGAGTTCGGCTTCGTAGGAGGTCATGAACTGGGTCCTTGCGGCTCGTGTCCTTCGGGATGGGCGAGCATCCACTCCCACATCTCGATCGGGTCCTGGGCGGTGTGCTCGGCGCCGCAGTGGCAGGTGCCGTGCAGGACGTCGGTGCCCGGGAGCCAGTCGACGCGGTAGATCTCGCCGGTCGGGCTCGTCACTGAACCTTCTCCATCGGCTTGTCGCCCTCCTCGACCAGACGCGCGAGGATGCGGCGGGCGGCGAGACCGCCGGCGTCGATGTTGATGCTCAGCTCCTGGTAGCCGGAGCGCTCGCTGCCCAGCGTCTTCTGCAGCAGGTTGAGCGCGTCGACGTCCTGCATCACGACCGTGTGGTTGAAGTCCCGCAGGAACGTGGTGACTTCCTCGTCGTCGCGGGCGAAGTCCCGGGAGACCGCCCAGAAGTCGTACACCTTGCCGTCGGCGGACGGCGTGATCGCGTACGTGATCTCGGTGTGGAAGGCGTTCGGGTCGCTGCCGTCCGCCTCGGGCAGCACACCGACCGGTGCGATCCGGCTGTGCAGCAGATACAGGCACGGCGCGTGGTACTCGATGTCCTGCCAGCGCGTGATGCGGCCCTCGATGCCGGTCGAGCGGGCGTAGAACGGCGGACACTCGGCGTCGTCCATGTGCCGACTGACCCGCACGATGCCCGCGCCCTCGTCGACCTCGGTGGTGATCGGCGTCTCGGCGACCTCGGGGGTGCCGATGTAGCCGCCGTGCAGATAGGTCTCGTGGGAGAGGTCGAGGAGGTTGTCGACGAGGAGGCCGTAGTCGGCGTCGATGGGCTCCATGCCGGACACCGTGGTCCAGTCCGGCGAGTCCATGTGACGGGCGCGCGGGATGGCCCCCGGGTCGGCGAGGGCCGGGTCGCCGATCCAGACCCAGACGAACGAGTCCTGCTCGACGACCGGGTACGAGGCGACGCGCGCCGTGCGCGGTATGCGCTTCTGCCCGGGCACGTACACACAGGCGCCCGACGTGTCGTACGTGAACCCGTGGTACCCGCACACGATCCTTTCGCCGTCGAGCCGGCTCTCCGAGAGGGGGAAGCGGCGGTGCACACAGCGATCGGACAGGGCGACGGCCGTCCCGTCGTCCTCGGTGCGGTAGAAGACGAGCGGCTCGCCAAGGATCGTCCGGCCGAGCAGCTCGCGCCCCACCTCGCGCGAGTAGGCGGCGACGTACCACTGGTTCCTGGCGAAGGTCGTCATGTGCGGCATGGCTGCGGCTCCCGTCGTTGGGTGATGGCGACATCGTCCGGAAGGGCGTCAGGGGGGCGCAACACTGCTTCCGCCTCACGGAAGGGTCGATGTAAAGGGCCTGGTCAGAGGGTTGGTCTGGATACGCCTCGGAGTTCGACCCGAGTGGAACGTGCAGCCGTGCCTTCTGTTCTTCGCCTACGACTCGTGTCGCTGCAGCTTCGATGAATTGCGAAGAGTGGCTGATTTGGTTTCTTTGTGGTGACTTCCTGGCTGTGTATGGCTGGTACAGCGGCAGAATTCGCATGGCTGCAGATCAGGGCTGGTCGTTGCCGCGAAGGGAGGGGGCGGGGTCGAATCGGGGTCGAATTAGCCTTCCTCCCGCCACGTTCGGTCGGTTGCTGCAGGTCAACAGCGTGATCAGACGTCATGCGCCTGGTCGCGTCAGCGGCTGCCGAACCCGAGGGTCGGGAGGCGGTCACCGGCAGGTTCTTCGTCTGCTGGTGGTACCAGCGTGGCAGGCCGCCTACCAGGTCAATTGCGCGCCTGTGGCTCCTCGTTGAGTCAGCTAGCCCGGACCTGGTCCGGATCTTGCCCAAGCGGGCGGCCGACAGTCGCTTGTGCCGGGCTGTCCGGCTCTCACGCTGAGACACCGCGGCGTGGAGCGTGGAACCGTCGGGCAGGTAGACATGCCGGTGTCGACGATGGCCCTGCCAGGAAGGGTGACGACACGCGGGACGCGGTGCCGGTGTGTTCGTCGCGTTTGCCCAGGGACATCCGTTCGGCCGACATGGCGTACGTGCCAGCCGTAGGTGTGTTGACGCTGAGCGTGCGGGACTTGCCGGTGGCGTTTCCAATGCCGGACGACGTCGCTGGGCGGCGCGGCGGAGAGTGCCTGGTCGTTGGCGTTCTTGCCGTTGACGGTGAGGTCGGGCCGGCCGGCGTTGCGGTAGCGGCCGTCAGGTCTGCGGAGTGCTGGACGGACTCGGTCATCACATTCGACAACAGGGGCGTCGGCGCCTCTACCGGTACGACTCCGCGCACCATTCAGGCGATGGCGAAGGATGCCGTCACCTTCATCCGGGCGCTCGGGCTCGAGTACGTCGATCTCCATGGCTTCTCGATGTGCGGCATGGTCGCCCAGGTGATCGCGCAGACCGAACCGCAGCTCGTCCGCAAGCTGATCCTCACGGGTACCGGCCCGGCCGGCGGTGAGGGCATCAAGAACGTGAGCCGGTTGTCCCACTTCGACACTGTCCGTGGGCTGCTCACCCTTCAGGACCCGAAGCAGTTCCTCTTCTTCACCCGCACCGCGGGCGGGCGTCGGGCCGGCAAGGAGTTCCTGGCCCGGTTAAAGGAACGTACCCACGACAGGGGCAAGGCGATCTCGCTCACGTTGTACGGTGCTCAGCTCAAGGCCATTCATCGCTGGGGGCTGGAGCAGCCCCACGATCTCTCCGTCATCCATCAGCCCGTGCTCGTCGCGAACGGTGAGAGCGACAGGATGGTTCCGTCGCAGAACTCGGCCGACCTGGCGAGGCGGGTGCCGAACGGCGAGTTGGTGATCTACCCCGACGCCGGTCACGGCGGCATCTTCCAGTTCCACCGACAGTTCGTGCAGACGGCTCTCGAGTTCCTCGAACGGTAGTAGGCGTCGAGTGCGGTCGCCGTATGAGACGGGGGGTTGGCCTGGTGGACGCCCGGCCGCCCCCGTCCGTCGGCCGGGCGAGGGCGTGGTCGACGCGGGGACGAGCCTCGTGGCGCGCGCGATGGCGTTTCCCTTGGATGGCCGCCGTCCGCGATGATCGTGATTCCACTGGCCGTGACCGTCGCATCGGGCGGCTTCCAGCCTCGCGGCCGTTGCCCTCGGCGGCGTTGTGCGAGGCCGTGAACGGTTCCCCTCAGCGCATGAAGGAGAGGGCGTTCTCGATCCCCTGCGCCAGGACCTCGTCTGAGAACTTCTGGTCGGAGAGGGCTCGGGAGAGCTGCAACGTGCCCACCATCATGGTGAAGAGCCCGATGGCCTTGCCCCGGGCGGACTGCGGATTCGCAGGCGTCAGGCGGGCGGCGATCTCGTCCACGATGTCTCGTGCGCCGTCGGTGTAAGCCTGCCGCGTCTCGTCCCCGCAGCGGCTGATCTCGTCGAGCAGCGCGGCGGAGGGGCATCCGTCGCCGGGGTGGTCCCGTTGCTCAGGCGACAGGTAGTCGCGAACCAGGTCTTCGAGACCCTGGCGGCCGGGCCGCAGAGTGCCGTACCTCGCGACCTGTGTGCGCAGTTGGTCGGTCACGACGTTGGCGACGAGGTCGTCCTTGGATGCGAAGTGGGCGTAGAAGGCTCCGTTGGTGAGCCCGGCATCCGACATCAGAGTGGAGACGCCCGAACCGTCGATGCCGTCCTGCTTGAATCGGTGGCCCGCCGTCTCGATGATCCGTTGCCGTGTCGCCTGCTTGTGCTCCTTGGCGTAGCGCACCACGAGAATCCTCCGTTCGCTCCGTAAGGCCGATGCCTCGCAGTCAAGCCTAATCCATGACCTGATGTACGTAATATTACGATCGGCAGGCCATTCGGGTGCCGGTTCTCCGGACGGGACCCTCGGGGCCGAGTACGTATGCTTCGCCCCACTGGCTCAGTGGGACGGCCTTCAGGATGCCGGCCGAGATCAACTTCTGGAAACGGTCACTGGGGACGCCTCCGACAGGCCGATGTGGCGGTGGAAGTCGTCGAAGCGTCGGACTCCTTGGTCGCGTCACGCGGGATCGGCAACGTCCATTTCCATGACACGGGCACGGTGCGGGCCATCGGCGCCGTTGTCGGCAAGGGCTGTCAAACCGCCCTGGCCCAGGCGCAGTTGGCAGCCCGGGCGGACCTCCTTCTTGCCCATGGTTCCAGCAACCGCATGCTCTTTTCGGTGTGTCTCCCTCTCGAAGGTGCGAGGGAAATGCCTACGGGCGCGGTGGTGACGGCCCGCTGCTCCTCGGGGCGTCACCACCGTGCGGCGTAGGCCTGTTCCAGGCATGCGAGGGCGATGATTTCGCCCGGACGCGCGGTCTTTCGTCAGGCGGGGAGGGTGGGGTAGTCGGTGTAGCCGGTCGCGCCGCCGCCGTAGAAGGTGGCGGGGTCCGGGGTGTTCAGGGGTGCGCCGGAGCGTACGCGTTCGACGAGGTCGGGGTTGGCGAGTGCCATGGTGCCGACGGTGACCACATCGGCCAGGCCGTCTTCGATGTCCTTGGCGCGGGTGGAGAGATCGGCACCGCCCCGGTTGAGGAGCAGCGTGGTCGGCCACAGCTTCCGGAGGGTGTGCAGGAGTTCCTCGTCGCCGCCGTGGCCGATGTGCAGGTAGGCGAGGTTGAGGGGAGCGAGGGCGCGCAGGAGGTGCGGGTAGAGCTCGTGGGGATCGCTCTCCGTGAGGTCGTTGATCTGGAAGGGGTTGCCGGGAGAGATCCGGATGCCGGTGCGGCCGGCGCCGATCTCGTCGGCCACGGCCGTGGCGACCTCCACCGCGAAACGGATGCGGTTGTCGAGGGAGCCCCCGTACTGGTCGGTGCGCTGGTTGGTGCTGGGGAAGAGGAACTGGTTGACCAGGTAGCCGTTGGCCCCGTGGATCTCGACGCCGTCGGCGCCGGCCGAGATGGCGGCCGCGGCGGCACGCCGGAAGTCGTCGACCGTCGCAGCGACTTCTGCTGTCGACAGCTCGCGCGGCACCGGCATCTCCTGGAGCCCGGACGGGGTGAACGTCTGTCCGGCCGGCTTGATCGCGGAGGGTGCCACCGGCTGCCGGTGGTGGGGGGTGTTGTCCGGGTGGGAGATGCGCCCGACGTGCATGAGCTGGATGACGATGCGTCCGTCGGCCTCGTGTACCGCGTCGGTGACCTTGCGCCAGCCGGCGATGTGTTCCTCGGTGTAGATGCCCGGGGTCACGGGGTAGCCCTGGCCGTCGGCGGAGGGCTGGGTGCCCTCGGTGATGATGAGCGCGTGCGAGGCGCGCTGAGCGTAGTACTCGGCGTTGAGCTCGGTCGGCACGCCGTCGAGGGTGGCCCGGCTTCGGGTCAGGGGGGCCATGGCGAGCCGGTGCGGCAGGGAGATCTCTCCGGCGACGGTCGGGTTCCACAGGGCGTTGAGCATGGGTGATTCCTCAGATGATGAGTAGTCGATCGCTGAGGGCGGGGGCCGGCAGTAGGTGTGATCAGCCGAGCGGGAGGACCGGGCCGTCCTGCTTGGGGCCCGATGGGGACCCGTCATGACCCCTGTCGGCCGAGCTGTGTCGGCGCGATCTATGGAATTACAATCGTAATACTATGTGGGTGTGCGGGCAGTTGCAAGCAGGAGTCGGCAGTCTGCGGGGCCTCCGAGTTGGTGTGCCGCACGGCACGGTCCGGAAGCTCGCCCGTCGTCGACCGGGCTGCGGGTCAGCCGTTCACGCGGTTTGGCCAGGGCGTCGGAGAACAGGGCGCAGGGCCTCGATGACGCCTGGGTCGTCCACCGTGGAGGGGATGGGTTCGTCGTGCCCGTCGGCGATGCCGCGCATCGTCTTGCGCAGGATCTTTCCCGAACGGGTCTTGGGCAGGGCGGCCACGACCGCGACCTCCTTGAGGGAGGCGACGGCTCCGATGCGTTCACGCACGAGCTGGACGAGTTCGTACTCGACCTGTCCCGGTTCGCGGTCGACGCCGGCCTTGAGGACGACGAAACCGCGCGGTACCTGTCCCTTGAGGGCGTCGGCGACGCCGATGACGGCGCATTCGGCGACGTCGGGGTGGGCGGCCAGGGCCTCTTCCATGCTGCCGGTGGACAGACGGTGCCCGGCGACGTTGATGACGTCGTCGGTGCGGCCCATGACGAAGACGTAGCCGTCGTCGTCGATGTGACCGCTGTCGCCGGTGAGGTAGTAGCCGCCGTAGGCGGAGAGATAGGAGGCAATGTAGCGGTCGTCGTCCTGCCAGAGCGTGGGCAGTGCGCCGGGCGGCAGGGGGAGTCGTACGACAATTGCGCCGTCGACGCCTGCGGGCACCGGTTTGCCCGAGGGGTCGAGGACACGGACGTCCCACCCGGGCAGCGGGCGGGTGGGAGACCCGGGCTTGAGGGGAGCCGCCTCGATGCCCACCGGGTTCGCGACGATGGGCCACCCGGTCTCGGTCTGCCACCAGTGATCGATGACCGGGATGCCGAGCAGATCGCTCGCCCAGTGATATGTCTCGGGGTCGAGGCGCTCACCGGCGAGGAAGAGGTGGCGCAGGCCGGTCAGGTCGTAGTCCGCGGTGAGCGTTCCCTTCGGGTCCTCCTTGCGGATGGCCCGGAACGCGGTGGGCGCCGTGAACATGGTCTTGACCTGGTACTCGGCGGCGACGCGCCAGAACTGGCCCGCGTCCGGTGTGCCGACCGGCTTCCCCTCGTACAGGACCGTCGTGGCTCCGACGAGCAACGGTGCGTAGACGATGTACGAGTGCCCGACGACCCAGCCGACGTCGGAGCCGGTGAACATCGTCTCGCCCGGGCCCACGTCGTAGACGGACCCCATCGACCAGTGGAGGGCGACCGCGTAGCCGCCGCAGTCACGTACGACTCCCTTGGGCTTTCCGGTCGTTCCGGACGTGTAGAGGATGTAGAGGGGATCGGTGGCGGCGACGGGAACGCAGTCGGCGGGCGGTGCGGCGGCTACCAGCTCGCCCCAGTCGAGATCGTCGGGACCCAATTCGGCCGTCTCCTGCGGGCGTTGCAGGATCACGCTCTTCTCCGGCTTGTGGGCCGCGAGTTCGATCGCCCGGTCGAGCAGGGGTTTGTACGCGATGACACGCTTGCCCTCGATGCCGCAGGAGGCGGAGACGACCACCTTCGGAGCCGCGTCGTCGATGCGCAGGGCGAGTTCGCGCGGGGCGAACCCGCCGAAGACGACCGAGTGCACCGCGCCGATACGTGCGCAGGCCAGCATCGCGACAACGGCCTCGGGGACCATCGGCATGTAGATCACCACACGGTCGCCGTGCTCGACACCGAGCCGCGAGAGCGCCCCGGCGAACGCCGCCACCTCGTCCCTCAACTGCACGTAGGTGTAGGTGCGCCGGGTGTCGGTCACCGGTGAGTCATAGATGAGGGCAGCCTGTTCGCCGCGGCCGGCTTCGACGTGCCGGTCGAGCGCGTTGAAACAGACGTTGAGCCGACCGTCGGGGAACCAGCGGTAGAAGGGGGCGCCCGAGGAGTCCAGGGCGCGTCGTGGGGTGACATCCCAGTCGATGCCCTCCGCCGCCTTCAGCCAGAAGCTCTCCGGGTCCTCGGTACTGGCGCGGAAGACATCCTCGTACGTTCCCATCGCGCACTCCTTTGTGGCATCAAGGGACGGTGGTGTGGCTGTGTGCGGAACCGTGTCGGACACAAGTACCGCATGCCGGCCGATCTGGTCGAGCAGGATGCCGGCGACCGGCGGTCCGGTCACCGGCATCGCGGTGGTGCGGCGGTCCGGCCGACAGGCCTCTCCGCCAGGTGCGGCTTGAGCTCACGCGCCGAGGTGCTTGCGGAGCCACTGACCCATCTGCTGGATCGCCTCGTCCACCTCGGGTACGCGCCCCGCGCCCAGGACGAACGAGTGCTGTCCCTCAGGCAGCGGGTGGACCTCGGAAGTGACCTTGAAGTCCGCGAGGCGGCGGCCGAGTTCGGCGCCGTCGTCGGCGAGGGTCTCGTACTCGCCGTAGTGGACGACCGTGGGCGGCAGGCCGGTCAGATCGGCGTTCACGAGGCTGATCGCGGGGTTGGCGAAGTCCACTCCGGGATCCTGGAGCCAGGCTGCTCGGAAGAGTTCGAGGGTGTTCCTGCTGAGCATCTTGTCGTTGTCCTCGTTCTCGTCCACCGACGCGTTCTGGATGGTGAGGTCGGTCCAGGGTGAGACGCTGACGATCGCGCCCGGGGTCGCCTCGCCCTGCGCGAGCAGGCGCAGCGGGAGCAGCACCGCGAGGGTGCCGCCGATCGAGTGGCCCGTGCTGCCGATGTTCCGCGGCTCGTAGCCCTGCGAGAGCAGCCAGCGGTAGGCCGTCTCGGCGTCGTCGAGCTGCGCGGGGTAGGGGTGTTCGGGCGCCAGGCGGAAGTCCACGACGAGGGAGCGGGCGCCGGCGGCCTTGGCGATGTGGCCGGCGGCCTTGCGGTCGGAGTGCATGGAGGCGGTGACGGATCCGCCGAAGTGGAAGTGGAGCAGTGCCTTGTCGGGGTCGGCGCCCTCGGGGATGGCCCAGAGGGCGGGGACGCCGCCCGCGTCCACCTCGGCGTAGGTGACGCCTTCCGGCTCGGTCGACGCCTTGTGGTTCGAGTCCACGATGTCGCGGATGACGGCCAGGTCGAGACCGGGTGTCGACGACTTCGCGCTCACGCTCGCGAGGAACTCCGCGAACTCGTGTGCCTCTTGGCTTACTGCCATGGTGCTGCTCCTTGTCGGGCGGGTGCCGTGCCGCGTTCCCCCGCGGCGGGCGGGTCGATGTACTGGTCATGACGCTAGTGGCTGAGTATATGAAAGTAAACTCAGATGAGTCGGAGTCACCTGATGGATGCGCGGAGGCCCATGACGGGGCATCGGGCATGGATCCTTCAGGGCGCCTGCCGGGCGGGTCGCGACCTGTGGACCGGACCGCCCGGGGCCGGTGGGGCGAGTGCGTGCGACGCGCCTGTGGGCGGCGTCCGCGCCGGCGATCCGGGGTTTCTGCCGCCGCGTCCAACTTGGCTTCGGTGCGGTCGCGTGGCGGTGGGTGCGGGCGCGACACCAGGGCGCCAGTGCGCCCTGCCTGCATCGCGCGGGCTTGCCTGCCTCGGCCGGCCGTACCGGTAGGCCTGTCGGCTTGCCGAGCAACTGGTCAGGCCGACGGGATCGGTGGCGATCCGACCGCCGGACTGTCCTGTGTCCGCGACCGTGGAGGCGCACATGACTTCATGGATGAGAAGGCGCGCTTGTCGCAGTCCTGGGACCCGTTGAGCTGGGCCGTCATTGCACACCAGGCATCAGCGACTGCACGGGTGCTACTCCTCGAGGAACTGAATGGCGTGCTTCAGGAAGCGCTCGGGGTACTGGAACTGCGCTCCATGCCCGGCATCGGGGTAGATCAGCAGTTGAGCGTTGGGGATGTTCTGGGCGAGGTGCCAGGAGTTGATCGAGGCGATCATCACGTCGTTCTCGCCGTTGAGGACCAGCGTCGGCTGGGTGATCGCGTTCAGGAAGGCGTAGGGATTCTCGCCCGGCAGCGGTTCTGCGTAGGCGACAACCGCTTCGAACTGTGCCTGCGCGACTGCGGGCGAGCTCGGCGTGTCCTGGTCGGCCCGCTGGTGGCGGCGCTCCCAGAAGGCGCGGCCCGCTTCGACCGCGGCTTCCGAGCGGCCGAAGAACAGGAAGAGGAAGTCCTCCAGGGTGGGGACCGGATTCAGCGCGTACTGAGGCACCTGGGGGTCACTTGTCGGGTCCCCGCCGCGGAGGCCGGTGCCGAGCAGGAGGAGCTTGCGTACCAGCTGGGGGTGGCGCAGCGTGACCTCCTGCGCCTGGTAGCCGCCGAGTGAGAAGCCGAGCAGATCGACCTGCTCCAGGCCCAACGCCCGGATGACGGCGGCGATGTCGTCGGCCATGTCCTCCATCCGGTTGCGCGGGGTGCCGGAAGACGAGGCGATGCCGCGCCCGTTGAACAGGATGACCTCACGGCCTTCGGCCAGGCCGTCGGTGAGCAGCGGATCCCAGTTGTCCATGCCTCCGCGGAAGTGCTGGAGCAGGAAGATCGGGACGCCGGAGGGCTTGCCCCAGCGTCGGTAGGCGAAGCGGTCGCCGTCGACCTCGATGTACTGGGTCGGTGCGGTCACATGGGTGTCACTCATGGTCTGGCCTTTCTGGAACGGGTAAGTAATAGGATTACGGGCGTAATTTAAAAAGTCAAGACCTTTGATGTCGATCGACATCTATGTACGCTTGACCGCCGAGCGTCAATTGAGGAAGGGCGGCCGATCGTGCGGGTCACCAAGGCGCAGGCAGAGCGCAACCGTGCCCACATCGTCGCGACAGCCGCCAGGCTGTTCCGCGAGCGCGGCTACGACGGTGTCGGTGTGGCGGAACTGATGGCAGCCGCCGGGTTCACGCATGGCGGGTTCTACAAGCACTTCCGCTCCAAGGCCGACCTGATGGCCGAAGCGTCCGCAAGCGGGCTCTCGCAGACCGCGGCACGGGCGGAAGGCCTGGACCCCGCCGAGTTCGTCGAGCGCTACGTCTCGCGGGAGCATCGCGACGGGCGCGGTGACGGCTGCACCATCGCGGCCCTCAGTGGCGACGCCGCACGCCAGCCGGCGGACATCAAAACGGAGTTCGCAGCCGGGATCGAGAACCTGCTGACGGCCCTTCAGGCTCAGAGTGATACGCCGGGGGATGTGGACCAGCGCGCGACCCGCACCATGGTGATCGACATGCTCGCCCACTCGGTCGGCGCGGTCATGTTGTCGCGCGCATGCCCGGACGGTTCTCCACTGGCGGACGAAATCCTCGATGTCTGCCGCGCGGAGATTCTTGCGTCACTGACACACGGCAACGTCGACGGGGCGGAGGCGGGAGGCCCGGACGCCTGACCGCAGCCGAGTGGTCTTGCCGAGTTGCGCGGCGCGGATCGCGGTGACGTACCCGCTGTTCCGGCGCCGAGGGCGACGCCGCCGTAATGCGTGCTCACGAAGTGCCCCCTTTCCAGGGGTTTGATGGGTGGCGCCTGGAGCGAGCGGTCATGCGGTCCGGTGGTGGGGCGCCAGGGTGGCGTGGATCTGGTCGCGGATGTCGGCGAGGACGGCATCGTCGCTGCGGTGCAGGTACAGGGTGGCGGTGGTGCTGATGTGGATGATCGCGGTGATCACCCGTGCCAGCGTCGCCGCGTCGGCGGCGCCGACGTGCTCGTCGCGGGTGAGCAGGCCGGTGATGCCGTCCTCGAGGCGGCCGGCAAGGGCCAGACCCGCTCGCCGGTAGGGCTCGGCCGGGTCGCCGAAGACGAGTTCGTGCAGGTATGTGCGGCCGTTCTCGATGTGCTCCCTCACGCACTCCACGACGGGACGGATGAGAGCGATGACCCGCTCCAGCGCGCCCTGTCCGACGGCGGTGTTCGCGGCGGCGAGGCCGGTATCGACGGCGGCGGCGAACTTCTCGTTCTGCACCATGATCAGCAACTCGGCCTTGGTGGACGCGTACAGGTAGAGCGTCCCGATCGCGACATCGGCCCGGCGGGCGACCTGCTGCGTCGTGACCTTGTCGACGCCGTGTTCGACGAACAGCTCGCGGGCTGCGGTCATGATGCGCTCGCGCTTGGCCTGTTTGGCCCGCTCGCGGCGCCCGATCGGCATGTGACCGCTTCCCATGGGGACCTCCCTTGACAATATTTCTGAGTGGACTCATAGTTGAGTGTACTCGGGTTGGCCGGGCGGGGCGAGACCCCGGATGCCATACCGGGTTGGCCGGTCCAATCGCAAACGTGGATAAATAAGACAAATTCTAGGAGTGGCGCCCCATGAGAGCGTTCGTGGTCACCAAGTACAAGGAGCCGCTGCAGGAGGCGGACGTCCCCGAACCCACCGTGGGGGAGCACGACGTGCTCGTCCGGGTGGAGGCCGCCGGACTGAACCCGCTGGATGAGAAGATCCGCGCCGGTGAGTTCAAGCAGATCCTGCCCTACAAGCTGCCGCTGATCCTGGGCAACGACGTCGCGGGCACCGTCATCAGCGTCGGGACAGCGGTTCGCGGCTTCAAGCCCGGAGACGAGGTCTACGCCCGGCCCCACCAGGACCGCATCGGCACGTTCGCCGAACGCATCGCCGTAGCGGAGGGCGACCTGGCGCTCAAGCCCGCATCGATCAGCATGGAAGAGGCTGGCTCGCTGCCGCTGGCGGCGCTCACGGCGTGGCAGGCGCTGGTGGAGCGCGGGAAGCTGCAGCCCGGGCAGAAGGTTCTCATCCACGCCGGCGCCGGCGGGGTCGGTTCGATCGCGATCCAGCTCGCCGCGCACCTCGGTGCGCACGTCGCCACGACCACCAGCGGTTCCAACGCGGACTTCGTGCGCGCGCTCGGCGCGGACGCGGTGATCGATTACCGCACCCAGGACTTCGAACAGCTCCTGACCGGCTACGACCTGGTGCTGGACAGCATCGGTGGGGAGACCCTCGAGAAGTCCCTGCGGGTGCTCAAGCCCGGCGGCAAAGCCATCGGGATCACCGGCCCCCCGGACCCCGCGTTCGCCCGCGAGGCCGGCCTGAACCCGCTGATGCGCCTGGCGGTCGCAGGCCTGAGCAGCAAGATCCGCAGGCAGGCCAAGAAGCTCGGCGTGACGTACGAGTTCCTGTTCATGCGCGCCAGCGGCGACCAGCTCCGCCAGATCACCACCCTCATCGACCAGGGCGTGGTGCGCCCGGTCGTGGGAAAGGTGGCCGGCTTCGACCAGACCCCGCAGGCGCTGCAGTCCCTGTCCCAGGGCGGCATCCGCGGCAAGGCCGTCATCGGCAACAGCTGACCCGCCGCAACCGCGACGGGCGACACAGAACACACAGCGACACAAAACGCACGAGGAGATTCCGCCATGAGCAGCACCGACACCCCGAACGAAGCCGTCATCACCTCCTACGCGAAGGCCCCGGCCCGCACCGTCAGCGCCGGCGGCGTCACCTACGCCTACCGCGAGCTGGGACCGAAGGGCGGCATCCCCGTCTTCTTCTTCGTCCACCTCGCCGCGACCCTGGACAACTGGGACCCCCGCATCATCGATCCCATCGCGAAGGGCCGTCACGTCATCGCCTTCGACAACCGCGGTGTCGGGGCGTCCACCGGCCAGGTGCCGGACAGCGTCGAGGCGATGGCCGACGACGCCTACACCTTCGTCAAGGCGCTCGGGTACGACAGGATCGACGTCTTCTCCTTCTCCCTCGGCGGCATGGTTGCTCAGGCCCTGGTGGTGAAGCACCCCGAGCTCGTCCGCAAGCTGGTCCTCACCGGCACCGGACCCAAGGGCGGCAAGGACATGGACAAGGTCGCCCGAGTCACCTACTGGGACATCCTGCGTGCCACGTTGACCCGTTCGGACCCCAAGGAGTTCCTGTTCTTCAACCGCAATGCCACCGGCAAGCCCGCCGCACGCGCGTTCGTCAACCGGCTCAAGGAGCGCACCGTCGACCGCGACGTGGACATCAAGACCAAGGCGTTCCAGACGCAGCTGAAGGCGATCAAGAAGTGGGGGCGCTCCGCCCCCGACGACCTGTCGTCGATCACGCAGCCCACCCTGATCGCCAACGGCGACAACGACCGCATGGTGCCGTCGGTCCTGTCGGAGGACCTGCACCGGCGCATCAAGGGCAGCGAGCTGATCATCTACCCCGACTCCGGGCACGGCGGCATCTTCCAGTACCACCAGGAGTTCGCCCCCGTAGCGGTCGAGTTCCTGGCCCGATGACCACCACCTGACCAGGAAAAAAGGGCAACATCATGAGCACGTCACCGGTCGCTGCGCCCCCAGAAGTGAAGAAGCCTCTCACCTCCTCGATCCTGCTGTGGGTGCGCACCGACCAGCCCCGCCAGACCGGCATGGACCACTGGAAGGGCCCGCACTCGGGGATCATCTCCGCCACCCCGGGCCTGGACGAGTACCGGCAGATCCACCTCGCCGAGCACAACCCGGGCCTGTGGCCGGCCATCGACGGGGTCCAGACCGCGATTCCCGCCGACCGGAAGATCGACGGCGTCGCGGAAGTCACCTTCCAATCGGTGCTTGCACCCCTGAAAGGGCGCAAGCAGACGAAGCTGGCCTACGCCGACGAGATCAACGTGTTCCGCCGCACCCTGCTCTACGCCGGCCCGCCGAACTCATCCCGCTGGTACGACGTCGCAGGCCCCGGACAGACGGTCGGTGCCCGCGCGCTGATCTATCTTCGCCGCAGAAACGGGGTCGGCTCCGGCGCCTTCCGGAAGTTCGTCAACGAGCAGCTCGCCCCCGCGCTCGCCGGCACCGGAGCGCTGACGGAACTGCGCACGCAGACGTTCCTGCCCTGGACGAAAAAGCTCTGGGACACCCCGGACGTCGCCCACGACAACCCCCACGACCAGCACTTCCACGCCTCGGTCAGCCTCGGGTTCGCCGACACCGCAGCACGGGACGCCTTCTTCACCGGCAACGCGATCGAGGACCTGTCCAACCGGCTGGCACCGCAGGTCTCCGCGATCCACGCCTACGACGTCACCGCCGCCCTCACCTACGTCAAGAACGGCGACATCCTCCCGCACTACGAGGAGTGAGCGGCGCGGGCTCTGCTCAGCAATGCATCCGCGCCATGCTTCCCCGCCCTCCTCGCGCCCCCGTAGCCGTCTGACACCCCTCACACATCCGAATCCGTATCCGGAGCCAGCCATGAGCGAGCACAGCCCCATCCGTTTCGAGCGCACCTCACCGCAGATCGCGAAGATCACCTTCGCCAACCCGCCCGTCAACCTCATCACCGGCGAGACCGTCCTGCGCCTCATCGAGATCGTCGAAGAACTGGCCACCGACCCGGACATCCAGGTCGTGCTGTTCGACAGCGCCACCCCCGACTTCTTCTACAACCACTTCGACCTGGCTGCCGCCGCCGACTTCCCCGCCCCCGAGGACCCGGAAGCAGTGCCAGCATGGACGAATCTGGTCCTGGAACTCTCCAAAGCGCCCTACATCACCATCGCGGCCATCCGGGGACGCACCCGCGGTGGCGGGAACGAGCTCGCCCTCGCCCTCGATCTGCGCTACGCCAGTCGTGAGAAGGCGATCTTCGGACAGCCCGAGGTCGGCAGCGGACTGCTGCCCGGCGGTGGCGGCGCCGAACGCCTCCCCCGGGCCATCGGACGCGACCGCGCCCTGGAAGCCATCCTCACCAGCGACGACTACGACGCCGACACCGCCGAGCGCTGGGGCTGGGTCACCCGCGCCCTCCCCGACAGCGAACTCGACGCCTTCGTCGGCACCGTCGCCGCCCGGCTGGCCTCCTTCGACCGCACCTCACTCGCCTCGGCCAAAGCCCAGATCAACCGGGCATCCCTGCCCCCGGACGCGGACCTGGTCGCCGCGTACGGCGAGTTCGCCCACTCCCTCACCCTCCCCGGTTTCCTCACCCGGGCCGCAGGCACGCAGGCCCTCGCCGAACAGGCCGGCATCGACTTCGAATACCGTCTCGGGCACCACATCGGCGTCGCCAACCAGCAACGCTGACACCCGGCAGGAAGCGAGCACGTACGCAGCAGATGCCGCGGCCGTGCTCGCTTTGTCGCGAGTCCCATCTGGGTCGTCGTACGCCTGCCCGATGGGGGAGGGGAACGATGGCGCGAAGCCCGGTCACCATCGAGTACGACCGACGGATCGGGGCTGCTGCGGACGCGGTGCGGTGTTCGACGTCTTCCGTACCGTGGTCCAGGGCTCACCACCCAGTGGCGCGGTTTGTACGCCGACAGGGCTGCGGGTGGTGTCGGGGAAGTGTCCTTGGCGGTCGCTGGGCGACTGCACCGATGGTGCCGGGCTGCTGATCGATCGGACTGCTGCTTGGGCCGACTGCCGATACGACGGTGCACGCCTCCGCGATGCCGGCACACCGTTCGAACCCCATGGATCAAGCGGTCCCGACGTCAGGAGATCACATCGGGACCGAAGGACAAGTTCAGGCGTTCGTGCCGCGCAGGTCCGGGTAGAGCGCCTCGACCGGGCCGCTCAGAGCCGCCTTGACCCCCTGGGTCAACTCGTCGGCCAGGACCTCGTACTCGCCGGCCTCGACCGCGTCGTAGACCGTCGTCACCAGCTGCGTCGGCAGCATCTTGGGTCCCTCGGCGTGCGCGGCCATGTCGGTGTCGACGTAGCCCATGTGCACACCCGTCACGTGGACGCCCATGGGTGCGAGCTCGATGCGCAGAGAGTTGGTGGCCGACCACAGTGCGGCCTTGGACGCGCTGTAGGCGCCGCCGAAGGCGTACCAGCTGGCAACGGAGTGCACGTCGATGAGGATTGACCCCTGCTTGGCGGCGAGGATCGGTGCGAAGGCGCGGGCAAGAAGGACTGGTCCGAAGAAGTTCGTCTCCATGTTCGCCCGGATGTCCGCCTCGGTGACGTCCAGCAGGCTCGCGCTCGGCGGGGTGGCGCCCGCGTTGTTGACGAGCACGGTGACGTCCGCCGCGGCGGCGACGGCCGCGTCGATCGACGCGCGGTCGGTGACGTCAAGGGTCAGGGGGACGATGCGTTCGTCGTCCCAGGCGCGGGGGGAACGGGCGGTGGCGTAGACCTTGGCGGCGCCGCGAGCCAGGGCGTCGTGGACGAAGTGGGTGCCGATACCGCCATTGGCGCCGGTGACGAGGACGACTGCTCCATCGAGGGAGGGCATGGGTGTTCCTTCGTTCCAGGGGGATGTGAGGTGCGTGGCTCTGCACGGGTGGAGCAATGACTGCTCGCCCTGTCGTGGGAGAATGAGCACAGCCATATTCGAGCCCACGCGGTAGCGAGTGTAGTCATAACTGACTGCAGTCATAATCTATTCCCGGAGGACACCGCCATGTCTGTCGCCCCCCGGCCGGTCGGACGGCGCGAGCGGAACAAGCAGGAGAAATTCGACCGCATCGTCGCTGCCGCGACGGAGTTGTTCGCCGAACACGGCGTCGATGAGGTCACGACCCAGCAGATCGCCGACAAGGCCGACATCGGCACCGGGACCCTGTTCCTTTATGCCAAGACCAAGGGCGAACTCCTCCTGCTCGTGCAGAACGCCAAGTACATCGAAGCGCTCGAGCAGGGCCGGGCCGACGCCGAGACCGTCCCCGGCGTGCTGGACGCGGTGATGGCGATCGTCCGGCCGATCGTGGAGTGCAATCGCACCCAGATCGACAACGGACGTACCTACCTGCGAGAGATGGTCTTCGGCGACCCCGAGGAGCCCCGGCACGGTGCGGCACTCGCCATCGTCGCGCAGACCGAGGAGGCCGTCGCCGCCGTGCTCCGCCGAGACGAGCGGGTCGCAGAGGGCGACGCCGCGACGCTGGCACACATCGTGTCCGCCGTGATGTTCCTCAGCATGGCGGTGAGCGTGAACATCGCCTTGAGTGTCGAGGAGATCGTGCAGGACATCCGGGGGCAGGTCGACGTCCTGCTGCCTCGCTGAAGCGCGGCCGCCCTCCGTCCCAGGCGATCATCAGGATGGTTTTCGGCTACGCCATGGCTCTGATCCCGACCGCCGCGACCGGGCGGCGGCTGTGGTTCGATCGGCGGGATTCCACCGCACCTGCATCTCGCCGGCGTTCACTCCGGAAGCAGTTCATCGGCCCGTTCGGCGACCTCTTGCCGTAGCGCGGCCCACAGGGCGCGCACGGCGGCGTGTGTCACCGTCTCCCGGCGGACGGCCAGGGTGATGGGGAGCCGGATGTCGATCTCGTCGGGGAGTAGCCGGCGCAGTTGCGTCCGCTGGGTCAGGAAGGCCGGAAGGACGCCGATGCCGGCTCCCTGCCGGGTGGCTTCGAGTTGGGCGAAGACGTTCGTCGAGGAGAAGGCGGGGGTCATGCCGGGAAGGTGGCGCTCGATGTCGAGGTCGCCGACCTGCAGCATGGACTCGATGTAGAAGATGAGCGGGTGCTCGCGCAGCTCCGCTAGCGACTTCGGCCGGCCGTATTTGGCCAGGTAGTCGTCGCAGGCGTAGAGCCCCAGCGTGTAGTCGGTGAGGTGCTCGGTCACCAGGCGGCTGCTGGAGGGAACGCCGATGACTACGGCGAGATCGAAACCGGACGGGCGCAGGGCGAGCTGCCGTGTCGCGGTGATGAGTTCGACCTGGAGCTGGGGGTGGTGGCGGCGCACCCGTACGAGGGCGGGCGTGGCGAAGGCGGTGCCGAAGCCGTCGGGCGCGCTGACGCGCACCGTGCCGTGCAGGGACGGCGAGTCCTGGCCCTCCACGGTGTCGACGACGCGGTCGATGGCCTCCTCGATCACGCGCGCGCTGTCCGAGATGGCTCTTCCGATCTCCGTCAGCGTCCATCCGTCCGGGCCGCGTTCGATGAGGCGCAGGCCGATGCTCTTCTCCAGCGCGGCGACACGGCGTGACACGGTGGTGTGGTCCACCCCGAGTGCGTCGGCGGCTGTCACCAGGCGTCCGGTACGGGAGACCGCGAGCAGGTAGCGCAGGTCGTCCGCGCGGAGTCTGCGCGGATCGATGGAGCGAGGCGAGCCGGCCGGCCGTGGAGCGGGGCTCTCGTCCGGGGAGTGGGGATGCACAGTCCCACCGTATCTGCGTTTCTGCACAGTCGGTGTGCGCCATTGGTGGTTGTTTGCACACGGTGCGGGGCCGCACAGTCGGGGCAGCGGGCGCGACATGCTCCGCTGTTCTTGCCGAAAGGGCCGCCATGGTTGCCAGCCTTTCCCTCCCGCGGATCCTGCGCGTCGGCGGCGGTGCCGTCGGCGAGCTGGGTGACGTCGTTGCAGGGTTGGGCCTGCACCGCCCCTTGCTGGTGACGGACGCGTTCCTTGCCGGGACGGGTGTGGCGGAACGCCTGATGTCGACGCTGAGGGATGCCGGGCTACAGCCGTGCCTGTTCGCCGGCACCGTCCCGGATCCGACGACCGACTCGCTCGAGGCGGGCCTGGCCGTGCTGCGGGAACACGGGGCGGACTCGGTGATCGGGTTCGGCGGCGGCAGCCCGATGGACACTGCCAAGGCCCTCGGTCTGCTGGGCGTCCAGGGCGGCCGGATGCGGGACTACAAGGCCCCGCACACCAGCCTCGGCCCGGCGCTTCCGGTGATCGCGGTCCCGACCACTGCGGGCAGCGGCTCGGAGGCCACCCAGTTCACCATCATCACCGACAGCGCGACGGACGAGAAGATGCTCTGTCCGGGGCCGGCGTTCCTGCCGGTCGCCGCCGTCGTCGACTTCGAACTGACCCTGTCGATGCCGGCCCGGCTGACCGCGGACACCGGTGTCGACGCGCTCACTCATGCCGTCGAGGCGTACGTGAGCCGCAGGGCCAATCCGTTCTCCGAAGGCCTTGCCCTGAACGCGATCCGGACCATCGGCCGCCACCTCCGCCGCGTCTACGTCGACGGCGGAGACGTCGAGGCTCGCGAGGCGATGATGCTCGCCGCGACCCAGGCCGGCATCGCCTTCTCCAACTCCAGCGTGGCGCTCGTGCACGGCATGAGCCGTCCTATCGGCGCTCACTTCCACGTTGCCCACGGTCTGTCGAACGCGATGCTCTTCCCCGCGGTGACGGCGTTCTCCGTGCCCGCCGCCGAGAGCCGGTACGCCGACTGCGCCCGCGCCCTCGGAGCCGCCACCGACGGCGACAGTGACGCCATGGCCGCCGAGAGGTTCGTGGAGGCGCTCCGTGACCTGTGCAAGGATCTTGAAGTGCCCACCCCTCGGGCCCACGGCATCGACAAGGACGAGTGGTTCCGCCTGTTGCCCCTCATGGCAGAGCAGGCGCTCGAGTCCGGATCCCCGGCCAACAACCCCGTCGTACCCACCGCGGACGAGATCCAGGATCTCTACGCCCAGATCTACGCCTGACACCCGGCGAGTGAGGAACCGTGATGGCCACGACAGTCAGGTCCACGCGGAGTGCGAGATGACGAGCCATGACTGATACCGCTGCGGTCGAGGTTCTCACCGACGTGCACCGAGGCGTCGGCCGGATCCTGCTGAACCGGCCCAAGGCGCTCAACGCCCTGACGACGAGCATGGTCGGCGCCATCGACGGCGCACTCGCCGCACGGGAGCACACCCGCCTGTCCGCTGTGGTGCTCGCCAGCACCAGCACGAAGGCGTTCTGCGCCGGCGGAGACATTCGCACGATCCGAGAGCACAGCCTTGCCGGGGATGCCGCGGCCAGTGAAGGGTTCTTCGCCTCCGAATACCGGCTCAACGCCCGGATCGCCGAGTATCCCGTCCCGATCGTGTCGCTCATCGACGGCCTCTGTATGGGTGGCGGTCTGGGGCTGTCCGTCCACGGCGGCTTCCGCGTCGTCACCGAGAGCGCGGTGCTGGCGATGCCCGAGACCGGGATCGGGTTCTTCCCGGACATCGGGGCCAGCTACTTTCTGCCGAGGCTGCCCGGCGCGATCGGCATGTACCTGGGACTGACCGGGCACCGGCTCGACGCGGCCGACGCCCTGTACACGGGGCTGGCCACACACTTCGTCCCCAGCGACCGGCTCGCCGCGGTCGCGGACGCTTTGGCCGACAGCCCCGGTGACCCGGTGGACGTCGTCCTGAACCGTCTTGCTGGCCGTTCCCCGGTGGCGGAGAGCAGGCTGGCGGACGTACGCGGTGACGTGGACTGGGCGTTCGGTGCGCCGACCCTCGGCGAGATCGAGAAACGCCTGCACCACCTCGACGCCCCCTGGGCCGCAGCAGCGCTGGCCGCCCTGGAGGCGGCCTCGCCGCAGAGCCTGGAGATCACTCACGCCTTGCTCGCGCGGGGCAGGCAGTACACGTTGCGCGAATGCCTCGCCATCGAACTCGCTCTCACCCGCACGACCATCCGCACGCCGGACTTCCTGGAGGGCGTCCGTGCGGCCCTGGTCGACAAGGACCGCAGTCCCCACTGGCAACGCGCGTCGCACGACGGACGGACGCTGCAGTCCTGAGTAATTCCGCGGGGTCGGGAGGGACGCGGAGCCGTCCACGGCGCCGGTGCGTGGTCGATGCAAGCCTGTCAGGCCCTGTCCGTCATGAGCGGCGATTACCGCGAGCCGTAAGGGGATTTCGCCTGGCGCGGTGAAATCTCCGTCTCTCCGCCTCGGCGGGCTCGCATAGGCGCGGTGGTTCGGAGCCGTGACCCAGCCTGACGCGCAACGGGTGCGAGGTATCGACCACGGCTCGGGGCGGCGTAGCGGCCCGGCCTGATCTCAGTCGCCGTCGGGCACCATCGAGACCACGACCTTGCCGGCCTTGGTGCGGCCCTGCTCGACGTACGCCATCGCCTCGAGCGTCTGGTCGAACGGGAAGGTCCTGTCGACGACCGGGCGGAGCTTCCCGCTGTCGTAGAGGGCGCTGAGCTTGCGCAGCTGGGAGCCGTCGGCCTGCATGAAGAGGAACTGGTAGCGCACGCCCAGCGCCTTGGCCTGCTTGCGGACCTTGCGGCTGAGCGTGTTCATCACCAGGCCCATGAACGAGGGGGCGCCGAGCTGCTTGGCGAACCCGGCGTCCGGCGGGCCGACGACACCGATGGCCAGACCGCCGGGCCTCAGCACCGTCAGGGACTTCTCGAGGTTTGTCCCGCCCAGGGAGTCCAGCACCAGGTCGTAGCCGGACAGCACCTTGGAGAAGTCTTCCTTGGTGTAGTCGACGACGACGTCGGCGCCGAGGCTCCTGACCAGCTTCTCGGTGTCGGTGCCAGTCGTCGTCGCCACTGTGGCGCCGAGGTGCTTGGCGAGCTGGATGACCGTCGATCCGAGGCCACCGGCACCGGCGTGGATGAGTACCTTCTGGCCCGGCTGCACGCGGGCGCGGTCGACGAGGATCTGCCAGGCGGCCAGGGCCACCAGCGGTACTGCGGCTGCCTCTTCAAAGGTGAGTGAGGCCGGCTTGGGCGAGACGTCGTTCTGGTCGATCGCGATGAACTCCGCGAAACTGCCGATCCGCAGGTCGCGGGGACGGGCGTAGACCTCGTCCCCCACTTCGAAGCCGCGTACGGCGGAACCGACACGCGTCACGACGCCGGACACGTCGTGGCCGAGGGTGAACGGAAGCCTGTACTTCAGGAGTTGCTTGAACTCTCCGTTGCGGACCATCTTGTCCAGCGGGTTGATGCTGGCGGCGCTCACTCTGACCAGGACGTCGCGGTCCCCGACGGTGGGCTCGGGTACCTGTGCGGCGCGGGCGCCGTTCTTGCCGTACTTCGCGACGACGAATGCCTTCATGCCGGCCGCCTTTCTGGGAGGCCCCGCTTCGCGTGCGCGGCCGGGTTGATGTGCCAGTTGTGACGCTACTTGCTGGGTATAGGAAAGTAAACTTAGGCGAGGTTAGTATCACCCCATGGATGTGTGGACCGAAGCTCTTCAGGACTCCGGCATGGACCCCCGTCTCGACCGGGACATGTCGAACTGCTCGATCGCGCGGACCCTTGAGGTCGTGGGGGAGAAGTGGACGATCCTGATCCTCCGCGAGGTCTGGTACGGCTCGTCCCGCTTCGGTGACTTCGAACGCGTCCTGGGCTGTCCTCGCAACCTGCTCGCGGCGCGACTCCGGATGCTGGTGGAGGAAGGGATCCTGGCCACCGAGACCTACAAGGAGCCGGGTGCGCGGAGCCGGCCGAAGTACGTGATCACCCCGAAGGGCATGGATCTCGTGCCGGCCGTGATGGGGCTCCTGCAGTGGGGCGACCGGTATCGCGCCGATCCGGAGGGGCCGGCCGTGCTGACGCGGCACCGTGGGTGCGGCGCGCACGTCAACGTCCACGTCCGCTGCGAACAAGGCCACTCCGTGCGGGAGGAAGACATCGAGAGCGTTCCTGGGCCCGCTTTTCGCATGAAGGCCGCCGAGTGAGCTGAACGCGGTTGCGTCGGGCGATCGGCGCGACGTCGCTGGCTGTAGACGAGGGTGCCGGGCGGAGGGCCTCAGCCTCTCGGGGTGTGCTCGCTCCCTCTGGCCCGGGCCTGGTGGAGGCGGACCTTGGTGCGGTTGCCGCAGCGCGCCATGGAGCACCAGCGGCGGTTGTGGGCAGGGGAGCGGTCCAAGAAGCGCAGGGCGCAGGTGTCCGCGCCGCAGACGCGTACGCGCCGGATCTCGGCGGACAGAAGTAGATCGACGGCATCCTGAGCGACGAGCGCCAAGGCGACCGCGGGGTCGGTGGCCAGCTTCGCGGTGCCGGCAGGCTCCAGGCGTCCGTCCGTGACGGTGATCTGCAGGGCGGGGCGCGGGGCCTCCGCTGCTGATCGGTTGAGCATCATGATGTCGTCGGCTGCCGGCAGACGGCCGTCGGCGCCCGCCAGCACGGCCCGGTCGACGACCTCGCGCAGTCGGCGGCCCGACGCCAGGGTGGCGGCAGTGGCGGGGTGCGGGGGGTCCGGTGCGAGCAGCCCGGCCTCGTGAAGCCAGAGGACCAGGTCGCCTGAACTCCGGAGTGTCTCCGTCGGCGATGTCCGCCAACGGTCGCGCAGGGTGTTGACGAGGTCCAGGCAGACCCGCCCGCCGTCCCAGATCCACATACCGTCCGTTGCCACGTCCCTATTCTGCACGTTAGCTTAACCATCTAAGAGGGTTAGTGCGTGCGAAGGAGGCGGATCCATGGGGCAGCCGACAGTGGCGACCGGAGTGAGTCAGGTGGACGGGGTCCGTCTGCACTACCTCCGCGCGGGCTCCGGCCCTCTGCTCGTCCTGCTCCACGGCTGGCCGCAGACCTCCGACTGCTGGCGGCCGGTGCTGGCGGATCTCGCTGCCGACCACACCGTCGTGGCACCCGACCTGCGCGGCTACGGCCTGAGCGACAAACCCACCACCGGCTACGACAAACGGCGGATGGCCGCCGACATCGCCGGCCTCGTCGAAGTCCTCGGCTTCGAGAAGGCCGCGGTCGTGGGGCACGACCGCGGCGCGCGGGTGGGGCACCGCTGGGCGCTGGACCGCCCGGAGCAGGTGGAACGGCTGGCCGTGCTCGACATCGTGCCCACCCGGGAGATGTTCCGCCGCCTGGACGCCTCGCTTGCCTCCGGGTACTGGCACTGGCTGTTCCAGATGCAGCCCGATCTGCCCGAGCGGCTGGTGGGGCATGACATGCGGGGGTATCTCGAGTACTTCTTCGAGCGGTGGACCTACAACCGCCACGGACTGACACCCGATGCAGTCGACGGGTACGTCCGCGCCTTCTCCCGTCCGGGTGCCATGCGCGCGAGTTTCGACGATTACCGGGCCATGGAGCAGGACATTGCGCTGGACGACATCGACGCGTCCGCGGAGCGCCGCCTCGCCATGCCGATGCTGGCCTTGTGGGGTGCCGCGGGGCTGCCGGCCCGCTTGCCGACGCTGGAGATCTGGCGCGACTACGCGGATGACGTCACGGGTGCCGAGATCCCGGAATGCGGTCACTTCATCCCGGAAGAGCAGCCGGAGGCGCTGTTGGCGCACTTGCGCCCGTTCCTGGCCGGAGAGACGAACCGCTGACGCCGTCGCGGTGACGGACATTGCGTCCCTCCGGAGGGTGCGCACTGGCCGCATGGGCAAGTCGTCGGAGGGGCTTCGACCACGGTGCGATGCCCCCGCGCGCGGCGAATGAGCTTGAAGCGTGAAGGACGGGAGCGCCGGGGGGTGGCCCAGCTGCAACAGGCTGGGCCACCCCCCGGCGTGGAGCTCAGATTGCGACCGATGCGCCGGCCGGAGCGTCTTCCGTGGCAAGGCCGGCAGCTGGGCCGTCAGCCCCGTGCCGCCGGGGCATCAGGAGAGCCAGGGCCGCCGCCGGGCCGACCGCACCGGCACCGACCCAGAGCGCCGGCACCAGCCCGTCCACGACCAGTGAGGCCGATTCGTAGCCGCCCTGCGCGGAGAACACCGCCGCCAGCGATGCGACGCCTATGGCACCGCCGACCTCGCGGATCGCGTTGTTGGCACCGGGGGCTATGCCCTGCTCCTCCGGGCGGACCGTGCCCATGACGAGGTACGCGCTGGGAGCGAAGAACATACCCATGCCGATTCCGCAGACGATCAGCGCCGGCAGAAGCGAGGTGTACGACACCTGCGGCTCGACGGCCAGCGCCCAGAGCCCCAGGCCCACTGTGTTCAGGGCCATGCCGACTGTGACAACGGGAGCGCCGCCGATGCGGTCGGACAGGTGCGGACCATAACCCCAACTGCGCTGATCAGGACCCTGCAAGGACGGCAGTGTGGCCTGCCCGCAAGGAGCCGTTGTCGATCTTGCCGACCGCGTTCTTCGGGATGGCTTCCACCACGACGTATGAGGCCGGGCGCTTGAAGCCGGTCAGGCTGCGCGCGCAAAGCGCATTGAGCGCCGCCGGGTCGACGGTCGAACCAGGCCGGGGTTGAACGTAGGCGACCACCACCTCGCCCCACTTCTCGTCGGGTACGCCGATCACTGCGGCCTCGAGGACCGACGGGTCGCTCGCGAGCACGTCCTCGATCTCCTTGGGGTAGATGTTCTCCCCACCACGGATGATCATGTCTTTCGAGCGTCCGACCAGGGTCAGATAGCCCTCGGCGTCGAGGTGGCCCACGTCGCCCGTGTGCAACCAGCCGTCGACGACGACCCGGGCCGTGTCGTCCGGACGGCCGAGATAGCCGCGCATGATGTTGGGGCCCCTCAGGACGACCTCGCCGTCCGTGCCCGGCGCCGCCTCGGTACCGTCGGCGTCGAGGATCCGGATCTCCTGGCCGGGGAAGGGAAGCCCCACGGTTCCTGCGCGACGGGGTCCCGCGACGGGGTTGATGGTGGAGCCGCAGGTTCCTTCGGAGAGCCCGTACCCCTCGACGAGGGGAAACCCGTACCGGGCCTCGAACCGGGTCAGCAACTCGGCGGAGGCAGGTGCGGCGCCGCAGACCGCGAACCTCACCGACGATGTGTCGGGCCGAACGTCGTCAGGGAGTGCTGCGAGCATGCTGTAGATCGTCGGGACGGCGCTGAAGAAGGTGGGGCGCTCCTGTTCGACGAGGTCGAAGAAGTGGTGGGGGTCGAACCTGCGGCCCGCGATGACGACACTGGCGCCGGCCAGAAGCGGCGTCAGGATGCTGACCACGATGCCGTTCACGTGGAAGAGCGGCAGGATCAGCAGGCAGCGGTCGCTCGGCCCCAGCTCGAGAGCCTGGCGTCCCATCTCCACCATGGCGTCGATGTTGGCGTGGTCGAGCATCACGCCCTTGGGTACCCCGGTCGTGCCGCTGGTGTAGATGAGGAGAGCCAGCGCGGACGAGTCCAGACGCGGTGCCTGATCCCACTCCGGCGCCTGATGTTCGCTCAGTTCACCGACGGTGAGTGTGGCCAGGCCTGCCGTGGTTTCCGAACCGTCCTCGACCACGAGCAGGCGCGCACCGGAGTCCTTGAGCTGCCGGACCACTTCGACATCGGTCATGCTCGGGTTGACCGGTGTGATGGTGGCGCCGAGCCGCCAGGCGGCGAACAGCAGAAGGACGAACTCGACGCGGTTCGTCAGCTTGAGGGCGACGACGTCACCGGGACCGATTCCGAGATCGTGGAGCTGGCGCGCCGTCCGGAGGACCCCGCTCAGCAGTTGGGCGTTGGTGAGGGACTGCCGCCCGTCCGATACCGCGGCCCCCTGGGGGTCGAGCTCGGCTCGGCGGTCGGGCAGAGAAGCGAAATTCATGGCGAACGTACCTGTCTCGGTGTGATGCGATCCGGTCAAGTCGTCGACACGGCAGGTGCCGGGTCCAACTGGCGGGAGAGGAACTCGATCTGGTCGCGGACCAGCGCCTCGAACGTCTCGCCGGTATAGAAGTCGAAGTGACCGGCGTCGTATCTCTTGATCTCTCCCCGGGGCGCGGTCCGGGCGTACCGGAGGGTCTGGGCGGGAGGCGTGACCGAATCGGTGTTGCTGACGCAGAAGAGGATGGGCATGGCGACCTTCCTTGCCGCACGCCCGGGCCGGTAACCGGCGATGGTCGGAATGACCCGTGCCGCCACTTCGTTGCGGAACGTTGTCCCGGCAGGCTGCAGTGCCTGGTATCCGGGGAGGGCGTCCGGAGCGTTCATGAGGGCCGGGGAGCCAGGGGCGGCGGCGATGGGAACCATCGCGGGTGCCTTACCACGCACTCTGGCTGTCAGATCCCGGGCAAGTACGGGGGTCATTCTGAGCGAGGCGACCGGGCCGAGCGCGAGCGCGGAGGCGAGACCGTCGGTGAACGGGCACTGGGCCACGGCCGCGCGTAGTTCCGGATGTCGAGAGGCCACCGTGATGGCGTGGCCGCCGCCGAAGGAGCTGCCCCACACCGCGACGCGTGCGCGGTCGACATCATGGCGTGTCTTGACGTAGGCGAGGGCGGAGTCCCAGTCGGCCAGCTGGCGCTTGATCGACAGGAGCTGGCGAGGGTGGCCGCCGCTGTCCCCGAAGTGTCGGTACGTGAAGGCAAGGGAGGCGATGCCGGCCTGTGCGAAACGCTCGGCGAAGGCGTCGAGGCGCATCTCGCGGGTGGCGCCCAGGCCGTGTCCGAGAACGACGACGGGCGGGGAGGTGACACCCGTGGGCAGGTAGAGCCAGCCGGCGCAGGTACTGTCGCCGGAGGGGAAGGTGACGTTGTGCCGGATGAAGGGCTGTGGTGCTGTCATGTCGAGTCACCGTTCATTCGTCGAGCGGCGCCGGGGCACGCTGCCCGAGGCGAGTGCCTGCGTGTAGGTGTCAGGCCTGTAGAGCGGGAGTTCGCCGATCACGTCTGTCGCATTCAGGTAGCCGAGCATCAATTCCTGACCTTCCTGCGACATCACCCTGGTGAAGAACTCGGCGCGTTCGACGTGCAGACCGTCCTCCAGTGACATGGAGCCGCCGAAGTACACCGACCTCTTGGCAGCCGCGACCGATCCCTTCGATCGCTTGCCGAGGCGTTCAGCGAGTTCTATCGCCTGTGTGACCACCTGGTCCTGCGGAACGACCTGGTCGACCGCTCCATTGGCGAGAGCCTCCGCAGGTGTGAAGGGCTTGCCTTCGAGGATCGCTGCCAAGGACCGGTGGGTACCGATCAGGCGAGTCAACCGCTGGGTGCCGCCTCCGCCGGGAATGATGCCGAGGAGGACTTCTGGCTGGCCGATGAAGAAGTCTCCGTCAGCCATGACCCGCAGATCGCAGGCCCAGGCGAACTCCGCGCCGAGGCCGAGAGCCGAACCGTTGAGGGCAGCGACGAAGAGGACACCGCTGCGGTTCATCCGGAGGAACGTCGTGTGCAGGCGCTCCAGTTGGAGGGCACCTCGCATCGGAGTCTTGCGCATCAAGGTGCCCAGGAGACGAGATCGGTCCACGTGCTTTGCCATGCGCACGACGGCGGCGGCTCCGCGGCGGCCGACGGTAGGGCTGGCTGCGCCCTCTTCTTGAAGCCATCGGACCGCGGCATGGCTGACGAACCGTTCGGGATGCGCCCCGGTGAAGACGACGGCACGAATGTTCGGATCGCGGTCGGCCCGGTCCACCAGTTTGTCCAGCTGGGTGGAGATGTCGAGGCCGAACTCCTGGTGCGGGCCACCGTCGACACGGACGACCAGGACGGCTCCCCGGTCCTCGATCTTGAGATGGCCCTTGTCTGTGTACGGCATGAAGTCTGCTCCCGTGCTGAGTTCATGGAGGGGTGGGAAAGTGCGTGGGACAGTTGCGGCCGCGTGTGGCAGTGATGGGGTCGTGTTCGCCCCGGGGGTTGTGTCCGCGCAGGCGGCATGAGACTGGGCAGCGCGTGACGACGGGTCCAGAGACGTACGCCGTGTCCGTGACGACATGTCGCCCACAATGTGTAACATTGCCGTGAAGAGTTAGATAACCAAGTTATTTTCAATGTGTCAACGGTGGAGGCGGGCGAGACATGGCAGGGCGGGCGAGGGTCGGAGACGCGCAGGAGCGACTTGTCCAGGCGGCCATCGGTCTGCTGGCCGAGCAGGGGCCGTCGGCCATCAAGGCGCGCACGGTGGCTTCCGCGAGCGGACTGTCGACCATGGTGGTCTACAGCCACTTCGGCGGGATCCCTGAGCTGATGAGCGCCGTTGCCGACCATGGGTTCAAGGAACTCGGTAGAGCTTTTGCCCAGGTGCCGGTGACTGAGGATCCGATCGCGGAACTCTTCGCCATGGCCTTGACGTGTCGTCGAATGGCCCACGAGAACCCTCACCTCTACGACCTGATGTTCGGCCTGTCCACTCGCGCGACATACCGGCCGCTGTCGGACGCGGACCTTCGCCTGAGTGGGCGCTCACCGGGATTTCGAGAAGCCCACGCCCATGTCGTCGCGGCGTGCGAACGGCTCGTGCGCTCCGGCAGGGGCCGGCAGCAGCGACCCGAGGTCATAGCCGCTCAGTTGTGGAGCTTTGTACACGGCTACATCACCCTTGAACTGGCCGAGCACTTCGTCGAGTTCGACGACGCGGTGATGCAGGTGCTTCTACCGATGGGTGTGAACTTCTCTGTCGGCTTGGGTGACAGGCGTGAACGTGCCGAGGCCTCGCACGAGGCCGGCGCGCGCTTGTACGAATCCATCATCCAAGGCCTGTGAGAAGGGGGGGGCGGCCGGGTGCCGCCCCTTGCGCTCCACGCTAGGGCGACCTGGTCTCCACGGTGGGGCTGTTGGTACCCGGCGTGAGTTGGTCATGCCTCCCCAATGCCTCGACCTCCCGTTCCAGGGACGGAACCGCGCGGGCCGCGAAACGCCGAGCCCAGGGCCAGGTCAGCGGCGAGTTCAGTGCCCCCTTGGCCCAGTTGGCCACGGCGACGGCGCGCGGGACGTACACGCGGCTGCGTCGGCGCACGAGCCCGTCGACGATCGCAGCGGCAGCCCGGTCGGCGCTCGTGGTGACATTGCCCGGATAGGGCAGCCGTCGGCGCAGCCCCTGGAACGAGGGGAGGTCTGCCTCGGCCCCCCGGACGAGGTCCGTGTCGATCCAGGAGGGGTGCACGAGGCCGACCGTGATCCCGAGGTGTGCCACCTCCTGGCGGTAGGTCAGGGCGAGCATCTCGGCCGCGGCCTTGCTCGCGCCGTACGAGGCCATCGCGGCCAGCGGCATGAAGGAGAGCGCGGACGCCACGACCAGTACATGGCCCCGGCTGCGCTCCAGATGGGGCGTCGCGTACTTAAGGGTGCGGAACACCCCGTTCAAATTGACGTCCAGGACCCGCTCGAACGACGCCTCATCTGTCTGCCGCACCGTTCCGTACGCCACGACGCCGGCATTGGCGACGACGAGGTCGACGCCGCCCATGACCTCCGCGGCCCCGTCGATCGCTGACCGGAGGGCGGCACCGTCACGCACATCGGCCTCAGACCATGAGGCGGCGGGGCCTAGATCATCGGCGAGGGCGCGCAGCCGATCGGACTCCAGGCCGATCAGGGCCACACGAGCCCCTCGGGCGGCGGCCAGGCGGGCCACCTTCTCGCCGATCCCGCGTGCCGCTCCGGTGACAACCAGCTTTCTGCCCAGCAAGTCACGTTTCATGGCGGCAACATAACTTCGTTATTTATGGAACACAAGGCATCGCGCGCAGGTTCCGTACTCGCCGTACCTGCTGGGTCTCATGACTGGACGAACCTATGCTGGCTGTCATGAGGCGGACATCCTTTGCTCAGTGGCCCTGCTCGATCGCGCGGACCATGGACCTGCTCGGGGACTGGTGGACGCCCTTGGTGCTGCGCGAGGCGTTCTACGGGATCCGGCGGTTCGACGCGTTCCAGGAGTCGCTGGGGATCGCACGCAACACGCTCACGGACCGGCTGCGCCGGCTGGTGGAGGAGGGGCTGCTGGAGAAGCGGCCGTACCAGGCGGAGCCGGTTCGCTACGACTACGTGCTCACCGAGAAGGGGCGCGACTTCTACGGCGTGCTGCTGGTGATGAATCGCTGGGGGGACCGTTGGCTGGCTGGTGAAGCGGGCCCGCCGGTCGCCATGCATCACGAGGTGTGCGGGGAGGAAACCCATGCCGAGGTGGTGTGCGCCGCCTGTGGTGAGCCGATGACCGCAGACAACACCCGTACTCGGATGGGCCCTGGCTATCCGCCGCACCTGGCCGAGCGGCCGGATGTGAAGGGGCGTTTCGCGGACTGACTCAGTGGTTCCGCAGATCCGCACTCACCCTTGACAGGTAAGTCTATTTACGCAACTTTACAGGTCAAAAGCTCACGTGGGTGTCTTTGGCGAGAGGCTGCGGGATCATGGAGTGGACGGGCGCGCGCTATGCGGACAAGCCGACGGTTGAGGTCCACACCTGGATCGCCGCCCCACCGACAGAGGTGTGGACGCTGGTGTCCGACATTGAGCTGATGCCGCGCCTGAGTCCCGAGCTGCAATCGGTCGAGTGGCTGGATGGCGGAGGCGGCCCTGCCCTGGGGGCCCGATTCATCGGCCGGAGCAGTCATGAGTCCTTGGGGGAGTGGGCCACCACGTCCCACATCGTCGAGTGTGAGCCGTCGAGGAGGCTCGCTTGGGCGGTGGAGGACCCGTTGAACCCGACAGCGATCTGGCGGTTCTTGTTGGAGCCGCAGGACGGCGGCACTCTGCTGCGGGAATGGATGCAGATGGGGCCCGCTCGCTCGGGTCTCTCCTTCGCCATCGACCGCATGCCGGAGAAGGAGCAGAAGATCGTCTTCGTGCGCATGCGGGAGTTCGAGACCAACATGACCGCCACTGTCGAGGGGATCAAGAAGCTGGCTGAGGGCGCCGGGGCCTCTGGCGAGGCGACTCTCTGATGCGCACCTCTACCACGATCGAAGCCTCCGGCGCCGATTGGCGGGAGATCGTCGACTACGTCACCGAGGCGGAGAAGCTCGGTCTGGACATCTGCTGGGTGGCGGAGGCGTGGGGCTCCGAGGCGCCCTCGCCGCTGGGCTACCTCGCCGCGAGGACCGAGCGCATGCTGCTCGGATCGGGAATCATTCAGCTCGGCACCCGCACGCCGATGGCCATCGCCCGCGCCGCGATCACGCTGTCCCGGATTTCCGACGGGCGCTTCCTTCTCGGACTGGGACCCTCCGGGCCGCAGGTGATCGAAGGACTGCACGGAGTGCCCTTCGACCGTCCGCTGTCACGGATGCGAGAGACCGTCGAGATCGTGCGGCGGGCCGCGTCGGGGGAGAAAGTCGCCTACTCCGGGCGGGAGTTCCAGATCCCCCTGCCGGGCGGGGAAGCCAAGCCCATGCGGCTGTCGATGCGCGCCGAGTACGACATCCCGGTCTACCTGGCGACCCTCTCCCCGAAGATGCTGCACCTGACCGGTGAGATCGCGGACGGCTGGCTGGGCACCAGTTTCGTACCCGAGGGCGCCAAGGAGGCGTACTTCGACCACCTGGACCAGGGCCTGGCTGCCGCTGGTCGCAGCCGCTCGGACCTGGACATCTGCCAGGGCGCCGAGGTCGCCTTCGCCGAAGACGAGGACGCGCTGCGCGCAATGGTCGCCGGGCGCAAGAAGGAGCTCGCCTTCAGCCTCGGCGGCATGGGCTCGGCGACCACGAACTTCTACAACAACGCCTACAGCCGCCAGGGTTGGGCCGAGGTGGCGGCCGAGGTCCGGACACGTTGGCAGGCGGGGGACCGGGACGGCGCGGCCGGCCTGGTCACCGACGAGATGGTGCTGGCGACCACGCTGATCGGAACCGAGGACATGGTGCGCGAGCGGCTGCGCGTGTGGCGCGACACCGGTGTCGACACCGTTCGCTTCTATCCCGCCGGCGAGACCCTCGCCGCCCGGCTCGCGACCTTGGGCCGGGCCATCGACCTGGTCCGCGACATCGAGGACGAGGCGGCACGGTAGCGACGGGGCATGCCGGTCAACGAGGGCCGCTCAGCGTCGGTGCCGTCGACGGGGTCCCGGTCAGGTCAGCCGCGGGCGCTGATGTCGTCGGCGGCCAGGCCCGACATCAGCAGGGTGATCGCGCGGAACGTCCTGGCCAGGGCATCTTCCCGATCCGCCGCGGCGGCGATGATCTGGTTGCCCTCGCACAGGCCTGCCAAGAGCAGCCGGGCGACGGTGGCGACAGGCACATCCGGTTGCAGGTCGCCGCGTTCGGCCAAAACGGTCAGGAGCCGTTCGATCGGCGGTTGGGCGACGGTTTCGTTGATGTGCCGGTACTGCTCGCCCAGGACCGCGGGTGCCTGGGCCATCAGCTCACGGTGCAGGGGGTCGTCGATGGTCCGCCGCAGGAAGGCGTGCGTGAGGTCGGCCACCGCGGTCATGGCAGGCTCGTCCGGCGTGGCCCGGACCGCCTCGGACGTCGCGTCTCCCAGAGCCCCGACCTGCTGAATGAGCTCCGTGTACAGCTCGGCGAACATCGCCTTCTTGTCCGGGAAGTGGTGATAGAAGGTGCCCTTGCTCACCAGCGCCGCCCCGGTGATGGCCTCGACCGACGTGCCCGCGAAGCCGTTGTCGACGAACAGTTTGCGCGCGGTCGCCACCAGGTCCGCCCGGGTCTGCTCCGCGTACATCTGGCGTCGGTTTGGCCCTCTCATGTGTGCCATCGTATATTCAATGACCCGAAGTCAATGAATGACTCACGGTCGGTCGATGGTCGTCATGACAACGCCCCCCGGGAAGGCAGGCGGAGCCGTGGGAAAGCGCAGGATCGTGTTGCTGGGCGCGACGGGATACACCGGACAGCGAGTGCTCCGGGAACTGCTCGCACGAGGCGAGAAGCCGACCTTGGCCGGGCGTAGCCGAACCAGGATGCTGGCTCTGGCTGACACCTTCGAGGCAGAGCTTCCGGTGTTCGAGGTGGACGCCACGTCGGCGTCCGACTTCGCGCGCCTCCTGGAGCCCAGCGACGTGGTCCTTTCTACCGTCGGGCCGTTCACCCACGTCGGTATGGTCCCGGTCACGGCCGCCGCGCGGGCAGGGGCCCACTACTTCGACTCCGCGGGGGAGGGGCCCTTCGCTCGCCGTGTCCGCGATGAGCTGGACTCCGTGGCCGCCGCCCGGGGAGCGACTCTCGTGCCGTCGTTCGGCTATGACTACGTGCCGGGCAACCTCGCCGGCGCGCTGGCTCTGGACACGGCAGGCGAGCGGGCACGACATGTCGAGATCGGCTACTTCATCACCCGCTCGGGACACGGGGACGAACTGCTCTACCGCAGCACTCTGCGCGACTCCTACACCCTGACCACGGCAGGTACGTGGCAGACACTCGTTGCCGCGGCGGCCGAGGACGGCTTCGCTTACCGTCCTGCACGTCCCGGGCAGCCTCCCCGGCTGATCGACGAACGTGCCGCCAAGAGGGTCCGCACATTTCGCTACGCCGGTGTGAAGCGTTCGGCCCTGACCGTCCCGGGCACGGAGCATCTCGGACTCCCGGCGGTTTTCCCTCAGCTGGAGAGTGTCGAGGTAGGCCTGGGCTGGCTCGGACGGTGGACCCGGCCGATACAGATCGCCGCCACCCTGCAGGCGCCATTGCTGCGGTCGGCGAAGGTGCGGGCCGCGTTGGCGCGATGGTCCGAGCGGCTCCCGGGATCCCGCCGTGAACCGGATCTCGACGGCCGTTCCCTGGTGATCGCTGTAGCCCGTGACGGACAGGGCCGGCCCCTGGTCACGACAACCCTCACCGGGCCGGATCCGTACGAGATGACGGGATCTCTTCTGGCGTGGGGCGCGGTGCAGGCAGCGGCGCCGGATGCGGTCCTCAAACCTGGCGCGCACGGACCGGTCGCGGCCTTCGGGCTCGACACCCTCAGGCTCGGTGCAGCCGAGGCCGGAGTGCATGAAGTCCATGAGGTGTCGGCGCCCCGCCGCCGCTGATCGCTACCCGGGCAAGATCATGGCGTCGGGGCGCTGAGATGGACGTACGGGGGACTGCCTGCGCTTTCCCTGAGGCAGGCGGCAGCTGCAGCTGCCACCAATGAGTTGATGAACAGGTTGTTCGATCGGGAGCCGGCCAGTCCCTCGCGAGGAGCCGACCACCCCAGCGGAAAGGAACCTTCCATGGACGAGCAGGGCGAGCGCTTCGACGTCGTGGTGCTTGGTGCGGGCCCCGGCGGATACGTCGCCGCCATCCGGGCCGCTCAACTGGGCAAGCGGGTGGCGGTCGTCGAGGAGAAGTACTGGGGCGGCGTCTGTCTGAACGTGGGCTGTATCCCCACCAAGGCCCTGCTGCGCAACGCCGAGCTCGCGCACCTCTTCACGCGCGAGGCGAAGACCTTCGGCATCAAGGTCGAGGGGCAGGTCTCCTTCGACTACGGGGAGGCTTTCCGCCGCAGTCGGAAGGTGGCGGACGGCCGGGTCAAGGGCGTCCACTACCTGATGAAGAAGAACAGGATCACGGAGATCAGCGGCCGTGGCACGTTCCTGGACCCGCACACGCTCCAGGTCGCCGACTACGACGGGAACACCCGCACCATCGGCTTCGACGACTGCATCATCGCCACCGGCGCCACCCCGAAACTGCTACCGGGCACCCGCCGTACCTCCCGGGTGGTGACGTTCGAGGAACAGATCCTCGCCGAGGATCTGCCGCAGTCCATCGTGATCGCCGGCGCCGGCGCGATCGGCATCGAGTTCGCCTACGTCCTGAACAGCTACGGGGTGAAGGTCACCGTCGTAGAGTTCCTGGACCGGGTCGCGCCGCTGGAGGACGAGGAGGTCTCCGCCGAGCTGGCCAAGCAGTACCGGAAGTTGGGGATCGACGTCCTCACCTCGACCCGTGTCGAGTCGATCGACGAGTCCGGCGCGCAGGTCCGTGTCACGGTCACCGGCAAGGACGGCGTCCAGCAGGTCCTGGAGGCCGACAAGGTCCTCCAGGCGATCGGGTTCGCGCCGAATGTCACGGGCTACGGCCTGGAGAACACCGGCGTGCGCGTCACCGAGCGCGGCGCGATCGACGTCGACGGCCGCTGCCGCACTTCCGTGCCGCACATCTACGCCATCGGCGACGTCACCGCGAAGTTGATGCTCGCGCACGCCGCCGAGGCGATGGGCGTGATCGCCGCCGAGACCCTCGCCGATGCCGAGACCATGGAGCTCGACTACGCGATGATCCCGCGGGCCACCTTCTGCCAGCCCCAGATCGCCAGCTTCGGTTACACCGAGGCCCAGGCGAGGGAGCAGGGGTACGACGTCCAGGTCGCCAAGTTCCCGTTCACCGCGAACGCCAAGGCCCACGGCCTCGGCGATGCGACCGGCTTCGTGAAGCTGATCAGCGACGCCAGGTATGGCGAGCTCCTCGGCGCCCACCTCATCGGCCCGGACGTCACCGAACTGCTCCCCGAGCTGACCCTGGCCCAGCAGTGGGACCTCACCGTCCACGAGGTCGCCCGCAACGTCCACGCCCACCCGACCCTGGGCGAAGCGGTCAAGGAAGCCGTCCACGGCCTCGCGGGCCACATGATCAACATGTAGCAGGGCGCCGTCCCCTCGAAATGCGGTGTGGGGATGCATCGGGGGTCTGCCGCGTTGCCGACCTGCGCGCGAGACAGTCAGATAGAGGAGATGGTGAGCAAGGGCAGGAGCGGCTGCCCATCGGTCTCCAGGCCATGGGCCCCAGCGGGGGCGATCTCACCACCATCGAGTTCGCCGCGCTGCTGGGCCGGGAAGTGGACGGCTTCGTGCCGCCTCCGGCATTCGCCACGTCGGCTGGCGCTCCAGACGGGACGGTGTCGGTGGCTCCGGTACCAGTGCGGCGTCGGATGTCCTTCCGTCGCCTTACTCGAGGAGTCAGCCGCTGCCCGGGCGCGGTCAATCGGGTCGGCAGCGACGGCGCGCGGGCCATCGTGGACGAGATCGTTGGCCATCTGGCACCCGAGGATCCCAAGCCCGCATGCGCCAAGGCCCTCGGACTCTTCGCGATGATGGCGGGGTCGCTGCAACTGTCCCGCGTCGCCTTCGGCTCGAAGCTCGCCGACGAGGTCCTTGAGAACGCCCTCGCGTTCATGTGCTGAGCGGTGCGGGATCAGGCCGGATCGACGAATATGTCGAGCGCGAGATCACCCTCAAAGCCGGCAGGGCTGTAGGCGGACAGGTCGGTGACGCCCTCGTCCGAGAGGACCTCGTCGTCGATGAACAGGTTGGCGGTGCACTTCCGCGCGTCACGCGTGACGATGGCGTACGCGGCGTCAGCCATGATCCGCGGATTACGGGCTTGTCCGGCGCCGCCGACCACATTGCGCACGGCGGCTGTGTTGATCAGGGTCCGCGGCCACAGCGAGTTGGCGGCGATGCCGTCGGCGGCGAACTCCTCGGCGAGCCCGATGGTGCACAGACTCATGCCGTACTTCGACAGCGTGTAACCGAGATGCTTCCCCACCCAGTGCGGCGCGAGGTTCAGCGGCGGGGAGAGCGTGAGGATGTGCGGGTTGCTCGCCTCGCGCAGATGCGGGATCGCTGCCTTGCTCAGCAGGAACGTGCCACGCGTGTTGATGTCCTGCATCAGGTCGTACCGCTTCATCTCCAGCTGCTCCGACGACGACAGGTCGATCGCGCTGGCGTTGTTGACCACGATGTCGATGCCGCCGAAGGCGCTGACCGCCGCGTTGACGGCGGTGCGCACATCGTCCTCTTCGCGGACGTCGCCGACTACGGCCAGCCCCTTGCCGCCCGCGCGCTCAACCTCGTCGACGGCGGTGTGGACCGTGCCTTCGAGCTTTGGATGCGGCACGGCGGTCTTGGCGAGCATCACCACGTTCGCACCGTCGCGGGCCGCGCGCAGGGCGATGGCGAGTCCGATGCCGCGGCTGCCTCCCGACATCAGGACGGTCTTGCCGGCCAGCGTCTGAGTCATGGCTGAACCTCCAAAATAGATTGCCGAACTAATGATACGCGATGCTAATGGTATCTTCCACGTATGACTTCGACTCCCACACGCCAGATCGACCGGCTCTACCACGAGCTCCTGGCCCCCAAAGAGACACAGTCCGTTCGCGCTGCCGTGCGCCGGATCGCAGAACGCGAAGTGGCTCCGCACGCCGTGGCGATCGCCGGTGGCGACGAGCGCACGGACGGCTTCCCCCGGCATGTTTTTGAAGGGCTTGCGTCGGCGGGGGTCTTCCGAATCCCCTTCCCCGGCGAGATCGGCGGCGACGGCCTGACCCACCCGGCGACCGCCACTGCCGCGGCCATCGAGGAACTGGCCTACTACTCGAGCAGCGTCGCGGCCGTCTTCGATGTGCACTGCATCCTGGCGGGCAACGCCCTGCGGCAGGGCACTGAGGAGCAGCAGCAGCGGTGGCTGCGAAAGGTCGCGGAAGGCTCAGTGGTCGGTGCCTTCGCCACCACTGAGCCGGATGCCTCCAGCGACCTGTCTCCGCAAGCGGTACAGACCGAGGCGATACGCACCGAGGCCGGCTGGGTGCTGAACGGCCACAAGCGGTGGATCTCCAACTCGCCCGTCGCCGGGTTCGTGGTGGTTCTCGCCCGCACCGGCACCCGGCTGAGCATGTTCATCGTCGACACGGCACTTCCCGGAGTGGAAGTCGGCCTTCCCGACCGCAAGATGGGCAACCGCGGCCAGCTCACCGCGGACATCCGCTTCACGGGAGTGCAGCTTTCCGACGACGACCTCCTTGGTGGCGCCGAAGGGCACGGACTGCGCCATGCGCTGTCGACTCTGACCTATGGCCGGATCGGCATCGCGGCTGCCGGGGTCGGCATGGCGCAGGCCGCCTTCGACCACACCGTGGCCCACCTGTCGACGCGACACGCCTTCGGCAAGCCGGTGGCCGCCAACCAGCACTGGCAGTTCCTGCTCGCCGAACGGGCCACCGAGATCGAGAACGCCCGCACCCTTTACACCAAGGCCGCCCTGCGCCTGGACGCCGGTGACCCGTCCCCGGAGCCCGAGGCCGCGATGGCGAAGTACTACGCCACCAAGCTGTCCGTGGACATGGCACGCGACGCCGTCCAAGCCTTCGGAGGCCTCGGCTTCGCGCGCGAACTGGGTGCCGACGGCAGTCCCGGCCCTGTCGAGGCGATCTACCGGGACAGCAAAATCGGCGAGATCTACGAGGGGACCAATGAGATCCAGAAGTGGGTCATAGCTCGGCAGATCTTCGGCCGGGCCATCGTCGGCTGATCGCCCAGGACGCGCCGGTGCAGTAAGCCGACGGACAGTGGGGCATCCCGTCGGCCTGCAGCGGTTCGCCGCCTCGGGCTTTCTCGTACGATGGACAGGACCATACGTATGACTAACCATGGGCGGGATAAACGATGTCCGAGGCTCCGCTGGTACCGGGGACAGTGGCCGAACACACCATCTGCCTGCTGGTCAAACTCGGACAGGTGGCGTTCAGGATCGCCGAGGACGGCATCGGCGGGACCGGCCTGCGAGTGCGGCATTACAGCGTCCTGCAGGCTTTGGCGGACAACGGTGCCATGCCGCAACTGGCACTTGGCTCGTTCCTGCGCATCGACCCCGCGACGATGGTGACGAGTCTCGACGACCTGGAGCGCGCCGGATACGCGGAGCGGACACGAGATCCGCAGGATCGTCGCCGCTACGCCGTGGACATCACCGCCGAAGGGCGCAAGGTTTTGGCCCGCCTCAACCGCACACTCGTCGATCTCGACGGCGAAATCCTCGCAGACCTGGGTGCCACGGAACGAGACTCGCTTCACGCCCTGCTGGGCAGCCTCGCGGGAAGTCCCACTCTGACCTCCCTGTTCGACGCCGTCCGGGAGCAGAATGGAGCGAGACGGGCTTAGCGGCTTGAGGGGATCGCACCTGGGTGCGGCGGTACGCCCCGGTTCTGGCGAAGTCCCGGAAGGGCGGCCGCCGAGGTCGCGCAGCAAGACATCGCCATCAAGCTTCCGGTGGTCCTCTACGACTACCTCGTCTGGCGTGGGTACTTCGACGACCTGATCGCCGTCACAACGACCGCCTGCGCCATCGCCCACCAGGCAGGAGCAATCGCCGCAGAGGCAGGCGCATGGAACAACCTCGGCATCGCACTGAACGGTGCCTCACGCTACGCCGAAGCTCTCGCCGCCTACGAGCGGGTCCTCGCACTTTTTGCTTCACTCGACGATCACAACGAACGGGGTAAGGCACTCAATGGGAAGGGCTCTGCCCTGCACGACTCCGGGAAACCTGCAGAGGCGTTGCTAATCCACCAAGAGGCTCTCGCCATCCAGCGAGCCGTAGGGGATCTGCGCGAACAGGCCGCGGTGCTGAACAACCTTTCCCTGGACCATCAGGAGCTCGAGAACTACGCAGAGGCGTGTGCAACAGCAGAAGAGGCCGCCTCCCTTTTTCAACGTCTCGGCGACCCCACGAATGAAGCGAATGCACTGTGCGCGGCGGCTTTCGCGCTGCAAGCCTCGGGACGGCCTGAGGCGGCACAGGCTGCTTGCCAACGCGCCGTCGAGGCCAGCCGTGCCGTGGGGAGCCCGCTCGTTGAGGCGGCGATTCTACTGACCTGTACTCAGCTGGACGACCTCTCACCACAGCAACAGATCGCCTACTGCTTGCAGGCAGAAGCGGCCTGCAAGCAAGCCAACGCCCGCGACCTCCACGCCCATGCGTTGTGCGGTATCGGCATGGCATTGACCACGTCGGGTGACAGAGACCAGGCCGTCACCTACTTCGTGCGCGCGGAGCGCATGTTCGAAGACCTCGGCCTCATGGAGGAAGCAGGGCAAATCGGCGATCTGCTCGCCGCCCTCCAAACCTAACCATTGGTCTGGCGCCCTACTCATTGCGCCTTTGCCTGGGGCCGGGTGAGGTCGGGTGGGTAGCCCTTTGCACGAAGCCAGGTGTCGAGGGCCAGGACGACGATGTCGCCGTGGGGAACGTCGTGGTCGGCGTTGTAGCGGCGGATTCGTCGCTGGAGTTGCAGGATGTCGGGGACGGCGTAGTTGAGCTGTCCGCGTTTGATGTTGCGGTTGCCGATGACCGCGAGCGTGTCTGGATGAGGGGCGAGTGGATCGTCGGCGGGCTCGGACTGGGCTTCGAGTGTGTCGGCCATGTCGCGTAGCCGACGGGCGTGGTGGGAGAGGTCGGGCACGAAGGCTGCTCCGATCAGTCTGGCTAGGCGGCTAGTTAGCCGCCTATTGGGCTATTGGAATAGTCGGCGGAAGGGGCGGCCGCGCACTCAGCGAGCTGGCGGCCGCCCCCTGTGCCGTACGGCGTGTCAGAAGCCGCGGGTGGTGAGCCATTCGTCCAGTGCAACCGAGACGATGTCGCCCATGGGCAGGTGGTCGAGTTCGTTGTCCAGCGCGAAGCGCTTGATGCGCCTTTTCAGCTTCAGCGCGGCGGGGACCGAGGAGTCGAGGCTCTCGCGCGCGATGATGCGCTGATTGAGGACGACCGCCGCTTCCGGGATGTCTTTCGGGCGCCCCGACCCGTGCTCCCATGAAGTCCCGTTACTGGGCGCCGTATCCGAACCGGCTTGCTGCTCGTGCTGAGGATTCGCTGCGCCAGCACTCACAGGGAACGCAGCGGCTCCCATAACGGGAAGAACTGTCGAGTGAATCGCCACCTCAGCGGTGTGCGCCACACCCGGAGCAGCTCCCGTGTCTTGAGACGCCCCCTGCTGCGAGACGTGCTCGGCCAATGGCGTGGGCTGAGCCGTAGGTGCTGAAGGCTGTGCAGCCGGGGCCACGGTCTGCCCAAGCGCCTGCCACTCCATCGACGCCACAGGAGATTCTGTTCCGGCCTCGGAGGCGACGACGGCTGGGCGGGCTGGCTGACTGGCAGCAGGGTCCTGCACCGGGCTGCCCGGCGCGGCCTCGACGCGCGGGTGGGCGGGCGGTGCCGCGGGCTCCTGCGCCACCTCGGCCATCATCTCGGTCGGGTCCTGCGTCGATACCCCGATGGATACAGCGGGCTGAGCCTGCGGCTCGCTGGCAGCGGGACGGCCTTCGCCCTGGGCGGTGGCCTGTTCGGTGGCGAACTGCTCGGGGGTGAGCTCGGCGGTCGGGGGAGGGGGCGGCGGGGTCGTCTTCTTGGCCCCGCCCAGGGGACGCCCGCTGGTGCGGCGGGCGGGAGGCTTCGGCCTCTCGTTCTTCTCGCTCATGCCTCGGTCAGCTCCTTCATCAGGTTGGCGTACTCGCTCAGTTCGGTCGGGATCTCGCCGAAGGCCTCCATGTAGTGCACCCAGGAGTGGATGGTGGTCTCGGCGAGCGGGAACGGCTCGTCACGGTCCGGGCCGATGCCCTCGCCCTCGGCGGGCTCCAGCAGTTGCTCCTTGGCCCGGCCGGGCAGGCTGGTGCGGTCGTCGGCCTTGACCATGACCACGTGGGCGGTGACGTCGTGGGGGTTGCGGGCGGCGGCGCGCTCGGCCTCGTCGAAGGTGGCGACGAGCTTGCGGCGTTCGATCTTGGTGGGGGCGACGGGGACGAGCAGCAGGTTGGCCTCGGTGACGGCCTCGTGGAAGATGCGGGCGCTGCCGCCGCCGGCGTCGACCACGATCGCGCCGAACTCGGTGCGCTTGGTGCGGATGTATTCGGCGATGTCGTCGAAGGGGTAGCGCTCGATGACGAGGTTGGTGGGGATCTCGAAGCCGGCGGCCTGGGCGACCTTGAACCAGTCGTAGGCGGCCTGGCTGGTGGCGTCGGCGTCCAGCAGCAGGGTGGGCAGGTTGAGGACGACGGCGTAGTAGAGGGCGATGAACCAGGCGGAGGTGGTCTTGCCGGTGCCGCCCTTGAGCATGCCGACCACGATCACGAAGGCGTCCCAGACGCCAGCCGTGCCCGTGGCTGCGGCTGCGGCCAGGGTCTTGCTACGGGTGTTCTCACTCACGAGTGCTTGATCTCCTGAATCGGGAAAAGTGTGTTGACGTGCGTGCATCGGCGAGAAGGCCGACGCCGGAGGCGGCTGAGTACGGACGGAGGAGGACCCCGTGCTGCGGAGTCGGGTTCGGGATGGCTCGTCATCGGTCCCGTGACTTGCCGGACCCGGACAGGGACACGCGCAGACGCGCTCATGACCGCTTCCTCGGGTCGTGGGCCGGTCCGTGGTGGTGCCGGGGCCGCATACGGGTGCCCGCCTGGTGCAGGAGCCGGTAGACGGTGCCGACGGAGTAGTTGCACCCCTCGGCGAGGTCCGGCACGGTGGCGCCGGCCTCGTACCGCGCACGCGGGAACAGCGCGAGCTTCATACGCCGTGCGGCATTGGCCGCGGAGCGGATGCGGAGTGTCTGCTGGGTGGTGCGGGGTGTGCCCCCGGCCTCGATCAGCAGCCGCCGAGCGGCACGACGTGTCACGGAACCCGCCGCGGCCAACTCCGTGAGTGTGGCGCCCTGTTGTTCGTAGAGGCGGCGTAGATGGGCCGCGAGGTTGCGACGGGCTTGCCCGTCGCGCAGCCTGCGCGTCTGCCACGAGGTGCGCATCACGGTCCCGGCCTCGCGCAGTCGGTTGAGAACCGTCCCGTACGACAGGCCGCTCATCGCGACGAGTTCTTCGACCGTGGCGCCGGCCTCGTACTGCTCACGCAGGGCCTCCGGGGCCACGGGTTGGCCGTCGACGGAAGTGTTCGGCAGGTGGTGTCGGGTCATGCGGCGGAGTTCCATTCGCTGAGGGCTTCGGCATGGGCGGCGGCCAGTTCGTCGTAACTGCGCTGGTCGGATGGGGTGATGAGGATCAGGCGGCCGTCCGTGGCGATCCGCCAGTCGGGTGTAGCGCGGCCGGTGAGCGGATCGAGGACACGCCCGCCGGAGGTGCGCCAGGCGGACGGGATTTCGTCGGGACGTGGCCCGGGGATCAGGACCTGGCGGCCGTCGCGGACGATCACCACGGCCTTGCTGCGGTGCTCTGCGAGCCGGTCCAACGCCTCCCGGTACGCGGCGCGTTGGGCCGCGTGCAGGGCCCTGCGCCGGGCGGCGAGTCCCCTGGTGCCGTGCTGCTCGGCGACTGTGTCCCAGCCCTGTGCGCGCACGGCGTCGCGTCCGGGAACGAGAGCCGGAAGGCTGCTGCCGAGACCCTCCAGAGCACGCGGTGTGAGGGCCCAGGTCTCCCCGGTGTGGTGGGAGAGGCCGTGCTCGGCGAGGCGTCGAAGGATCCGGTAGGTGGTGGCGCGGGAGACCGATGAGCTGCCGACGAGCTCGGTAACGGTTTGGTGGGGGCGCTGGCACAGAGCACTGATGATCACGAGGGCGGCGCTGCCGAGGCCGTGGTGGGCGAAGGCGTCGTGACCCATCAGCTGGCCGAGGACGGTGGAGTCGATGTCGGCAGTCGTGGCCGTCTCAGGAGTGGGCCACTCCTCAAGTGCCGGGTCGGGGGGGTACTGAGTGGTGCGGAAACGAGACGACGGCGCGTTGAGGTACCAGGTCGAGCCCTCCCGGCCATGACCGACCCGCAACCGGCGCAGCCAGCCCTGTGGCTTGAGGACACTTTCGTAGACGGCCCGCAATGTCGTGCGGGAGATGCCGGCTTCTTCGGCCGTCTGCCGCTCACTGGCATGGTGCAGGAGGCCGCCCGCGGTCTCAGCGAAGTTCAGGTGCGCCCGCAGGACCCGCAGAGCGGTGCGTCCCCGCTCTCCGCGCCAGGGCGTCGTCTCGATGCGGTCGCGCAGCCCGGCGAGCACCTCGTACGCCTCGTGCCGGGAACCCAGCGCCCTGCTGGTGTCGACGGCTTCCGAGGCACTGGACCACACCCGGCGGATGTAGCCGAGCGCACGCGACTCGCCCGAGCGCAGCGCGATGCTCCGGGCGTGCCTGCCGCCCTCATGCTCGGGATGTAGCAGAAGCTGCGTCAGCTGGTCGAAGGTGCCGCCGATACGGGCCACGTGGCAGGCGATGGCCGCGGTGATCCGGTGCCCGTGCTCGGCCGCGCCCTGACGGTCCCCGCGCAGCACCACCGCCCGACCGTCGGAGGCGAGTCTGCTGTAACTACCGGCGGCGTAGCGGCCGGTGAGGTCCCCGAGGAGTACGAGATCGGAAACAACCGGAGGCAGGTGTGAGAGGCCCGAGGGGCCGGACGGGTGAGAGTGCCGCTGCTGGGGGTTCGTCTGGTAGGTGCTGTGTGGCACGGTGGGGTCGTCTCGCAAAGACGTGGACGCCACCCAGGCCCGCTAAAACCACGGGTGGTGTCCGGGACCGACCTCCAATCGGTGCCGGCCAAGGCCTCCAGGACGGCCATCCTGGAGGCCTTCGCGCGTCTGGCCCCGAGCGGAGGCAGGCGTCCCCATCGCAACTCGACCGGGGTGAGCCAGAATGCCGCCAGAGTCGCCCACTCGTGATCCACGCCGTCCAACTCGGGTCTCTCAAAGGCCAGTTGGAGAGGCTGTTGCCTCTGACTGCCTTTGAGCGACCCGGGTCGAACCGGGGTCGAATCAGAGTGTTTTCCTCTGACTGCCTCCGCTCGCCTCTGCAACCCGTCCTAGCAGGTCACAGCCTCATCGCCCCCACACAAGCGCAGGTCAGAAAGGTGCGCTAGCTGTACCACTGGTTCCTGGCGAAGGCGGTCATGTGAGGCATGGCGTTCCCGTCCCTGAGAGCGGGGCGCCCTCGCCCCGCGTGCCGTGGTTGGACTCAGGGTCGTGACGCTTGCGGTGAGTCGGCAAGGCGGCTTCTGTCAGGCGGAAGGACTTCCGTGAAGAGGCTGGTCAGAGTGCGGGCCCGTCTGTCGGTGTTCGGACCGTTGGGCCGATGAAGGCAGGCTGAGTGGCTGCCGCAGGCGGCCAGGTGGGGAGGGACTCACCAGCAGCTTCTTCGTCTGCTGGTGGTAGACGTCATCCATTTCGCTGACCAGTGGGAACAGCGTCCACACGAGGCAAGCGGGGGCCGATGGCCCGCGGATGGTCCGGATCTCGGACTCAGGCCAGATCCGACGGATGTCCGGCGTCTACTTGGGGTTGGTGGTCGCTCAACCTGGCAGCAACGAACTCAAGCACCTTGACCGTCGTCCGGTTCCACGGCCCGCCGACGGCCACGGCTGACGGAAAGACCGTCGTCCGCTTTGCGGCCACGCTGAGCCGGTTCGTCATTCCTCCCACGGCCGCCAGTCGTCCTCGTCGTCCCTCCGCCACAGGCTGATGTCCCGGTCGCGCAGCGCCGTACGCAGTTCGTGCGGTGCCAGCCAGGAGTGGAGCGGAACGAGGCCGGCGGTGCGGAGCCGACCCGCCAGCAGGTGGTCGACGGCGATACCGGCGAGCAGTGAGGGGATGCGACCGCCGTCCTGCGCGGCCGTCATCCCCAACCGCCGGACGACCTGCCGGCCGCCGTGCTCACCGCTCACGGTGACCGTGAAGCCGCCGGCCTCGTCGCCGACCCGGCCGACGAGCCACGAGAGCGCCCGCACCAGCGGGGTCCAGCGCTTGGTGGCGCGGGGTCGCCCGGTACGGGCACGCAGCGCTGCGAAGAGCCCCAACGCCCGGTTGACTGCGGTGAATTCGGTGCCGGCCTTGAAGGCGATCGTGCCGGCACGGCACAGTTCGGCCAGGACGTCCAGGTCGGCCATCTCGTACACCTGGTGGACCAGGCGCCTGCCGACCGGCGGCGGGAACAGGGTCCACTCCGGCTCGGACCAGCCGTGCACCAAGGTCTGTACGCCGCCGCGGGGAGCGCTGAACGGGAGCCCTGCGCCGTGCATCATCGCCTCGAACATCGCCGGGCCGCGGTGGCGCCGGGTGTCGGGAGCGGCGCAGCACAGGACGCCGTCGACACGGTCCATGCCACGTGCGAGGTCGTGGACGACCAGCGCCTGCAGGCCCGGCACGACGGACGCCCCGGTCAGGACGGGAGCCGTCGCGGAGCGGGCCACCGTCGTCGCCGCGTCCAGGAAGGCACGGTCCTCGCAGATGTCGACGTACGGAACTCCGGCGGACACCGCTGCCCGCAGCGGCCCGAGCGGGTGGGTGCCGGGGCCGTCGAGGGCCTGGAACGGGCCCGCGCAGTGCACGACCGCGGCCGCGTCACCGAGGAGGCCGCCCAGCCGCTCCAGGGCGTCGCGGTCGCCTGCGACCCAGCGGACCCGCTCGGACGGGAAGGGCGGATCCGGCAGCCGACGGGAGACCACGGTGACGCGGACGTCGGGGCGGCGCAGCAGATCGGCGACGACGTACCGGCCGTAGAAGCCGCTGCCCCCGACCACGACGATGTTCGGTTCACTCATGCGGCGGGATGCTACGGCACCTGCACAATACGGTCATGTTCATATCACATACGACTTCTCCCGTTCCCCGAGAGCGACTGCACCGACGGGTCTTCGCGGCGGCTGGCATCTACAACATCGCCTGGGGCTGCTACGCGGCCCTCGACCCCCAATGGCTGTTCCGGGTCGCCGACATGGCCCCGCAGAACCATCCGCAGATCTTCATGACGCTGGGCATGGTGCTCGGCCTGTACGGCCTGCTCTACCTCGACGTGGCCCTGCGCCCCGCCGAAGGCTTCCTCATCGCGGCGGTCGGCCTGGCCGGCAAGGTCCTCGGACCGCTCGGCTGGCTGTGGCTGGCCCTCACCGGCCAGTGGCCCCTGGCCTCCGGCGTCATCCTCGTCACCAACGACCTGATCTGGTGGATGCCCTTCGCGCTGTACCTCCGCGACTGCTTGCCGCAGTGGCGGGCCCGGTACCTGCTCGCAGGGCAGTAGGCCGTATGTCGTTCGGATGACGCCCGGACGCCGGGCCCGGCTACGTAGTGGATCACGTGGTTCTACGGATGCTGCCCGGGTGCGCGGTAGATCAGGATCGTACGAATTCCTGGCGTCCGCGGTGCGCGTGTGCCGCGGGGCCGGCAGACCACTGCCGGCCGGTACCGCCAACAAGTGCCCGCAGGAGGCGTGGAACTTGCACCTCGCAGCTGCGCCCCGCCGGCATGCGGTGCGCGTGAGGAGTGGACCCGCAGGCTACGTCCTCACCTGCCAGACCATCGCCGCCTCCGCCACACTCAGCGTCGACTTCGACAGGTGAACGCGGATGTTCCGAGATCGGGCTGGGAGGTGCACGCTTTGGAATCGATCACCAGGTTGTGACGGGGAATCGGGGAGAAGGGGGAGCCGTGGCCGCCGAGGTGACAGGAAGTTTCGAGTACAGGATCATGCACATCGTCGACAGGCACGTGAACGGCGGCGGAGGCATGACCTTGTCGACCGCCCTCACCAACGCCACGACCGGCTGCCTGGAGCGTTTCGAGGACCGCGCGAACCAGATCCATGAGACGTGCGACCACTGCGGCGCGCGGCTCCTGGTGACCCTTCCGTCGTTCGCCGACGTACGCCGTGAGCGGCGCGTGCACGGTGTGCTGTGGAAGGTCTTCGCCTTGGCGACGATCCTCTCGGGCTACGGATTCGTGCACGTGAACCGCACAGCCACGGGCTTGGGATACGGGCCTGGTCTGGCCTTCGCCGTCACCATGTTCGCGACCCTCTTCTTCGCATACCGCACCTTACTGAGCGGGCTGCGGTCGACCAGCGTGGGAGGGCCTCATGTCACCCGCGTCGACAGCCCGGATCGCGGAAACGTCCAGCACAGGTGGGCTTGGGTGACAGCGGACGAGGACTCGTGACGCGACGCGATCGGCGCTAGTAGGGCCGTAGGTAGGCCCACGACATCACCGACCCCGCGTCGATCCGCACCTTCGCCAACGGCGCCTTCGAGTCCTTTGCCCCGGCGGCGACAGAGCTGTCACGCGGACAGAGGACCAACGCCGTGGGCCCGGCGATCTTCACCGAGTTCGCAGCTGCCTCCGGCGACCTCTCAGCCGGCGTCCCACCAGTACCGGTGCAGAAGGCTGCCCAGGCCTACGTCCGCTCGATCGACGGAGGCCGGACCGGAAAGGTCTACCTGGTCGAATGACGCCCCAGGGATCGTGTAGTCGGCTCCCGCCGGGGATGATGACGTTTCTATGAGGGTATCGGCAGGTCGTGCAGGCAAGGTTGCGGAGGAGCGACAACTCGGCAATGATCACGCGGACTTGGTGGGGAATGGAGACACACTGGTACCGGCGTTGGACGAGACGGCGACGATGCTGGTCGGCAGAACTGACGAACTGAAGCGGCTCATCTCGGTGATCGGCAGTCTGGGGCAGGACGGCGTCCCCGCTGTCGTAGACATCGCCGGAGACGCCGGCATGGGGAAGAGCCGGCTGCTGAGCGAGCTCTGTGCGCGGGCGCGGCAGGGTGGGTTGACCGTGCTGCGCGGCACGGCCACGGAGTACGAGCAGCACACTCCGTTCCAGACGTTCACGGACGCGTTCGCCGACGTCGATCGTGCCTTTCTCGACTCGGATGCCGTGCCCGAGGCGGCGGCACCTGTGCTGCGCGGAGCCGACAGTGTGCAGGGCTCGGAGTCGGGTTCGGGCAACCGTGACCGGTTCGGCCTCTATCGCGCCGTCGCGGACGTGCTGACCGGGCTCGGGGAGCGCAGCGGGTTGGTGATGGCTCTGGACGACCTGCACTGGGCGGATCCCGCGTCTTTGGAGTTGTTGGACCATGTGATCCGGCACCCGGTGGGCGGCCGGGTGCTTGTGGTCGTGGCCCGTCGAGAACGGCAGACGCCGCACTCCCTTGCCGCTGCTCTGACACGCGGCGTCGACAGTGGGGCCGTACAGCGCATGGCGCTGCGACCGCTGCCCGAGCAGGCGTCGATCGAGGCGCTCGCCTCCGACCTGCCACTGGGCGACGCGAAGGAGATCTACGAATCCAGCGAGGGCAACCCGCTGTACCTCCACTGCCTTCTGCACGCCTACCGGCATGGCGCGTCGTCGCGCGGCACCACCGTCCGGGCCCACGACGACACCGCGTCCGGAGTGCCGAGCGGACTGGGATCCCTGCTCCTGGACGAACTGACCGCGCTGACCGCGACGCAGCGCCGTACCGTCGAAGCGGTGGCGGTCCTCGGCGACCATGCCACGCCCGCAATGCTGAGCCTGACGACCGGACACACCACGCCGGAGGAACTCGACGACTGCATGGGTGCACTGGCGCGGCGCGATCTGCTGCGCATGGGGTCCGACGGCCGCTGGACACTGCGCCACCCGCTGCTGCGGGCACTGGTCTACGAGAACACCGCCGCACCACGCCGCGCCGAGATCCACCGCGGCGCGGCGGACGAACTGGCCCGGGCAGGTGCCTCAGCCGCCGAGCGTGCTCATCACGTCGAGCGGTCGCTGGTCGGCTGGGATCCCGTGGCGGCGGCCGTGTTGAGCGAGGCGGCCGCCCGGTTCGCCCACACGGCGCCCGCGACGGCCGCCCATCTGCTGGACGTCGTCCTTCGGCTCATGCCGGACACGCCCGCCCACGCACAGCAGCGTGGAGAGTTGACGCTGGCGCGCGCCAGAGCACTCGGTGTGGGCGGCAGCCTGCGGGAGAGCCGCGATCTGCTCCACATGCTGATCAGCAGGTCCGGGCAGGACGACGCATCGCTGCGCGGGGATGCGATAGCGCTGTGCGCCATGATGGAACGGCATCTCGGACACTCCCCGGAAGCGATCGCCCTGCTGCAGCGGGAACTGGTCCGCAGCCCCGGCCCCGAGCCCCGCCAGGCGGTCTCCCTGGGTCTCGCGCTGGGCATGGCCGCCCTGAACACCGTCTCCTACCCCGACGTACGCGACGACATCGAGCGGACGCTCGCGGTGGCCCGCTCCCACGGCGACCTCATGGGAGAGATGGGGGCCTTGGCGCTGGGGGCGTTGGGAGAGGCATACGAAGGGGAGACGGCGGCGGCCCGCCGGTTCGCCGATGCCGCCGCCGGGCTCGCAGACGGTCTGACCGACCCCAACCTCACGGAACTGTGCGAGTCGCTGGTGTGGCTGGCCTGGGCGGAAGCCCTGCTCGAGCGCTACGCCGACGCGGAACGCCATGCCGACCGGGGTCTGGACATCGCCCGTCGCAGCGGTCAGGTCCACGTCCTGCCCCACCTGCTGAGCAGCAAGGCCTTTGTGCACCTCAACACCTGTCGGCTGCCGTCTGCTCTGGAGTCGGCCGAGGAGGCGGAAGCCGTCGCACGAGCCATCGGCAGCAGCGATCTCCTGGCCTTCACCCTGTGTTTCAAGTCGCTGATCCTTCTCCTGCGCCGCCCCCTGGGCGACACCAGGGCCTTGACGACCGCAGAGGAGGCCGTGGCCGCGGCCGGCGGAAGCAGACACTGGTGGGCGTCGTTGGCCAGGTGCGTGCTCGGGCACACGGCGCTCGTGAGCGGCGACCCGCACCGCGCGCAGGACGCCATCCTGAAGGCCGGCGGTCCCGAACTACTGGGGCTGCAGCCCTCCATACGCCCCGGCCAGCTGGACACCCTCGTCAGCACCGCCATCGCGATCGGCGACGCCGAGCAGGCCGCGCGCTGGGCCGCACGAGCCGTCGAGGAAGCCAACCGGATGGGTCTGCACGGTCAGCGCGGGGCGGCACTGCGCGCCGAGGCGGCGCTCGCCCAGCACCACGGTGACGCCCGCGCAGCCGCGGACCTCTTCGAGCGCGCCGCGCAGGCGTACGCCCCCTCCGGTGCGACGCTCTGGGAGGCGTACTCCCTGCTGCTGGCCGCTGTCCAGGCGCAGGCCGCGGGCGACGTTCCGCGCGCCGTCGCGATGTGGGAGCGGGCCCGCCGTATCGCCGACGACGGCGGCGCGCGCCTGCTGTCCGACCTGGCCGAGCTCGTGCGCCCCCAGACCGAGGAAACCGTGCGCGCACCCACGGAGCTCGACCAACTGACCACACGTGAACGGGAGATCGCCGAACTCGTCGCCGAAGGACTGAGCAACCAGGCCATCGCGACGAAGCTGTACCTCAGCCGCCGCACGGTCGAGACCCACCTGTCGGCCATCTACCGGAAGACCTCCGTGCCGTCCCGCTCGGCACTGGCAGGCCTCATGACGCGTGCGGCCCTCGACCGGCGCGCGTGAACAACCCACCAGACGCGCACCACAGTTGAGGCACGACGCGTGGCTCAGGCCGTGGCGTCCCGGTAGTCGCCGAGACATCGGAAGGCGCCCCCGGTCGCCCGGAACAGGTACATCGCGTCCGTGTAGCGGTAGGCGGACGAGTCGTAGCGCAGGCGTTTGGTGATCCCCCGGTAGTCGGTCTCGCGCAACCGGCCCACGATCGCGCCCCGCTCCGCGCGCGACGCGCCCAGCGCCGTCATGGCGCGGGCCACGAAGAGCGTCGCGTCGTAGGCCTCGGCGGAGTACCAGGGCGGGGCCGTGCTGAAGCGTGCGCGGTAGGCGGCGACGAACGACTTCGCTGCCGCCACCCGGGTCGGATCGAGGAAGGAGGCGGCGAACACCCATTCCTCGGCGGCGTCGCCCGCCGAGGCGAGGAAGCGGGGGTCGAGGGCGCGCTGGGTGGCCAGCCGCGCACCGGAGTAGCGCGCGGAGCGCAGCGCCCGGGCCAGCCGCGCGGCCCGCGCGTACGCGCCGGCGAACACCACCGCGTCCGCGCCCGCATCCGTCACCGACTTCGCGAGGGCACGGAAGTCGTCGTCCGTGTCGTCCTCGGCGGCGAGGGTGCGCCGGACCGTGGTGCGCTGCGCGGACTGGACGGCCTCGTCGACGCCGGAGCACAGACGCCAGCTGAAGTCGCCCTCGGCGGCATCATCGATCAGCACCGTCTTGCGGGCCCCGGCGATGCGGACGAGGTACGCGAAGACCGGGGCCGCCAGGGTCGCGTCATCGGGGCGGGTGGCGGCGTACACCCGGTACTTGGTGAGGTCCACCTCGTTGAGTCCGACAGACACGGTGACCATCGGGAGCCGTGCCTGCTGGTAGAGGCCGAGGGTGGCCTTCGCACAGGCATCGGTGGTCGGCCCGAGCACCGCGCGGACACGGTCGTCGGCCGCCAGCCGCCGGGCGACCTGCCGCGCCCGGGTCGTGCTGCCTTCGTCGTCGTGCACCTGCAGTGCCAGGTCGAAGCCGCGGCCGGCGCGGGAGTTGAGGTGGTCGACGGCGAGCCGGACGCCGTCCTCCTGGGCGCGGCCCGTCGTACGGCCGCTGCCGCTCAGGTCGGCGTGCACGGCGACCACCAGCCGTGGGAGCCCGGTTCCGCTTCCCTGGGCCGAGGGGCGGCCGGGACTCCGCGCCGTCCACCACGCCGCCGTTCCGCCGGCCGCCAGGACCCCGGCGGCCGAACTCAGAACCAGGAAACGGCGGCGCGTGGCGCCTCCCCCGACGACGGCCGTCTCGTCGCCGGGCGGGGCGTCGGCCACCGTCGCTCCGGACACCTCGGTCGCCTCGACGGCAGGCAGGGCGAGCACGGCGGCCGAACGCCGCGCGATCAGCCGGGTCAGGGACTCCGGCAACCAGCCTCCGCCCTCGCCCACTCCGTCCAGGGTCCGCCGGACCTCGGCCACGGCCGGCCGGGAGCCGGGCTCCTTCGCCAGGCACCCCCGCAGCAGCGGCAGCAACGGCTCCGGTACGCCGTCCAGGTCCGGCTCGTCGTGAACCGTGCGCATCAGCATCTCGGCCGCGGAGCCGTGCCCGAAGGGGCGCCCGCCCGTCACGGCGTACGCGAGCAGACAGCCGAATGAGAAGACGTCACTGGCCGGCCCGATCTCCCGGCCCCTGCCTTGCGCCTGTTCGGGGGAGAGGAACCCGGGGGAGCCGACCACCATCCCGCTGGCGGTGAGCGCGGTGTCCTCCGGCATCCGGGCGATACCGAAGTCGATCATCCTGGGTCCGTCGACCGCGAGCAGCACATTGCCGGGCTTGACGTCCCGGTGCACAAGACCCGCCCCGTGCACCGCGTCCAGCGCCTCGGCCAGCCGCGCCCCCAGGACGCGGACGGTCCCGTACGGCAGCGGGCCGCACTCCTCCACCGCCTCCGCCAGTGAGGGCCCCGGCACGAACGCCGTGGCGAGCCACGGAGACTCCGCGTCCGGGTCCGCGTCGAGCAGCGGCACCACCCAGGGGTTGGCGACCCGGCCCGCCGTCTCCACCTCGCGGCGGAAACGGGCCCGGAATCCCGCGTCGTCCGCGTGCGCCGCGCGGATCACCTTCACCGCGGCGAGCGCGCCTCCGGGCGAGCGGGCCAGGTACACCACACCCATGCCGCCGGCGCCCAGCCGGCGCAGCAACCGGTAGCCCGCGATCCTGGCCGGGTCGGCGCCGCGCAACGGCTCCATCAGCGCCTCACCCGGTGGACACCTGGTACGAAGCGCTCCATCAGGTGGACACCTGGAAGGAAGCCACGCCCTGGTACGCGAACCGGCCGCCGTCGACCTTCCACAGGTAGACCCCGCTGCCGTCGACGACCAGGGCCCCGGTCTTCTGGTTGAAGGCGAAGTTCCTGCTGATCCCCTTGTACGTGGCCGAGCGCAGCGCCGTCGTCAGGTTCTGCCGGGTGCGGCGCCCGGAGGTCAGCGAACGCAGACTCTTCACCGCGAGCTGCGCCACGTCGTACGTCTCGACGGCGTACCGCTCCGGCTCCGCATCGAAACGCTTGCGGTAAGCGGCCCTGAACGTCTTCGCCTCGGGCGCCACGGTGGCGTCCATGACCGGGGCGACGATCGCCCAGCCGTCGGCTGCGTCCCCCGCGGCGGACAGGAACCGGGCGTCCAGCGCTCCCTGGGCGGCGGCCCTGGCCCCGGGGAAGTCACGGCTGCTCAGTTCCCGGGCCAGCAGCGCGGCCCGGTCGTGGTAGCCGGCGAAAACCACGGAGTCCGCGCCCCCGTCGACCAGGGCATCCAGGGTCGGCCCGAAGTCGGTGCGCAGGGCGCTGACCACCTTCGGCACGGCCGGCTGCCGGGCGTCCCGCAGGATCTTGGCGAGGGTGCTGCTGATCTCCCAGGCGTAGGCGTCAGCAGCCCGGTCATCGACGATCCCGACCGTGCGCGACATCGCGGTGCCGCGCAGATACGCGTCGAGGTAGAACGGCAGGACCGTGTCCGTCACCCGGGCGTGCAGGATGGACCGGCTGCCCATCACCCCCAGCACGGTGGCGCCGGGCGACACCGCGATCAGGGGCAGCGAGGCGGCGTCGTACGTCGCGAGAGAGGCCAGGGCGGTGGCGTCCGTGGTGGGACCGATCACTGCCAGCACGGCACGGTCGGCGACGAGCTTCTTGGCCGCGGCGACCGACCGCGCCGGATCGCCGCCGTCGTCCACCGTCTTCACGTCGAGTACGAAGGGGCTGTTCGCACGGGAGTTGAACTCGTCGACCGCCAGCCGCAGCCCCCGCTCCTGAGCCCGGCCGACCGCCTTCTGATCGCCGGTCAGGTCGGCATGCAGACCGAGGGTGTACACGGGACTGGTGGAGTTCGGGGCGGCGTTGTCGTTCTCGCCGTCACGGGCGAGGGCCGCCCACGCGGCCAGTCCGCCACCAGCCGTGACGACCGCCGCGCCTGAGGCCAGGAGGAGGAAACGGCGTCTGCCGACGGCACGGGGCGCAGGCTGCGCGGCCGTGGTGTCCGTCGGAGCGGCGCCGGCGGACGCGGGGTCGACCTCGGTGTCGTCGATGGAGGGCAGCGCGAGCCCGGCGGCCGACCGTTCCGCGATCAGCCGGACCAACGGCTCGGGCAGCCAGGCCTCTTCACCGGGGGCCGGCTCCTCTTCGGCGGGAGTCCTGTCTTCCTCGGGTGCCGGCGGACGTACGACTCTCAGGGCCTCCCGAGGGTCGGGAGGCGAGGTGGGCGACGAGGGCGTGGCGGCCGTGAGGGTCCCGGACAGCGTCTCGGCCGTGGGCCGCAGCTCCGGGTCCTTCTCCAGACAGCTGCTCACGACCTCGGCGAGCTCCGCCGGAACACCCTCCACGTCCGGCGCGTCGTGCACCGTCCGGTACAGCAGTGCGTCAATCGACCCAGTGCCGAAGGGAAGGCGGCCGGTCGCCGCGAAGGCCAGCACACAGCCCAACGAGAAGACGTCTCCGGCCGGTCCCGGATCCCGCCCGCCCCGCGCCTGTTCCGGCGGCAGAAACCCCGGCGTGCCGACCACGACACCCGTCGAGGTGAGCGAGGTGTCGTCGGGATCGCGGGCCACACCGAAGTCGATCAGCCGTGGTCCGTCGAGCGCCAGCAGCACATTGCCGGGCTTGACGTCACGGTGCACGAGACCGGCCGCGTGCAGCTCCCGCAGCGCCTCGGCGAGCCGTGCCCCCAGCACCCGCAGGCTCGGCACCGGCAGCGGCCCGTGCTCGGCAAGGGCCTCGGCGAGCGAGGGACCGGAGACGAACGCGGTCGCGAGCCAGGGCTGCGCCGCCTCAGGGTCCGCGTCCACCAGGGACGCCACCCACGGGCTGGTCATCCGGCGGGCCGTGTCCGCCTCGCGCCTGAACCGCTCCCGGAAATCGGTGTCTTCGGCGTACTCGGCCTGAATCACCTTCAGTGCGACCAGGGTTCCGCCGGCCGAGCGGGCCAGGTACACCACGCCCATGCCGCCGGCGCCGAGCCGTCCGAGCAGCCGGTAGTCCGCCAGCCTGGCGGGGTCGGAGGTACGCAGCGGCTCCATCACTTCCCCTTCAGCCGCTGCTCGATGCGCGTCAGCATCTGAGCCAGGGCCTTGCTGCCCAGTTGTTGGAGTTCCTGCGCGGTGTTCCCTTTCGCGCCCGTCACGGAGACGGCCACGACGACCGTGCCCAGCCGGGCGACCATCCACCGGTACGGCTGTGCGGCACCACCGCTCTCGACGTACGCGCCGGCCTCGAGTATGGAGTCGTCGGCGTACTCCTGCTCGCGGGCGCCGAAGGGGGTGCCGAGCGACATCAGACCCGTGATCCGCTCGGCGGACCGCGGCCGCTGCTCCGGGCAGCGCAGCACCTCTTCGAGGGTGGTGCTCAGCTGTTCGTCGGCGCCCAGGACGGAGGCGTGCACGGTGGCGACGGCCGTCACTTTGACCGCGCCCCTTCCTCCGCCGGCAGGCAGCCGGCTGTAGCGGGACGCGCTCGCCAGCACCCCGCGCGGGAGCTTCTCACGCTGCCAGCGGCAGCTCTCGCTCAGCACGGCCCAGGTGCCCGGGGTGCTCTCGGCCGGTTCCTGGGCGACGTAACCTCGGCCCCAGTCGCGCGGGGCGAGGACGACGGACTCGGCCAGGCGGCGCCCGTCCTTCGAGGTCCCAGGGACGAGGGAGGCATCGGGCGTGAAGACGGAAGTGGCGGCGGACGAGCCGCCCGACGGGGTCGCCCCGGCGCCCGGCGAGGCACTGGCCGATGTGCTCGGCGACGTCCTGGCCGAGGGCGAGCTGCTCTGCCGGGAAGCCCCGTCCTCCGTCCGGGCCGAACACCCGGCCAGCAGACTCCCCGCCACCAGCAAGGTCACCCAACTGCCCCGCACTCCATGGGTGTTGTCCGTCACTCAGTCCCCTCAACACCGTTCGCTCCGTCCGACTCCTCGAACGTAGACGGCTGGGAGGGAAGGGACCTCAGTAGAACCACGTATCCGGCTACGTATTCCGCAGGTGTGCCGCCCGGGGCACACTCGGCCGACGCCGAGCCCAACGCGGGTCACCAGGCCGGGGGGAGGTGGTCGGGGGTTTGGTGTCCGGTGTATTTGGCCAGCCGCTGGCCTTCTTACGGCCGACCGGGCAGAGCAGCCCGCGGACGTAGTCACGCATCTAGGTCTTCAAGCTGAACGACGTCATATGTCCCTGACCGAACGCGGGCTGCGTCGCCCCGGTCATTGCTCGGCATCCCGGCGGTGCCCAGATGTCATGTGAGGCATGGAAGCGGCTCCCGTCTCCTGTGGTGGCGACACCGTGTGGGAGGGCGTGACAGCGCCGCCATGCCTCTTCCGTCTCGCGGAAGGGCTTCGGCAAATGCCCTGTCCAGAGCCGCAGTTCGGGCCCAAGATCGGTGCGGGGAGCCGAGTGGCACACCCCGTACGGCGTGTGCTCCTCCAGCGTGTGCCACTGCCTCTGCCCGAGGCGGGTGCAGCCGGATCACTTCGAGGGCGTGGACGAGGAGGTCTCGGGCGTACGGGGCCGCGGACGGCTTCCCGCCAGCAGGATGCCGCCGGCGGCCGTGAGCGCGCATCCCGCCGCACCCGCGCCGATCGGCAGCGTTCGCCCCACCATCCGCAGTTGCCCGCTCTCCTTCTTCGCATGGCTGACCTGGAACTTCTGGGTGGCCGGCGTGAAGGCCAGCTTCCGGCTGTCCAGGAGTACGACGGCGTCCTGCGTACCGCCGGGTGCGCGGAGCGTCCGGCGGGGGCCGACCTGTGCGTAGAGCGAGCGACCGGTGCTCGGGTCGACGACCAGCCGGATGCCGTGGTTGGCGTACCACTCCTCGGCGACCACCCGGTCGGCCTCCGGTTTCCCGACGAGGGCCCCCGGCACCAGACGGGTTCCGATCTTCGTCGGAGGGACGGTGCCCGTGAAGACGTACCCCGGGTATCCGCGAATCCTCTCGGTGCCCCGGTAGGAGAGGACGACGGTGGCGCCGAGGGTGTTGTCCCACCAGCGGTAAGGGCGCTTCTGCACGTCGAAGGGGAATTTCAGGTAGGCCTCGCCCTCGTGGTATGGCTCCTCCTCGCAGCAGTGCACGGGCTTGTTGGTCCTGCGGTCGGTGACCCACCGGCCGGTGACGAACTCCAGGGCGTCGCGCGGGTCGTCGGCGGGAAGCGACTCGTCCGTGTCGACCGTGGTGACCACGTCCCAGACCGCCGCCCCGCTCCGTTCGCTGTCGACCACGTCGCCGCGCACGCGCTGCGTCACGGTGATCCGCCGGTTGTGCAGCGTCCTGGCCTCGTCGACGTCGAAAACGCTGCCCGTGCCCGTGTAGATGGCGGTCACGTCGATGTCGATGGGATTCACGGCGGCATGCGGCCTGACGTACCACACGAGCATCATCGCCAGGACGAGCAGGAAGGTCCCGAGACCGAGCAGGAACAGCGAGAGGTGCGAGGCGGTACGGCGCATCCGACACTCCAGGGCTTGGCCGCCCGGCGCGCGGGCAGCCGGACGACGTGAGGACAGCGCGCACAGGTATGGGCGAGGGACCGTAGGCGCGTCCTCGGGAGGGCGTCAACGCACTCGAGTGACAACGCGGAGCCGGAACTCGCTCATGATCGGACGGAGTCGGTGCCCGGCTGTGGTCCCCTGTGCCCGTCCGCACCCCCGTGGCGGACGGGCCGAATGGGGCGGTCCGGTCAGTACTTGTACGTGCGCAGCGTCTTCCAGGTCTGCTTGCCGACCTTGCCGTCCACGAGGATGTGGGCCTTGCCCTGGTGGTACTTGACGGCCCGCTCGGTGTCGGGTCCGAAGATGCCGTCGACCTTGTAGCCGTGGTTCTTCCAGAACTTGCCGGTCTGCTTCGACAGCTTCAGCAGACACTGTGTCTCGATCACCCGCTTGCCGGTGTGGCCGCGCACGGTCAGTGCCGTGCCGGAGTACCAGATCTTCGAGCAGCTGTACTCCTTCGCCGGCGCGTCGGCGGCCTGGTCGGTGACTGCTCCGGCCGAGGCGGCGGGGGCGATCGCGAGCCCGCTGCCCAGAACCGCCGTGGCGGACGCCAGCGCGAGATGCCTGCGCATGTTCATGGTTCAGCTCCCTTTGGTGAACGGTGAACGGGCGGCATCAATCCGGCTGTGCCGCCCGGGTGCCGTCGAGCTTTGCGGCCGATTCGGCCAACGGCGAGAGCGGCCGGGACTTTTGGGCAATCACGGAACGCCCTCCCTCTGACCTGGGCGAGAGCCGCGCCCGAAGGCGCACCGCTGGAACACCCGGACCGCTTCCAGGGGGTCGGTAAGACGCCAATCGGGGCCGGAACCGCCGGAGGGCCGAGGCACGCGCGCCATGATGAGCTCCGCCGGGATGTGTACTCCCCGGTAGAGAATCAGGCGCGAACGAGGTGGATCATGTCGCGCTGGAAGAAGCTGCCCGGATCACTCGACGGTCGCGCTCGGCAACTCGTGGTACAGATGCGGCTCCTGAAGGACCGGAGCGGGCTGAGCACGACCGCGTTGGCGGCCAGGACGGCGTACAGCCGCTCCTCCTGGGCGCGTTACCTGAACGGCAGGGCACTGCCACCCCGCCGCGCGGTCGCGGAACTCGCCCGCCTGAGCGGGGGCGATGCCACACGTCTGCTGGTCCTCCACGAGCTCGCGGAGGCCACATGGGGGCAGACGGACCAGGATCGGGCGGCGACAGAGCACGTGACCTCCGCCGACACGGACGACGGCGACGGCGATGACGACGGTGGCGGTGACAGCGACGACGGCGCACACGCCGATCGCGACGACTCCGCACCCGGTTCGCCCACGGGACCGAGGCGGAACTCCCGGCGCATCCAGTGGGCCGCTGCCGTCGGCGCGGCGGCACTCACGGCGCTGGTCGTCGGCCTGGTGGTCGCCGCGCCCGGCGGGGACGGGCCCGGCGGTGCGCCGCCCACCGGGCAGTCCGCCGTGCGGGCGGACACCAGCGCCTACACGTACCAGCCCGGACGGACGTACGGCTGCGAGGTGCGGCGCGAGCACGGGCTGATGCGCGCCGGACACAGCGACACCCGCGTCGCCGTACTCCAGAACGGGTCGACGAGCTGGGACGTGGTCGAGGCCCAGTGCCTGCTGCGCCACCACGGGTTCTCGCCGGGCCCCGTCGACGGGATCTTCGGCGAGCGCACCGAACGGGCCGTGCAGCGGTTCCAGGAGAAGCACGACCTGGTCGTCGACGGCAAGGTCGGTCCGCACACCTGGCGGGCGCTGCGCCGATGACGGCGCGAGCTCGGCTGGCGGCCGAACTGCGGGCGCTGCGGCAGCGCACCGGCCTCAGCCTGGCCGGACTTGCCCACCGCACGCCGTACAGCAAGTCCTCCTGGTGGCGGTACCTGAACGGCAGCGCCCCGGTGCCCCGGCAGGCGGTCGAGGCGCTGTGCCGGCTCGCGGGCGAGACCTCGCAGCGGCCGGTCGCCCTGTGGGAACTGGCCGACGCGGAGTGGAGCGGACGTACGGGGGAGGGGAGTTCCGCTGACGCGTCGGCGACCGACGCGGACCGGGAGCGGACCGAACCGGCGGATGCCGGGCAGCGGGAGGAGGCGCCGGCGGAATCCCCGGAATCCCCGGAATCCCCCAAGGCCGGCCGGTCGGCGCGGCGTGTGACGGCCCTCGTGGTCGGGATTGCCGTCGCCCTCGCGGTGGGGGTGGCGGTGGGTACGGTCCGGCCGCAGGGCGGGGAGGTGTCACCCGGTGAGGCCACGACGGTGTCGGTTCCGTCCCCGGGCTGTCGTGGACAGGCCTGTGGGGGCGGGGATCCGCAGAGCATGGCCTGCGGGCGGGACGCGCGCACGCTGGCCGGCCGGCGCACCCGCACGGGAGCCGGGCTCGAGATCAGGTTCAGCGCGCGATGCGATGCGGCCTGGGCGCGGATCTGGCAGACCCGGGTCGGCGACCGCGTCGAGATCACCGCACCCGGAAGCCCGCCCCAACAGGCCGCCGTCGCCGACAAGTTCGACGCCGAGGGCTACCTCTTCACGCAGATGGTCCCGGCGCGGCAGCCCTCGGCGCTGCGCGCCTGCCTCATGCCCGCGTCCGGCGACGCGCGCGAGTGCGTCGCGCCGTAGGTCTTGTCGTGAAGTCTTCGCCTGCATAGCGGGTTGGACGACGGGAGTCTGACGACAGGGCCTGGCTGGGGCCGTCGCTCAGCGGCTGGCGGCGAGTGCCGCGAGGACGGCGCGGGTGAGGCGGGCGACGTAGGTGTCGTCGGTGGGCCCGCCGACCGCGAGCATCCTGAAGTACAGCGGGGCGCCGAACAGGTCGACGGCCAGGCCCATGTCGATGTCGGCCGGCAGCTCGCCGCGGTCGATCGCCTGGTGCAGCAGCGTCGCCACCGCGGCGCGCCGGGGGGCGAGGACCGCCTCGTGGAGCGCCGCGCTCAGCGAGGGGTTGCGGGCCGACTCGGCCACCAGGTCGGGGATGATCCGGCCGACGAGCGGATGGCGGAGGTCGGCCATGGTGTCCCGGACGAACCGTTCGACGTCGTCGTGCAGTGACCCGGAGTCGGCCGTCGCGGGGAGGTGTTCGGCGGCGGCCTCGGAGACCAGCTCCACGACCATCGCCTCCTTGGAGGGCCAGCGGCGGTAGAGGGCCGCCTTGCCGACGCGGGCCCGGCGTGTCACGGCCTCCATCGACATCCGGGCGAACCCGGTCTCGGCCAGCTCCTCGAACATCGCCCGCCTGATCGTCTCGGTCACGGACTCCCGCAGGACCGCGGAGCCCGTGGGCCTGCGGTCGACGTCGTTACGGCTGGTCGATTCCACTGCGGGAGATTAACACCGAACGGAACGGTTGCGTTCCGTTTGGGCCGGGTGTACGTTCCGGCGAGACGGAACGGCCCTGTTCCGTTCTGTCTCGGGAAAGGGGGTCCCGATGAAATTCCTCTTCGACGACGCGGCGTTCTCCTTCCAGGCGCTGCGCACGGCCGGGCACGCCGCCTACGCGGGCGCCGATCTCGGCGAGGTCCTGGCCGTCTGCCGCAACATCCCCGACGGCGACGAGGAGGCCTGGTGCCGGGAGTGGACCGCCGTCGGCGAACGCCTCCACCACGTCGGTGCCGAGGCACTCGCCGCCGGCCACCGGGTCAGCGCCCGCGAGTCCCTCCTCCGGGCCTCGAACTACTACCGCACCGCCGACTTCTTCCGCGTCGAGGACCGGGACTGCGACCCCGAGTCGGCCTGCCTCGCCCGGTGCTCGCGGCAGACCTTCGCGCAGGCGGCGGAGCTGTTAGAGGCACCGGTCGTGCCCCTGCGGATCCCCTACGAGGACACCACCCTCCCGGGATACCTGTTCCTCGCGGACGACACGGGCCGCCGCCGGCCCACCGTGATCCACCACGGCGGCTACGACTCCACCCTGGAGGAGCTGTACTTCATGGTGGCCGGCGGGGCGCTGCGCCGCGGCTACCACGTCCTTGCCTTCGAAGGACCCGGCCAGCAGTCCGTCCGGCGGGAGCAGGGACTGGTCTTCCGGCCGGACTGGGAGCACGTGGTCACGCCCGTGGTGGACCACGCCCTGACCCGCCCGGAGGTGGACCCTGAGAGGCTCGTGCTGTTCGGCACCAGCTTCGGCGGACTGCTGGCCGCCCGCGCCGTGGCCTTCGAGGACCGCTTCGCCGCGTGCGTCCTGCACAACGGGATCTACGACTTCTACGAGGTCCCCCTCCGCGGCATTCCGCCCTACCTGGGCGAGTGGGTGACGGACGGTCGGGACGACGTGGCCGGGCCCGCCCTGGCCGTCAGCATGGCCCAGAGCACCCAGGTGCGCTGGTTCCTGCGGCACGGCATGTGGGTCTTCGGGGCCAAGACGCCCCCCGAGGCGCTGCGCGCCTGTGCGCCGTACAACCTCGACACCGCGGCCGTTCACATCACCTGTCCCACGCTCGTCCTCGACGCGGAGAACGACCTGGTCTTCCACGGCGAGGCCCAGCGAGTGCACCAGGCGCTGCGCTGTGCGAAGGAGCTGATGGTGTTCACCGCCGCCGAAGGGGCCGGCGAACACTGCCAGGAGGGCGCGGCACTCCGCTTCCACCAGCGGGTCTTCGACTGGCTCGACGAACGTCTGGTCCGCGCATGACGGTCGGGGCGGACACCCGGCCGGCCACGGCGGACGGCACCCGCCGCCGGGCCCGCACCGTCCTGGCCGTGCTGGCACTCTTCATCGTCGTCAACGCCGCCGACAAGGCCGTACTCGGCCTGACCGCGGGCCCCATCAAGGACGACCTCGGGCTCTCCGCCACCGAGTTCGGCACCATCGCCAGCAGCTTCTACCTCCTGTTCAGCCTCTCGGCGGTCTCGGTCGGCTTCCTGGGCGACCGCATCCGCCCCCGGCCCCTGCTCGCCGTGCTCGCCCTGGTCTGGGCGGCGGCGCAACTGCCGATCCTCCTGCCCGCCACAGGATTCGGAGCGCTCGTCGCCACCCGGGTCGTGCTCGGTGCGGGTGAGGGGCCGGGCTTCCCGCTGGCCAACTACACGGCGTTCACCTGGTTTCCGGAGAAGCGGCGCGCTCTGCCCTCGGCCGTCGTGGTCGCGGGCGGCGCGGGCGGCACCGTCCTGGCCGCCCCGCTGGTCGTCCTGGTCAGCAACACCCTCGGCTGGCGGGCCGCGTTCGGCCTGCTCGGGGCCCTCGGGGTGGTGTGGACCCTGGTCTGGCTGCGGATCGGCGGCGGCGGGCCGTACGCCGCACACCTGGGCCCCGGAGCGGCAGACGACGAAGTGTCGGCGGAGGACGTCCCGACGGTCTCTGCCGACCGGGAGCGCCCCGCGGTCCCCTTCCGGCGCGTCGTCACGACGGGCACCTGGCTCGGGGCCACCTTCTCCACCTTCGCGGTCATGTGGACGCTCGCCCTGGGGTTCGCCTGGCTGCCGCTCTTCCTGGAGGAGCAGGCGGGCTTCAGCGACGCGGAGATCAGCGGGATCGTCGGGCTGCCCGCCCTGTCCATGGCCGTCCTGGTCCTCACCGCCGGAGCCGTCGCGCACCGGCTGCTGCGGAGAGGGGTGACTGCCCGGGTCGCGCAGGGACTGGTCGGCGCGCTGCTGCCGCTTCTCGCCGGCGTGTGTCTGTTGCTCGCGACCCGGGCCGGTCCCGCCCCCCTCCTGCTGCCGCTGCTGGTCCTGGCGTTCTCCGCGGGCAACGGACAGACCCCGCTGACCAACGCGGCGATCGCGGACATCTGCCCGGCCGGCCGGCGCAGCGCCGCCCTGGGCCTTTCGTACGCCCTCGCCGCCCTCTCCAGCCTGCTCGCCCCCTATGTCACCGGGCGCATCATCGACGCGGCGCCCACCGAAGCCGCCGGCTACGGCCGGGCCTTCGACCTGGCCGCCTGCCTGCTGATCGCCGGTGCCGTGGTCTCGGCGCTCCTGATCCGACCCGACCGGGACGCCCTCACCCTGCCCGTCGCACAGCCGGCGACGTCCAGTGCGTCCAGCGCGTCCAGTGCGTCCAGTGCGTCCAGCGCGGACGCGGAGCCCTCAGCGAAGGAGTGACCCCCGATGCCCGTAGACATCGCCGTCGTCCACGGGGCGCGTACCCCGATCGGCCGGTACAAGGGGGCACTGAGCTCGGCTCCCGCGCACCGGCTGGGCGCCCTCGTGATCCGCGAAGCGGTCGTCCGCGGCGGGCTGGACCTCGGCGCCGTGAGCGAGGTCGTCCTGGGCTGCGTGGGCCAGGTGGGCCCCGACGCGTTCAACGCCCGGCGTGCGTCCCTGGCCGCCGGGCTGCCCGTGACGACCCCCGCGTACAACGTCAACAGGCTGTGCGGGTCCGGCCTGCAGGCCGTCTGGTCGGCAGCGCAGAGCCTCACCCTCGGCGAGGTCGACGTCGTCGTGGCGGGCGGCAACGAGTCGATGACCCGTCAGCCACTGCTCGACTACAGCGAACGGGCCCCCGACGAGGTACCGGGAGAGCCGACCCTCGACGGCACCGTCTCCCTGGTCACCGACCCCTTCGGACGCTACCCGATGGGCATGACCGGCGAGGTGGTGGCGGACCGGTACCGCGTCTCTCGGCAGCGGCAGGACCGGTGGGCCGCCGAGAGCCAGCGCCGGGCCGCCGTCGCCGTCGCCGAGGGACGTTTCGACGCGCAGATCGTGGCTGTGGCCACCCCGGGCGGCGTCGTCGAGGCGGACGAACATCCCCGGCCCGGCACGACGGTGGACAAGCTCGCCGGCCTGGCTCCCGTGTTCTCGCAGAACGGCACGATCACCGCCGGGAACTCCGCCGGCATCAACGACGGCGCCGCCGCCGTGCTGCTGATGCGCTCGGCCGATCTCACCCCCGACGCCGCACCGCTGTGCCGGCTGCGCGACGCGGTCGTCACCGCGCTGGAGCCGGAGATCATGGGCGTCGCCCCGGCCGAGGCGATCCGCAGCCTGCTGCGTCGCAACGGCCTCACCCTGGACGCGATCGACGTGATCGAACTCAACGAGGCGTTCGCGGCCCAGGTCCTGGCCGTCATGGACGGACTCAAACTCGATCCGGACCGCGTCAACCCGAACGGCGGGGCGATCGCCCTTGGCCATCCCATCGGCGCCACGGGAACCGTCCTGTTGCTCAAGGCGGCTCACGAACTACGCCGAACCGGCGGCCGGTTGGCCGTGATCGCCCTGTGCATCGGCGGCGGCCAGGGCATCGCCGCACTGATCGAGAACCCGGACGGGACCCGATGAGCGCGTACGTCTGGCACCCCACGCCGGAGTTCACCGAACACGGCAACATCGCGGCCTTCTGCCGCAGGTACGGCATCGACGGCGGCTACCGCGAACTGCAGGCCAGGTCCGCCACCGACCCCCAGTGGTTCTGGGAGCGGGCCGCGGCGGACATCGGCATCGTCTGGCACACGCCGCCGACGCGCGTGTGCGACGACACCGGAGGCATCGCCTTCACCCGCTGGTTCCCGGGCGGACGCACCAACCTCGTGGACTCCTGTCTCCACCGCCATCTACGGCAGGGCCGCGGGCAGGCTCCCGCACTGCGCTGGGAGCGGGAGGACGGCACGAAGGGGATCCTCACGTACGACGAGGTCGCCGCCCGCAGCGCCCGGGTGGCGGGCGGACTGCGCGCCCTCGGGGTTGTGGAGGGCGACCGGGTGGCCGGGTATCTGCCGTCCGGTCCCGAAGGCTTCGTCCTGCTCTTCGCCTGCGCGCGCATCGGCGCCGTCCTGGTGCCGCTGTTCTCCGGCTTCGGCGCCGAGGCGATCGCGGTACGGCTCGTCGACGCCGGGGCGAGGGTCCTGGTCACCGCGGCGGCCACCACCCGGCACGGCCGCCGGCACGACATGGAGACGGTGGCCCGTACGGCACTGGAGAAGGCCACCTGCGTAGGTCATCTCGTCGTCGTTCTCGAGGAGTCGGCAGCGTCGCGGGACTCCTCCGGGCCGAGCGTCCGGGACTCCGGGCCGAGCGGCCGGGACGTGCCGTCCGCACCCGTAGGGGCGGGCGCAACGCCCCGCGCGTCAAGGCCCTCCTGGGCAGGCGACGTGTCGCAGGACGAGCCGACCGCCTCGCCGGGGCCGGCGACGACGACCTGGCACCGGCTCGCCGGCGCCGAGCCCGCCGCGACCGTCTCGCTCCCCGCCGGCGCCCCCTTCCTCCTGCTGCACACCTCGGGCACCACCGGGCGCCCCAAGGGCGCGATCCACACCCACGGCGGCTTTCCGGTCCAGGTCGGCAGCGAGACCCGGTACAACCTCGACCTGCGGCCGGACGACGTGGCTTTCTGGGTCACCGACCCCGGCTGGATCATGTTCCCGCTCGTCGCCCTGGGCGCCACCCTCGCAGGCGCCTGCGTCCTGGCGTACGAGGGCGCGATCGACCACCCGGACGTCACCCGCCTGTGGCGGCTGCTCGACGACCACGGGGTCACCGTCTTCGGCAGCTCGCCCAGCCTGTCCCGCATGCTGATGGGCCGCGACCCGAAGCACCCGACCGCGCCGTCCCGGTTGCGAGTCCTCGGCTCCACCGGCGAGCCGTGGACCGAGGAGGCGTGGCGCTGGTACTTCGCCGACTTCGGCGGCAAACGCTGCCCGGTGATCAACATCTGCGGCGGCACCGAGGTCGGCGGATCCCTGCTCGCCTCCGCGCCCACCCTGCCCCAGTCGCCGTGCAGTTTCGCGGCACCCTGCCTGGGCATCGACGCGGCGATCGAGGACGACCAGGGCACCGAGACGCCCGAAGGACACGTCGGCGAACTCGTCGTACGGCACTCCTGGCCCGGCATGACCCGGGGACTGTGGCGGGCGCGGGAACGCTTCGCCCACACCTACTTCGGCCGCAGGCCCGGCCGCTGGTCCCACGGCGACCTCGTCTCCCGGACCGGCGACGAGTGGTTCGTCCACGGCCGCCTCGACGACATCATCAAGCTGGCTGGCAAACGCCTCGGGCCCGCCGAGGTCGAGGACGCCGTCGTCGGCGACCCGGCCGTCGCCGAGGCGGCCGCGGTCGGGATACCGCACCCCGTCAAGGGCGAGGCCCTGTGGTGCTTCGCGGTCCCGGCGGCCGGGTGGCCCCTCGGCGCACCGGAGGCCGAGCGGATCCGCGGGCGGGTGGCCGACGCGCTCGGCCCCGCGTTCAGGCCCAGCCGGGTGGTCGCCGTACCGGAGCTGCCCAGGACCCGCAACGGCAAGGTGATGCGGCGGCTCATCCGCAGCCTCGTCACCGGCGAGGCGCCCGGCGACCTGTCCACACTCGTCAACCCGTCCGGCCTCGACGCGATCCGTACCGCCCTGCAGGACCAGTGAAAGCGGGCAACCCGCCCACGGACCAAGGGAGTTCCATGCCGACGATCGACATCCTCCTGCCCGGCTTCGCCATCGACACGGACCAGGGCTATCCCGCCTTCTGCGGGGTGTTCCTGGTCCGCGGCCCGGACGCCTCCGGACGGGACCGCAACATCCTCGTCGACGCCGCCCACGTCGGCCGCCGTCCCTTCCTGTGGAACGCGCTCGCCGCACACGGCCTCGACGCCGAGGACATCGACACCGTCGTCCTCACCCACGCCCACTGGGACCACGTCCAGAACATCGACCTGTTCCCGCAGGCCACCCTCCTCCTCCACCCCGACGAGCGCCGGTACGCGCACACCCCGCACGCCAACGACTGGGCCACGCCCGCCTGGACGGGGCTGCTCCTCGAACAACTCCCCGTCCGCGAGGTCACGGACGGGGAGGAGATCATCCCGGGGGTGGACGTCATCGGCCTGCCCGGCCACTCGCCCGGCAGCATCGGAGTGGTCGTGCAGACCGAGCTGGGGCGCGCCACCATCACCGGCGACGCCCTGCACTTCGCGTACGTCGCCCGCACCAAACGCAACCCCCTGGTCTTCTGGGACGCCGACCAGGCCGCCCGCAGCATCGAGCGGGTCCTGACCGTGTCCGACGTGGTCTACCCGGGCCACGACCGGCCGTTCCGGCTCACGTCGGACGCCGGCATCGACTACCTGGAGCCCTTCGCGCTCACCCTGACCGGACTGCGGCCCGACACCCGGGGACTCCGCTTCGCCGACGCCTCGTCACGCCCGCTGTGGGTCATGCCGGGCGTCCAGGAGCAGCGCAGGCTGTACGAGAAGAACGCCGACGAGATCCGGCGGCGGATCAGCCGGGTGCCGCGGGTGGTGCGCCCAGCTCCGCGAGAAGCCGGGCCAGCGAAGGGTTGAGCCGGTCGAAGAACGTGTCGGGCGCCTGGCGCGGAAAGAAGTGACCACCGGGGACGGTCGTCATGCGGAAGCTGTGCACGTACCGTCCCCAGGCCCGCACCGCGTCCGGGGGGACGAGCGGGTCGTCGACGCCGGCGAAGACCTCGACGCGGACCGCCAGCCGGGCCCGTTCGTCGTCCGGGTCCGGCAGCCCCGCCCGGTGGTGGGTCGCGCAGATCCGCAGGTCGTCGCGGAGGATGGGCAGCAGCACCCGCAGCCAGTCGTCCCGTCCGAGGAACTGCGGACTCAGACCGCCGAAGTCCACCAGCAGACGGGCCAGTTCGTGGTCGTCGTACCGGTCGGGCGGCGGCAGCGTCGGCGATACGTGTGGCGCCGCGTACGCCCCGAGGAAGAGGGCCTCGGGAGGGCGGCCGCCCTCGTGCAGCCGGGCCGCCGTCAGCGCGAAGGCCACCATCGCGCCCATGCTGTGGCCGTAGGCGGCCCAGGGCCCCTCGTCCAGCAGTGGCGCGAGATCACGCCCGAGGGCCTCGACGACCTCGCCCGCGTCCTGGAAGCGGGGCTCGCGGTAGCGTGCCTCGCGGCCCGGCAACTGCACCGGCAGGACGTCGACGTCGAACGGCAGGCGCCCGGGCCACGAGCTGAAGAACGAGGCGCCGCCGCCCGCGTGGTGGAAGCAGAACAGCCTGAGCCGGGCGTCCTCGCGGGGCGCCCGGCCGAGGCAGGACGCCGGAGCCGTGGTGGTCATGCAGGGGCTCCGGCGGACGTACGGGCGAGGCGGCGGCGTGCGCGCAGGACCCGGGCCCGGGCCGAGGCGGCCCGGCGTACGCCGCTTGCCGTGCCGGCCATGCGCAGCGCCTGCGACAGCAGCCACAGCCGGGTCTCGGCCGCCTGGTCGGGCCGGCCGCCGAGGGCGTCGTTCTCGACCAGGCGCAGGTGCGGCACGGTCCGCTCCAGCAACCGGACGTCGGACGGCGGCGCGACCTCGTCGTCGCGGCTCGCCGCGTACGCGACCGGGGTGCGCAGCCGGGTGAGCTGCTCCTCGTCCAGGCCCCAGTCGGCGAGGGCGGCCGGGAGCCGGTCCACCGGCGTCCGCATCACGTGGGACAGGGTCAGCGTCATCAGGCGGGGCAGCGGCGTGCGGTGCGCGGCGCGGGTGAAGAAGTCGCGCACCGGGGCCCCGGCGGTCGCCAGTCCCCGGACGCGGTCGTCCTCCAGCGCGTGCCGCAGGGCGAGATGCCCGCCGAAGCTCAGGCCCACGACACAGGTACGGGAGGCGTCGGCGGCACGGCCGAGCAGGTCGACGAGATACATGAGCATGCGCGTGCTGTCCGTTCCGTAGGTGAGGGTGTTCTCGCCGACGCCGGGCAGTTCCGTGACCACGACGGTCGCGCCGAGCCGGTCGGCTCCGGCGAGCACCGGGGCCCACTGCTCCTTCGTACTGGTGACGCCGCCCAGGACGAGGATGAGCGGGAGCCTGCTGCGCTGGGACAGCCCGGAGGCCCAGCAGGCGAAGCCCGCCCCGTCGAAGGGCAGATCGAGCCGGGAGATGCCACGGACGCGTTTGCGCCAGCGGTCGAAGGCCTCCACACCGGCGCTCTGTGCCGCCTGCCGGTCCGGCCCGTCGACGTACGGGAAGCGGGCCATCGTGTAGTAGCGGACCGCGTCCAGATCGCGGCCGCGTGCCTCGGCCGCCTTCGCGAGCGAGGACCACTCGTGGGTCCAGACGCCGGGGCCTTCGTCCTTGGCGGCCTCACTGAGGTTCCGCATCACCCGGTGGACGACATCCCCGGGGATGCCCTGGGCGTACGCCTGGGGAAGGGCGAACCTCCGCAACTCGGCTACGGGGATCATCGGGCCGTTCCTTTCTCTTCGGGGACACGTGCCTCTTCCGGGACACGCGCCGGGACACAGGACGTGCCGCCGGTCCTCGGCCCGTCCCCACCGCCGGTGACGAGGCGGGCGAGGCCGGCCCGCATCCGCCTGCCGAAGCCGGGGGACAGGACGAGGTCCAACTGGGTGTCGAGGAACAGGGCATGGAAGTGCAGGCAGGCCTCGGGTTCGGCGGATACGCGTGCGGGATCGACCTGGGGCGTGGTCACCGGCCCACCACCACCTCGTACATCTGCCGGAACGTCCTCGTCTCCAGCAGGTCGACCACCGGGATGGGCCGGCCGACGAGGTTCTCCACGACGGTCACCAGCCGCAGCAGCAGCACGGAGTCCCAGTCGGGGAAGTCGTCCAGGGGGCGGTCGAGGTCCTCGGCCCGGACCTGCAGGCCGAGTTCCTGCTCCAGGAGGGTGCGGAACTCTTCGGTGTCGGCGAGGGCAGTGGTCATGCGGAGTCTCCGTCGAACGGCCCGAACGCGGCCTGCAGCCGCAGATGGGCGGGGGCGGGGGTGATGTCGCCGAGGTCGTGCCGGAAGACGACGGCGTCGGGGTGGTCCGGATCGGTGCCGGTGACGGCGAAGCCGTGCTCGGCGTAGAAGGAGCCGAACGCGGAGTTGCGGGGCGTGGGCCGATAGCGGCCCGTCACGGCGGCCGCGCCGGTGTCCCGGGCGAACTCCAGCACCGCCGCCACGCAGGCGCTCTCGATGCCCCGGGAGAACACCCGGCAGCTGAGGACGAAGTTGTCGATGCGCAGCACCTCTCCGTCGCGCCGCAGGAACAGGGCGCCGACCAGGCCATGGTCGCCGAACCGGTCGCGCGCCCGCACCGCGATCACGTGCAGCCCCGGGCGCTCCATCCGCGCCGACACCTGCGGGACCTGCAGGCGTTCGGTGGCCAGGTGGAACTGGTTGGTGCGCAGCGTCAGCTGGGAGACCCGGGCGATCTCCGGCTCCCTGGGCGGCCGCAGGACGACCTCCAGCCCGAGTCCTTCGAGATAGTCCTGGTAGGAGCCGAAGTCCTCGCGGAATTCCTGCCGCAGGGCCTCGGTGCGGTAGCGGCCGGCCCGTTCCAGGTCGGCCTCGGTGAGCTCGAACAGGTCGAACCAGCCGTCGGCCAGCAGCGCCGAGGGGTGCAGGGCGGGCTCCTCGTCGACCCGGACGACGGCGACCTCGGGCAGCTGCTCGGCGACCAGCCCGCACTCGAAGAGGCTGTCGTCGACGAAGACGAAGCTGTCCAGGCCGAGCCCGAGCCGGTCGGCGATGTCGCGGAGATTGTCGTGCTTCGCCTTCCAGTTGGCGTTGACGCGGACGAAGTCGTCCTCGCGCAGCACCATGGCCGGATGGGTGCGCAGCGTCTCGCGCACCGCGTCGGTGTCGTTCTTGCTGCTCACCGCCAGCAGCACGCCCTGCGCGCCGAGTTGCCCGAGCACCCGCTGGAACTCCTGGAAGGCCTCGCCCCGCAGCCCGGAGCCGAGTTCGACGCCGCCGGGCCCGTCCTCGCCGAGCACCCCTCCCCACAGCGTGCCGTCCAGGTCCAGCACCAGACACTTGCGCGTGCGGCCCAGGCGCGCGCGGACGACGTGGGAGGCCTCCCGGGCGTAGGCGGCGAGCAGCGCGTCGGACAGCCGGGCGCGGGCGTACTGCGCGGTGCGTGGATCGCACGCGGGAACGCCCTCGGCCACCAGCGGATCGAGGTCCACGGTGACCACCCCGGGGTGCTGCTCGGCGAGGGACAGCAGCCCGCGGTTGAAGTCTCGCCACACCGCGCCGAGCCGGGCGCGGGAGCGCAGGTCGACCAGCTGGTGGGTGTGACGGCGGTGCAGCGGGACGGTGTTGAGGACGAGCAGGCCACGCCCGGCCTCTTGGTGGGTGCGCACGGCGCCGGCGACGAGCGCAAGCCGGGCCCGTGCCGCGGCCTCGACGTCCTCGACCCGCCAGGGCACGGTGACGTCGTCGAAGACCGTGTGCGCGTCGAGCAGACACAGCGTGAGCTGCGGCTGCTCCTCGCCGGCCGTCGCGGGCCGCATCAGGTCCTGCAGATAAGAACCGTACGGTGCGACCTTCGCCTCCAACAGCATCCCGTGCCGGGCCAGTTCGGCGGTGAGGGGGGCCACCAGCGGGGCCACCGTGGAGTGGCCCGTGACGGCGACCGTGACCACCGGCACGTCGGCGTGGCGGCACACCTCCTTCGGGTCGAGCCGAGCCAGCAAGTGGCCCGCGGCCGGCAGGTCGGTCGCGGGCATGCGTGCCAGCAGGGCCCGTACCCGTCCGTACTCCGTGGCGAGCGTGCCCGCCCGGTGCAGGGCGCGCAGGGTGCCGAGAGCCTGGGGGTCGTGCCAGGTGCCGGACGCGCCGAAGGTGCGGTTCTCGGTCTCGGTCATGAACGCTCCAGGGCGATACCCGACTTGATCCACTTGCTGGACTCGATGGCGACCGCGACCGCTCGCCCGGGGCCGTCCCACTGCCGCAGCAGCTCGGCGAGCTGGAGGAACGGCAGGGCGTTGCCGTTGTTGCCCACGGTGCGCACCACGTTGATGCGGTGGGCGTCCGGTGCGGGCATGCCCGCGGAGATGCGGTCGCTCATCCGGCCGGAGAGCTGCGGGGGCAGCAGGAAGTTCACTGTGTCGGCGCCCCAGCCGAGGTCGTCCAAGAGCTCCCAGAACATCTGCCCGGCCATGACCGGCACCGCCTCCTCGATCGCCTTGTAGTCCTCGAAGACCGCCGTGCGGTCGCTGTGCCGGTCGCCGAGTCCGAACCAGTCGATGACCTGGCCGGGTTCCCGGCCCAGGCCCACCAGCCGGTTGAGCACCTGTCGGATCTCGATGCCCTGGCCCATGGCCTCGGTGCTGAGCACGGCCGCGCCGGCCCCGTCGCCGAAGAGCACGTAGTTGACCAGTTCGGCGGAGGTACGGCTGCCCGGGTCGAAGTCGGTCTCCAGATGCTTGGCGCACACGTCGCCGCCGATCACCAGCACCGTGGTGCAGCGCCCGGCCAGCAGCAGGGTGCGGGCCACGTCCAGGGCCTGTACGGCACCGGCGCAGCCGGACTGGAGCTGGTAGGTGGGGACGTTGTCGACGCCGAGCCGGTCCGCGACCAGGTTCACCGTGGCGGGCATCAGATGGTCCGGGGTGGCGGTACCCATGACGACGCAGTCGATGTCGCCCGCCTCCAGGCCCGCCTCCGCCAGCGCCCGGTCGGCGGCGGTCGTCGCGATGTCGGCCAGGCTGTGCCGTACCTGGCCGGTCGCCAGGTCGACGGCGAAGTACCGGCTGGTGTTGCCGATGAACATCTCGGCCCATGTCTCGTCGACGCCGACGATTTTGGCCAGGGTCGCGTTGTCCACCGGGTCCCCGGGCAGGCAGGTGCCGACCGAGGCCAGGTACGCGGTGGGAGGGGCCATCAGCGGGTTCCTTCCGAAGGCACGGGTACGGGGGTGGCGGAGCCGTCGGCGAGTTGGCCGCGCAGGTACCCGACGAGGTCGGCCACGGTGCGCAGGCTGGCGAGCAGTTCCTCGATCGGCAGCGACCCGAGCTGCGGCAGCGCGTCCTCGATCCGGGTCTTGAGCTCCATGACCTGGATCGAGTCGAAGCCCAGGTCCTCGTGGAGCCGGTGGTGGTCGTGCACGTGCTGGGGATCGTGCCCGCCGACCCGGCACACCAGACGGCGTGTCAGGGCGGGGAGGGAGTCGGGCCGGTTCCCCGCCGGGGCCGGCGGGCACGCTTCCCCGCGGTCCGCGCCACTCGGTACCGCGGTGGTGTCCGCGCCCGGGGGGACGGACGGCGCGGACGGTTCAGGAAGCCTCGCGGGGGCGCCGGAGCGCCAGGACCGGAACGAGGCGTCGAACAGATGGGGCGGCAGCCGACGCGGCACCCGGTCCGCCTCGTCGTACAGCAGCTCCCAGTCCGGCGTGAGACCGGCGCACCACAGCTCCCCGAACAGCTGCTGGGGGCGGTGGCCGGGAGCGTGCCCTCCGGGGTGCGCGCTGTGCAGGCTCACGGAGTGGTCCCCGTCCGCCCGCAGTTGCGACAGCAGCGGGGTGAGCACCGCGCGCGGGCCGATCTCCACCACGTGGGTGACGCCGCCGGCGAGGAGCGCGCCCGCGGCCTCGGCGAACCGGACCGGTTCGGTGATCTGGCGCGCCCAGTAGCCGGCGTCCATGGTCTCCTCGCCGCTCATCTCACGGCCGTACACCGTCGAGAAGACCGGGAGGACCGGCCGCCGGTCGGACACGTCCGCACACTCCCGGCGGAACTCCTCGACCACGGGCCGCATCAGCGGCGAGTGGAAGGCATGGGAGACGGTGAGCCGCCGGACGGACACCCTGCGCTCGGCCAACTCCTTCTCCACCGCGGCCAGTTCGCCGAGATCCCCGGCGATCACCGTGCTGCGCGGGCCGTTGACCGCGGCCACGCCAAGCCGCTCCCGCCCCACCAGCAGCGGTTCCACCTCCGTGGCGCCCAGGCTCACCGAGAGCATCCCGCCGTCCTCGGGCAGCTTCTCCATCAGCGCCCCGCGCCGGGCGACCAGCCGCGCCGCGTCCGCCACGTCCAGGGCCCCGGCCGCGCATGCGGCGGCGAACTCGCCGATGCTGTGACCGATCACGTACGACGGCCTGATCCCGGCGTCGGTCAGGGTGGCGGCCATCGCGTACCCGACGGCGAACAGCGCGGGCTGGGCCAGCCGCGCGCGGTGGGCCTCCGCGTCGCCGTCGAGGATCAGGTCGCGCACGGACACCCCGGTGTGCGGGGCGAGCAGCTTGTCGATCTCGTCCAGGTGGCGTGCGTAGGCGGGGCACGACCGGTACCAGGACGCGGTCATACGGGGGTGCTGTGCGCCCTGCCCCGTGAAGGCGAACGCCACGGACGGCACCCCGCGCCGCCCGCCGTCCACCCGCGCGCTCTCCTCGGCGTGCTCCGCGGCCGTGCGTAACCCGGCGACCAGCGTGGGCAGATCGGCCGCGGCCACGGCCGCCCGGTGCGGCAGCCGGGACTTGACGCGGTTGCTGGTCCAGCACAGCTGCGCCAGCTGGTTCTCGGGACGCCGGGCCAGGGCGTCGGCCTGCGCCAGCAGATTCGCGCGCAGCCGCTCCGGGGTGCGGGCGGAGACGGTGAAGACGCCCGGTGCCGTGTGCCGGCTGCGGTGGACCACGCGGGGCGCGGAGGCCAGCACCGCGTGCGCGTTGCTGCCGCCCATGCCGAAACTGCTCACCGCGGCGTGCACGGTGCCGGACGGCAGCTTGAGCGGCGACCTCAGCAGAGACAGCCGACGCCCGGGCAGGTCCAGCTTCGGGTTCTCGTCGTCGGCGAACCGGCTCGGCGGCACCGTGCGATGGTGCAGAGCGAGGACGGCCTTGATGAGCCCGGCGATCCCGGCCGCGCCCTCCGCGTGCCCGAAGTTGCTCTTGACCGAGCCCAGCGCGACGCTGCCGCCGCTGCGGCCACAGGTCAGCTCGCCCAGCGCCTGAGCCTCGATGAAGTCGCCGAGCAGCGTCCCGGTGCCGTGTGCCTCCACGAAGTTGATGTCGTCGGCGGTGACGCCGGCCCGCCGCCACACGGACTCGATCAGCTGCTGCTGCGCCCAGCGGTTGGGCGCCGTGATGCCGTTGCTGCGCCCGTCCTGGTTGATCCCGGTCTCCTTCAGCACGGCGTACACCGGCTGACGGTCCGCCAGAGCGTCGCTCAGCCTGCGCAGCACCAGTACCGCCACGCCCTCGGCCCGTCCGATCCCGTCGGCCGAGGCGCTGAACGGCTTGCAGCGGCCGTCCGGCGCCGAGAGACCTGCCTGCGCGTAGAAGATGTTGATGACCGGCGTCATGATCAGGTTGGTGCCGGCCGCGAGGGCGTGGTCGCACTCTCCTGCGCGCAGCGCGTTCACCGCCAGGTGGACGGCGACGAGCGAGGAGGAGCAGGCAGTGTCCACCGCCAGGCTGGGGCCCTTGAGGTCGAGGTGGTACGAGACACGGTTCGCGCCCATGAAGTAACCGTTGCCGGAGCCGTAGCGGGCGGTGATCCGGTCGTAGTCGGCGAGTTGCAGGTACGCCCACTCGTTGGCCATCACGCCGACGAACACGCCGGTCTCGGTACCGGCCAGGTCCTGCGGGGCGAGCGCGGCGTCCTCGATGGCCCGCCACGAGCACTGCAGCAGCAGCCGTTGCTGTGGGTCCATGGCGGCGGCCTCGCGCGGGGCGATCCCGAAGAAGCCGGGATCGAAAGCGTCGGGGTCGGCGATGAAGCCGCCGCGCACCGTGTTGCTGCGGCCCGGCGGCCGGGCCTCGTGGGCGCTTGCCGGGGAGGCCGGCACTTCGGCGTGGTAGCGGTCGGCGTCCCAGCGCTGTTCGGGCACGCGGTCCGTGCCGTCGCGTCCGTCCATGAGAAGCGACCAGTACTCCTGGGCGTCGCGGGCGCCGGGGAAGCGGCAGTCGAGGCCGACGACCGCGATGGGTTCACGCTCGGTCATGAGGGGTCCCTGTCGTGCTTCGCCTGGTCGGCCAGGCGTTCGGCGAGGTGACCGGTGAGCGCGTTCACGGTCGGGAAGTCGTAGGCGATGGTGGGGGCGACCGCGAGCCGGTAGCGCTCCTCGATCTCGCCGCAGATGCTGATCGCCGCGACCGAGTCGATGCCGTAGTCGGCGAGCGGGGTGTCGGGGTCGATCTCGTCGGGCGTCTTGTGCAGGTGGAAGGCCACCCGTTCGGTCAGCCACAGGTCGAGGTCGGGAGCCTTCCCGTGCGGCAAGGGACGGTCCAGGGGTTGGGGGGCCGGCGCGGTACGCGTTTCGGGAGCGATGCTCATGGCGTACTTCTCTCTCGGGATCTCGGACTCGGATCTCAGCGGCGGGGCGACAGGGCGGCGGTTTGCTCGGGTGTCGCGGCCGTTGCGGGAAGCAGGGCGGCGACCGCGGGTTGCAGGCGCTGGTGCAGCACGGGCAGGCCGCCGTCGAGGAAGTGCCGCCGCATGAGCGTGCGCTGCGTCTTGCCGCTGGTGGTCTTGCGGATCGCCCCGGGCCGTACCAGCACCACGCTCACTGCGGGCAGTTGGAACTGACGGCTGAGCAGCGCCTGCACGGAGGCGGCGAGGCGGGCCAGGGCCTCCTCGTCGCTGGTCGCCCGGGCCCTGAGCTCCTGCACCACGACCACGTGGGCGCGGTCGTTCGCCTCGTCGGTGACGCTGAACACCGCGCCGCCGCCGCGCCGGAACGCGTCCCCGGACTCCTGGACGGCCTGCTCGATGTCCTGCGGGTAGAGGTTGCGGCCGTGCTGGATGAGCATCTCTTTGATCCGCCCGGTGACATAGAGCTCCTCGTCGAGCAGCGCCCCGAGATCGCCGGTGCGGAAGTATCCGGCCCGGCCGTCCGCCGTCACTGCCTGGAACGTCTCGGCGGTGAGCTCACGCCGGTTGTAGTAGCCGGCGGCCACCGACGGTCCGCGCAGCCAGATCTCGCCGACCTGCCCGCCGGGCAGCACTCGCTGGGTCATCGGGTCCACGATCAGGACCTCGGTGTCCTTCGGGCGGCCGCAGCCGACCAGGGTGCGGCTCGGGCGGCCGGTGCGGGCGGGCCGCAGCTCGTCCTGTTCCAGGGTCTGGGCGTCGACGGTGAGTTCCAGGTGCGGCGACTCGGTGTCGCCGCTGGAGACCAGCAGCGTGTTCTCGGCCAGGCCGTAGCAGGGCAGCACGGCCTCGGGGCGCAGTCCGTTGCCGGCGAAGCGGCGGACGAAGGCGCGCAGGGTGTCGGCGCGCACCGGCTCGGCCCCATTCAGCGCCACCCGCAGGCTGGACAGGTCCAGCCCCGCCGACTGCTCCTCGGAGACGCGCCGGACGCACAGCTCATAGCCGAAGTTGGGCGAGGCGGTGCCCTCCACCCGGTAGTCGTGGATCATGCGCAGCCAGCGGCCCGGCTGTTTGATGAACGCGATCGGTGACATCTGCACACTGGTGCCGCCCACCCACAGCGGCTGCAGCGTCATGCCGATGAGCCCCATGTCGTGGTAGAGCGGCAGCCAGCTGCCCGCCACGACACCCTCCGGCGTCTTCATGGCGGAACGGATGGCCTCCTGGTTGGCGGCGAGGTTGGCGTGCGTGACCATCACGCCCTTGGGCTCGCTGGTGGAGCCGGAGCTGTACTGGAGGAAGGCCACGTCGGTGCCGCGCACCCGGGGCGGGGTCCACAGGTCGGCACCGGCCCCGTCGTCCTCGTCCGCCCCGGTCGACAGGCACGCCACGTCCTGGTCCCCCGAGGCGACCAGCCAGGCGCCGATGGCCTGCCGGTACTGAGGGAGGGTCAGGACCGCTCCCACCTGGGCGTCCCGCAGGATGCCGCTGACCCGGGCCAGCCGTTCGCCGGGCTCGTCGGGCAGCGGGGCCGGAATGGCCGTACGGCCCGCGTAGAAGCAGCCCAGGAAGGCCGTGACGAAGTCCAGGGTCGGCGGGTAGAGCAGCAGGACCGGGCGAGAAGGGTCGCCCTTGGACGCATGGCGCAGCTGGGCGGCCACGACGCGGGCCCGCCGGTCCAATTCCGCGTAACTGAGCTCCTCGGGCCGCATCCCAAGGCCGTCCTCGTGCAGGTACACGAAGGCGGCACGGTCGGGATGGCGGTCCACGCCGGCTCGTACGGCGTCCGTCAATGTTCGGGGATCAGGCTGGGGCGGCACGGGCTGTCCTTTCCGCGGTCGGTGACCGGCGCGGCATGGAACCTTCGGGAGGCACCGAGTGCCACCCGGTGTCCTCAGCCTTGAGGTGCCGTGAAAAGGAGACGTAAAGCGAAAATTGGTGCGCACGTCACGGGTTCGGGGTTCTCCGGACGGTCATCGCCCGAGCGGATACAACGGTGGGTGCACGGAGTGGCACAGTCAGTGCTGGCACGCAGTGTCTGCCGAAGCGACGAAGGAGGCCGTGATGGTGGATTCGGGCGCGGCATTCGAGGGGGATTCGGTCCCCGGGGGGTTCTTGCCTGCTGGGGGGCCGCTTCCCGGGGGTTCCCTACCGGACGGGAGACCGCTCCCTGTTGGCCCTTTGCCCGCGGTGGGCTGGCGCGCGGTCCATGAGGCCGTGCTGCGGCACGGCTACGCGGTCTGCCACGGCCGGCTGGACGACTGGGGAGGGGGAGGGGAGACGGTGTCGGCCGTGCGTGAGGTGCTCGGCCCGGACTGGCCCCGCTACCGCACGGCACGCGAACCCCTCGTACGGGCAAGGCTGTTGGGCTCCCGACTGCTGCTGCGCCAAGCGGTGGCCGTCGTGGCGGGCACCGTACCGGGCCGGGTGGTCGTGGGCCGCGACGGCCACGGGCGGCCGGTCCTGCACCGGCCCGCCGGACTGGACGTGGGCATCAGCCACACGGCCGGGATGCTGGTGGTCGGGGTCGCCCGCGGCCGCCGGATCGGAGTGGACGTCGAGGCGTCGGACCGCCCCCTGCTGGCACCCGGACTCGCCGAGAAGTTCTGCCACCCGGAAGAACTGGCGGAACTGTGCGGGCTGCCGCAGGCCGAGCGGAACCTGAGGCTGGTACGCCTGTGGACGCTGAAGGAGGCCTACACGAAGGCACTCGGCGTAGGCCTGGCGCACGACTTCTCCCGCCTGCGTCCCCGGCCCGAACCGCGGGACGGCGGCTGGCGGTTGGACCGAACGGCACGAGGCTGGCACCTGCGCTGCGAACAGGTCGCGGGCCGCTTTGTGGTCGCCAGCGCGCTGGGCCCGGAGGGCGGGTAGGCCGACAGCGCGCCTCACCGCAGGACGGTCTCTCGGCAACGGTCCGGGATCGTAAGGACGGTGGCTGGCTGTCAGGGCGCCCGGTCCGCACGGCGGTTGTCCGGCGGCGCGCCGGACCCGGAGCGACGGAAGCTCGCCAATGCGCCGGGCTCGCACGGCCGTTGCCCGCAGTGTGCCGGGACCGGAGGGCCTCTGGCGACTCGTGAAGTGCGCCCAGCGGGGAGCGGGCAATCGAGTCAACGATGTTTCGATACACCGTTGACTCGATTGACCGCCGGGTCTAGCGTCAACAGGACACGGCAGTAGAACGGCACTCGGCTCACGCACCCCCTCTTCCTTCCGAGGAGCGGAATCCGTGACATCTCAGCCCCGCCTCAAGCTCGCCGAGCACACCCCGCAGACCGCGCACCCGCACCGGTGGCGCGTCCTCGCGGTCCTGCTGGTGAGCCTCCTCCTCGTCGTCCTGGACACGTCGATCCTGAACGTGGCCCTGAAGACACTCGCCGAGCCGGCACCCGTCGGCCTCGGGGCCACGCAGAGCGAGCTGCAGTGGTCGATCGACTCCTACACCCTCGTCTTCGCCGCCCTGCTCTTCACCACCGGCGTCCTCGCCGACCGCTGCGGCCGCAAACGCACACTGCTGGCCGGACTCGTCGTCTTCGGCGGCTGTTCCCTGTGGTCCGCCTACGCCCACAGCGCCGATGAACTGATCGTCGCCCGGGCCGGGTTGGGTGTCGGCGGCGCCCTCGTCCTGCCCGCCACCCTCGCGATCATCATGGCCGTCTTCCCGCCCGCCGAACGCGCCAAGGCCATCGGCGTCTGGGCGGGCGCCGCCGGACTTGCGGTCGCGCTGGGGCCCATCACCGGCGGTGCCTTGCTCGAACGGTTCTGGTGGGGCTCGGTGTTCCTGATCAACCTGCCCATCGTCGTGATCGGCGCCGTCGCCGCCCTGTTCGTCGTGCCCGAGTCCCGCGACCCCGAGCGCACCGGCTTCGACCCGCTCGGCGTCGCCCTCTCCATCGCGGGCCTGACCGTCCTCGTGTACGGAGTGATCAAGGGCGGCGAGTCGGACGACTGGGCGGACGCCACGGTCTGGGGACCGATGCTCGGCGGCCTCGCCGTCCTGGCCCTCTTCACCCTCTGGGAGCGCCGCAGCGCGCGCCCCGCGCTGGACCTCGCCCTCTTCCTGAACCGCCGCTTCTCCGCCGCCGTGACGGTGATCGGCCTGGTCTTCTTCGCCCTGCTCGGTGCCACCTTCTTCCTGGTCTTCTACCTGCAGAGCGTGCGGGGTTGGACCCCGCTGGAGGCCGGCTGCCTGCTGCTGCCCCTGGCCGTGGCCCAGGTGGCGTTCTCGCCGCCGGCCACGCTCGCCGCGAAGCGCATAGGAGTGCGGCCGGTGTGCGCCGGCGGCATGCTGCTCACCTCGCTCGCGTTCCTCGCCGTGGCCACCATCGACGAACACACCGAGGTCTGGGTCATCGAGTCCGTCCTCTTCGTCATGGGCATCGGCATCGCCTGCGTCATGCCCCCCGCGACATCCGCCGCGATGTCCGCCGTAGCCCAGGACCGCGCCGGCACCGGGGCGGCGGTCAACACCACCTTCCGGCAGGTGGGCGGCGCCCTCGGCGTCGCGGTCCTCGGCTCGGTGCTCTCCGTTGCCTACCGCTCCCGGATCGAGGAGCACCTGACGCCGCTGCCCGCCCCGGTCCGCGACACGGCGCAGGAGTCCGTCGCCGCCACCCTCAGCGTCGCGGAGAAGCTGGGGGCGCCCGGCTCCGCGCTCGCGGCCCGCGCCGTCGACGCGTTCGTGTCTGCCATGCACCTCACGGCCCTCGTCGCCGCCGGCGTTACGTTCCTCGGCGCCCTCGTCTGCCTGGTGCTCCTGCCTTCCCGTACGGCCGTCGAGACACCCGGCGTCGAAGAGCCGACCGCCAACAAAGAGGTCCACACCACGGAGGTCTGAACCGTATGCCGCCACACGTCGACCGTCCGGCGGCCGTCCCGGGACACACTCCCCGGGGCGGCCGCCAGCGCGACCCCGCCGCCGACCGGGCGATCCTGGACAGCACGCTCGGCCTGCTCAGCGAGGGACGCAGCTTCGGCGACCTGTCCATGGACCTGGTCGCCCAGCGTGCCGGCGTCGCCCGGGCGACCATCTACCGCCGCTGGCGCAACAAGGAGGAGCTGGTGCTCGCCGCGCTGAGCACCCTCGACCTCCCCGTGCCGCCGTTGGACGGACTCGGCCTGCGGGACCAGCTGGTGGCTCTCGTGGACCAACTGCGCCACCGCGGCCAGGACACCAACCTGCACCGGCTGATCGGCAGCCTGCTCGGGGAGGCGGTGCGCCGCCCGCAGCTGGTGGAGCGGTTCGAGGACACCGTCGTCGCCGCACGGCGCGAAGCCATGCTGCGGGCGCTGCGGGACGGCGTCGCGAGCGGTGAGCTGCGCGCCGACCTCGACCTGGACGACGCGGTCGAACTGCTCACCGGGCCGATGGCCGCCCGGCTGATTCTTCGTCAACGCCCCGTGGAATCCGTGGCGTTCGCCGAGTTGATCGTCGACACGTTCCTGAACGGAACCCGCACCACCCGCGCCGGGACACTCCCCGGCGCGGCACCGGAGCACCTCCCACCACCACAGGAGCCGCTGCCATGAAGTTCCTCTTCGACGACCCCGCCTTCGACTACCAGGCGCTGCGCACCGCCGGTTACGCCGATTACGGCGGTGCGCAGCTCGGCGAGGTCGTCGCGGTCGCCGCACACATCCCCGACGGCGACACCGAAGCCTGGCGGCGCGCGTGGGCCACTCTCGCCGAACGCGTCCACCGGCTGGGCACCGCAGCCCGCGACGAGGGCCGCACCGTCGACGCCCGCTCCGCCCTGCTGCGGGCGCACAACTACTACCGGACCGCCGAGTTCTTCCAGCGCGAACAACAACGGGACCCGGAGGCCCTGCGACTGATGCGGCTGTCCCGGGAGACTTTCGCCGACGCGGCCGAACTCTTGGACCGGCCACCGGAGTTCGTCCGCATCCCCTACGAGGACACCTCGCTGCCTGCCTACTTCTACCGGGCGGACGACTCGGACGAGCCCAGGCCGACCATCATCCACCACGGCGGCCTCGACTCCACCGTCGAGGAGGGCTACTTCTTCGTGGCGGCGGCGGCCCTCGCCCACGGCTACCACTGTCTGTGCTTCGAGGGGCCCGGACAGGGCTCGGTCCTGCGCGAGCAGGGGCTGGTCTTCCGCCCCGACTGGGAGAAGGTGGTCACGCCGGTCGTGGACCACGCGCTGTCCCTGCCCGGCGTGGACCCCGACCGTCTGACGCTGATGGGCACCAGTCTCGGCGGTCTGCTCGCGGTGCGGGCAGCGGCGTTCGAGCACCGGCTGGCCGGCTGCGTCGCCCATGACGCGGTCTGGCAGCTGGGCGACATCGTGGGGTTGCCGCCGTTCGTGCTGGACTGGGTCGAGCAGGGATGCGACGACTTCGCCGACCCGGTGATGTGGGGGATCGCCGCCCAGCAGACGTTCACCCGCTGGCTGCTGCGGCAGACGCTGTGGACCTTCGGGGCCGACACCCCGTCCCAACTGCTGCGCAGGCTGCCCGCGTTCGGTCTGGCGGAGGTGATCGGCCAGGTACGCAGCCCCGTGCTCGTCCTCGACGCGGAGGAGGACTTGTTCTTCGCCGGTCTGGAGCACGCGAAGAAGGTGTACACGGGGCTCAACTCGCCCAAGACGTTACATGTGTTCACGGCCGACGAGGGCGGTGGGGCGCACTGCCACTCGGGCGCGATGCGGCTGTTCCACGACCGGCTCTTCTCGTGGCTGCTGGAGACACTCGGGGCGGACCGGCCGGCGGCGGCCTGACCGGGGGCGGACCGGCTGGCGGCGGCCTGACCGGGGGCCGCCGGCCGGTCCGCCGGTCTGACCGGCGGCCGCCCCACTGGCGGCGCAGACGCGGCATGCTCTCGGCCCGGACAGCCCGGCCCGCTCACCGGCGGGCCGGGCTCTTGGCTGAATATCATTCGGCGGCCCGGTACGCGGCGGTAGATGTTTCTCCGGCCGTCCGTATCCGGGCCTTCGGATGTTCATTCTCCTTAATGGCTGTGTAACGGGACGGACTGGCAACGTGCAACGACCTCGCATAAGCTGCACGGCATAGCAGTAAACTGCTGTCCATATGGCGCCCCATACCTGGGGTCGGACGGGGGAACCGGAATTTTAGTTGAATGCGTTTCGCGCATTCGGGGGGTTGTCGTGTCCCTGTCCTATTTACAGGCCGACCATGCGCTCCGCTACGAGCTGCTGGGGCGGCTGCGGGTGACCCGCGGCGGAGTCGACCTGACGCCCGAGCAGCCCAAGCTCACCAAACTGCTCGCCCTGCTGCTGATCAGGGCGGGCGAGACCGTACCGGGGGAGAAGCTTGTGGCGGAACTCTGGGAGCAGGGTCCGCCGCGCTGCGCCTTCGCGAGTCTGCGCGTGTACGTCTCGCAGTTGCGGAAAATCCTGAACGGACCCAGAGGAACGTCTCCGATCGCCACGACATCGCCGGGATACATCCTCGATGTGAGCGGCGCCACAACAGATTTCCAAGACTTCGAAGTGCTCTACACCCGTGGCCGAGAACGATACGGCGCGGCCGATTTTCTCCATGCCTCCGAACTTCTCCGCAAGGGGTTGTCGCTGTGGCGGGGGCCTATTCTGGAGGGAATTCAAGGGTCGCTGGACATCGAATCGTTCGCGGCCGTGCACGAGGAAAAACGGCTGAATTGCACCGAGCTGAGCATCGACTCCACGCTGGCGCTCGGCCGCCATCACGAGGTGATCGAGGACCTGAAGGGCCTCCTCGTCCAGCATCCGCTGCGGGAGCCCTTCTACCGCCAGTTGATGGTGGCCCTGTACCGGGCGGGCCGTCAGGGGGACGCGCTGGGGACCTACCGCAACGCCCGCCGGGTGATCAGAGAGGAGCTCGGCGTCGAGCCGGGGCCGACCCTGCGCCTGGCTCACGAGGCCATACTCCGGGCGGATCCGGCATGCTTGGAGGCTGCCGGCGTCATCCCCGCCATCCGCTGACCGCGGGACCGCGCGCCCGTGCGCGCTTTATACGGCATTTGCGGTCACTTAACTGCCCACGGGTAGCGTGCAGTTGACCCCCGCACCAGGCGGGGGGAGCTGAGATGCCGTGCTCGGCCGTGCACGAGCGGGCACCGGCCACGGTGCCGTGACCGTGGCCCTGGTGCTGGTATCGGAAGACCGTCGAACCCACTCCATGTCCCGCCGTTGCCCCGCTCTCGCCCTTGATCACCTCCGGCGCACGGCGACGCTACGGGCCACCGGCGGGCCGGAGTGGGGGTGAGCCCTCGCAGCAGCCATCGGCTGACGGCCCGTCCGAAACCGTTCGCCTCACGTACCGCCGACTTTCACATAGGAGCCACAGGACCCTTCCCTGACGTTTGGTGCTCTTGGAACACTCCAACCGCGCACGTTCCCTCACCATCCGGCCGACCGGGCCCGTCAGGACAAGAGGTCACCCACCCATGCCTCAAGTGAATCGGCGCCGTTTCCTCCAACTCGCCGGCGGCACCGCGGCGTTCACCGCGCTGTCCAGCAGCATCCAGCGGGCCGCGGCGCTGCCCGCGCACTACCGTTCCGGCACGATCGAGGACGTCGAGCACGTCGTCGTGCTGATGCAGGAGAACCGTTCCTTCGACCACTACTTCGGCTCACTGAGAGGCGTCCGCGGCTTCGGCGACCCCCGCCCGGCCACGACCTCCGGCACCAAGTCGGTCTGGTACCAGTCGGACGGCACCAAGGACGTGCTCCCCTTCCGGCCCGAGGCGGACGACCTGGGCCTTGCGTTCATCCAGGACCTCCCGCACGGCTGGAGCGACGGACATGCCGCGTTCAACAAGGGCAAGTACGACAAATGGGTGCCCGCCAAGTCGTCGACGACGATGGCGTACCTGACGCGCGAGGACATCCCGTTCCACTACGCGCTCGCCGACGCGTTCACCATCTGCGACGCCTACCACTGCTCGTTCATCGGCTCCACCGACCCGAACCGCTACTACATGTGGACGGGCTACACGGGCAATGACGGCAAGGGCGGCGGGCCCGTCCTCGGCAACGACGAGGTCGGCTACGACTGGACGACGTACCCCGAGCGCCTCGAAGCGGCCGGGATCTCCTGGAAGATCTACCAGGACGTCGGCGACGGCCTGGACGCGAACGGCTCCTGGGGCTGGATCTCGGATGCGTACCGCGGCAACTACGGCGACAACTCGCTGCTGTACTTCAACCAGTACCGCAACGCCAAGCCCGGCGACCCGCTCTACGACAAGGCCCGCACCGGCACCGACGCCCGCAAGGGCGAGGGCTTCTTCGACCAGCTGAAGGCCGACGTCCGGGGCAAGAAGCTGCCGAAGGTCTCCTGGATCGTCGCGCCCGAGGCGTTCACCGAGCACCCCAACTGGCCCGCCAACTACGGGGCTTGGTACATCTCCCAGGTCCTCGACGCGCTCACCTCCGACCCCGAGGTCTGGAGCAAGACGGCGCTGTTCATCACGTACGACGAGAACGACGGCTTCTTCGACCACCTCGTGCCGCCGTTCCCGCCACAGTCCGCCGCGCAGGGCAAGTCCACGGTCGATGTCGGCCCGGACCTCTACAAGGGTGACGCGAGCCGCACGGCGGGACCCTACGGTCTCGGCCAGCGTGTGCCGATGCTCGTCGTCTCGCCCTGGAGCAAGGGTGGTTTCGTCTGCTCCGAGACGCTCGACCACACCTCGATCATCCGGTTCATGGAGCGCCGCTTCGGCGTGCACGAGCCCAACATCTCGCCCTGGCGGCGCGCGATCAGCGGCGACCTCACCGCCGCCTTCGACTTCGCCCACAAGGACACGAAGCCGGTCGCGCTGCCGGACACCGACGGGTATGAGCCGCCGGACCACGACCGCCACCCCGACTACGTGCCGACCCCGCCCGCGAACCCGGTGCTGCCCAAGCAGGAGCGCGGATCGCGCGCGGCCCGCCCGCTCAAGTACGCGCCGCGCGTGGACGGTTCGGCGGACCCGGCGGCCGGCACGTTCACGCTCACCTTCGGCTCGGGCGCCAAGGCCGGCGCCGCCTTCCTCGTCACCTCCGGGAACCGCACCGACGGCCCCTGGACGTACACCACCGAGGCGGGCAAGACGATCTCGGACACCTGGAACTCGGCGTACTCCGGCGGTTCGTACGACCTCACCGTGCACGGTCCGAACGGTTTCCTGCGCACCTTCAAGGGCCCCGGCAAGGCGGCGGGACCCGAGGTCACGGCGCGCCATGCCGGCGGCAACGTGGAGCTGACCTTCACCAACAAGGGCTCGGGCACGGTGAGTCTCGAGCTCACCAACGGCTATGGCGGAAAGGCGCAGTCGTTCAAGGTGCGGGCGGGCGCGACCGTGAAGTACACGGTGGATCTGCGGGCGAGCAGGCGCTGGTACGACCTGACCGTCGTGTCGGACGCGGACGCGACGTTTCTGCGGCGATTCGCCGGACATGTCGAGAACGGTCTGCCCGGTGTGAGCGACCCGGCGATCGTCACCGGCTGATGGTTACCCAAGTGCCGATTGTTTTCCGGCCATCTCGCGGTAGTGTGCCCCGGTGACCACGCATTCGAACACTCCTGCAGGTTGGTACCCGGATCCCCACGGGGCGCCCCAGACGTTGCGTTACTGGGACGGCTCGCAATGGACCGAGCACACGAATGCGGACCAGCAGGCCCAGGCGGCACAGCAGGTACCGCAGCAGGCCCAACAGCCCCAGCAGGCATACGCCCAGCAGCCCCAGCAGCCCGCCGCGGGTCCCGACCAGCGCGTGCAGCGACAGGTGCAGCAGCAGGCCGGGGTCGCGCCCAGCGGCGCCGGCGGCGGCACCCTGTTCACCGAACCGGTCCTGGTGGTGAACCAGAAGGCCAAGCTGATCGAGGTGACCAACGAGTACAAGGTCATGGATCAGAACGGCAACCAGATCGGCTCGGTCACCGAGGTCGGTCAGGGCGTGTTCAGGAAGATCCTGCGCTTCGTCTCCAGCCTCGACCAGTTCCTGACCCACAAGCTGGAGATCCGTGACGCGTACGGTCAGCCGCAGCTGCTGCTGACCCGCCCCGCGAAGTTCCTCAAGTCGCGGGTGATCGTGTCGCGTCCGGACGGCTCGCCGGTCGGCGAGATCGTGCAGCAGAACATGATCGGCAAGATCAACTTCGCGATGAACGTCGACGGCCGGCAGGTCGGCGCGATCAAGGCGGAGAACTGGCGTGCCTGGAACTTCGCGATCGTCGACCACGCGGACAACGAGGTCGCCCGGATCACGAAGACCTGGGAAGGCCTCGCCAAGACGATGTTCACCACTGCGGACAACTACGTCCTGCAGATCCACTTCCAGCTCCCCGAGCCCCTGCTGAGCCTCGTCGTCGCGACGGCACTGACCGTCGACACGGCGCTCAAGCAGGACTCCCGCGGACTGGGCTGACAGTGACACAGACAGAAGGGCGGTTGCGGAGATCCGCAACCGCCCTTCTGCCGTTGACGTCCTTCTGCCGTTGACGCCGGAGAGCCGGCGCTAGTGCGCGGTCAGATGACCCGAGTTGGGCTGCTGGGGCACCAACGAGGGTTCGTACGTCGCTGATCCGGGCCCCAGCGCCAGCACCGCGGCGACCGGGTGGTCATCGTCCACCACGGAGGGGGGCACGGCCACGGGCTCCGGCGCCGACCGCGACAGCGTCACCACGCCCCACGCCGCGATCGCCCCTCCCGTGAGCGCCAGCAGTACGCCCGCCGCGCCGCCCTGAAGGCGTTCGCCGAGCAGGGACAGGCCGATCACCACGGCGGCCACCGGGTTGGCGAGCGTCACGACGGCGAGCGGTGCGCCGAGACCACCCTGGTACGCGGTCTGCGACAGGAGCAGTCCGCCCGCCGCGAAGGTCGCCACCAGCAGTGCCACCACGACCACTTGGGCGCTCAGCAGCGAGCCCGAGCGGTCCGTCGCGGCCACCGTCACCGTCTGGGTGAGGGCCGAGGCGACACCCGAGGCGAACCCGGACGCGGTCGCGTGCCGCAGCCCCGGCCGCGCGCCCGGCCGTGACAGGCCGCCGATCAGCACGGCTGTCGTACCGGCGACGGCCAGCGCCTGCGGCACGCTCAGCACGTCGTCGGGCGCGGGCCCGGACGTCGTGACGAGCAGCGCGGCCAGGCCGATCAGCGTGAGCGCCGTACCGCGCCACTCGACCGCGTTGACCCGCCGTCCGGCCACCCGCGCCCCCAGTGGCACCGCCGCCACGAGCGTGAGCGCGCCGAGTGGCTGCACCAGGGTGAGCGGGCCGTACTTGAGCGCGGCGACATGCAGCAGCGCGGCGGACGCGTTGAGCACCACCGACCACCACCAGGCGCCGCTGGCCAGCAGCCGCAGTGTGCCCGAGCCGACGGACCGGGAGGCGAGCCGCTCCTGGGCGACGGCCGCGGCGGCGTACGCGACGGCGGAGAACAGGGACAGGACGACGGCGGTGAGAGTGGCGCTCATCGCCCCGCCCCCACGAGCTCCGGCATGTCCTGTACGGGGCTGTCGACGCGTGTCTGGGCGCGGCCCGCGGTCGTCACCGTCCGGTGCGGCAGGTGGATCACGGCGAGCGCGATGCCGAGCAGCGCGGTGGCGACGATCGCGTCGAGCCAGTAGTGGTTCGCCGTGCCGACGATCACGAGCAGGGTGAGCAGCGGATGCAGCAGCCACAGCCAGCGCCATCGGGACCGGGTGGCCGCGATCAGGCCGATCGCCACCATCAGCGCCCAGCCGAAGTGCAGCGACGGCATCGCGGCGAACTGGTTCGCCATCGAGTCGGTCGCCGGGTGCGCCCCGTACACCGTGGGCCCGTACACCTGCCCGGTGTCCACGAGACCCGCCTCGCCGATCAGGCGTGGCGGCGCGAGCGGGAAGGCGAGATGCCCCACCAGGGCGGCGGCGGTGACCACGGCGAGGACCCGGCGGGCCCAGATGTAGTGGGCCGGGCGCCGCAGGTAGAGCCAGATCAGGAAGGCCGCGGTGGCCGGGAAGTGGACGGTCGCGTAGTAGGTGTTCGCGAGGTGCACGAGGGTGTCGCTGTGCAGGAGTGCGGTCTGCACGGCGCCCTCGCCCGGCAGGTGCACGGCCCGCTCCAGGTCCCACACCCGGTGCGCGTTGCCGAACGCCTCGCCGGTGTGGCCGGTGGCCAGTTGCCGGCCGACCTTGTAGACGACGAAGAGCCCGACGACGAGCAGAAGCTCACGCAGGAGCGGCGGACGCGCCGCGGTGTCGTGCGCGGGCCACTTCGCGTCGGCGGCGCGCGCGTGCCGCTTGGCGTCGGCGGAGCGCCCGTGCGGCTCTGCGAGGGCGCCGCGTGGCGACGCCCGGCGTATGGCCGCGTCGGGCGGCTCCGGTTCTGCTTCTGATGCGGACTCTGCAGGCTCGGTTCGGGAATCCATCCCCCGGCCCCCTTGCTGACGGTCTTGCGTGGGGTGGTGCGCGGTGAGCCCAGGACAGGATCCACTCGACCCCCACTCCACAGAGGAGTGGATCCTGTCCAAGGCTCATCGATACGGCAGTGAACCGATACGGCACTGTACCGATACGCCAGTGTACCGATACGGATCCGTACCGGTACACTGGCGTATCGATTAGACTGTGTGAAGCGGGACACCGTGGACCACCGGAACGAACCGGATTGAGCGAGGAGAAGAGCCATGACGTCGCAGGCCGCAGACGGACCGGAGACGGTTGTCGCCTCGCGCCGCTCCAAGATCACGCCCGAGCGTGAGCAGGAGTTCTACGACGCCGTGCTCGACCAGATCCGCGAGTGCGGCTACGAGGCCATCACCATGGAGGGCGTGGCCGCGAGCACCCGCTGCAGCAAGTCCACGCTGTACCGCCAGTGGAGGACGAAGCCCCAGTTCGTGGCGGCGGCGCTGCGCGCCAACCGCTGTCCGCGGTTCGCCGGGATCGATACCGGCTCGCTCGCCGGGGACCTGCGCGAGGCGGCGCGGGCCGCGGGCGAGTGGCCGGGGCGGGACAGCACCCAGCTCCTCCAGGGCCTCAGCAATGCCGTGATGCAGGACGAGGAGCTTCAGCAGGCGCTGCGCGAGGCGCTTGTGGAGCCCGAGGTCGTGGAGCTCCGGCAGATGATCAACCGCGCGGTCGAGCGGGGTGAGATCGCCGCCGACCATCCGGCTCTGGAGTTCATCCCGGCTCAGCTGCTCGGCATCCTGCGCATTCGCCCCGTCCTGGAGGGCCAGCATGCGGATGCGGCGTATCTCACACAGTTCGTGGAGGCGGTCGTGCTGCCGGCCCTCGGCCTGACATAAGACTCAGGTCGCCGTCCGCGGGATGACCGGACGTCGGCCTGTTCCGCGCCGCACCGTGGGGACGGGGGCGGCGCGCACCCCCCGGCCGGGTGGGGTTCCTCTTGAGCGGAGGGGCGCCCCACCCGGCCGATCCATGTCCGTAGGTACGGGTGTACGGACTACCTGTGTGTACGGGCTACACGTTCTGCCCGTTGCCGCCGGCCCCCGACGCCACCTTGATGCCCTTGGTGATCGTGTCGATCACCGACTGCTTGGGCGCCTTGGAACTGACGTCGATACCGAAACGGACCACGACGAGGGACTTCGAGTCGGCGGGGGAGGGGAAGACGAGCGACTCGACGTAACCGTCGTCGCCCTTGCTCGTCACGACCTTCCAGCGGACCAGATAGCCCTTCTCACCGGCCACGGTGACCGCCTTCGAGGCGAGCTCCGTGTGCGAGGTGATCGTGCCGTAGCCCTTGCCGTACGACTCGGTGGCGTTCTTGGAGATGTCCTCCTTGGCCGCCGCCTCCGCCGTGGTCGACGTCAGACGCTGCGCGAGCGCGGGAGCCGAGTACGCGCCGCCCCGCTGGCAGTCCTCCGAGGTGTCGCCGGGGCACTTGTAGGTGTCCTTGGTGGCGATCGCGGCCCCGGCCGTGTTGGCCTTGGCGGTCCAGTCGTCGGGGATCGGGATGCTGATACCGCTGACGGCGTCGACGGCATAGCCGTCCTCGGTCTGCGGCTGCGCGGACTGACCGGGTGCCGGGGTCTGACCGCCCGATCCGCCGGAGCCGCCGGGCAGGCCGCCGGGGCCGCCCGACTCGCCCTGGCCGCCCCCGGGACCACCCGTGCCACCCTGTCCGCCCCCGGGTCCGCCCTGGCCGTTCTGCCCGCCCGGTCCCTGGGAGTTCGCGCTGTTGCCGCCGTTGCCGTCGTCCTTGGTCAGCGCGTACACACCGCCGCCGATGCCCGCGAGGACGGCGATCGCCGCGGCGACGGCGATGCCGGTGCGCAGTCCGCGCCGCGGCGAGCCCGGGGGAAAGGCCGGATACGGTCCGGCGGCCGGTGGGTGTGCCGGGGGACCCCATGTGGCGGCCGACCCGACGAGGCGGGTCTGATCCGTCCATGCCTTACCGTCCCACCAGCGCTCGGTGGCGGGAGCGTCATCTGTCTGCCCGGGGTCGGGATACCAGCCGGGAGGAGTCACCTGCGTCATGGTGCCCACCGTATGAGCCCTGGGTGAAAGGCGGATGAGAGGGCTCGGGGAGGCGTCACTCCGGGACTGTTCCGGGAGGCGTCACTTAAGGACCAGCCGTACCGGCGCCCGGTCCGCCCGTGGCGGCAGCCGCAGCCCGTCCCTGCCCGGAGTGATCGACCCGAGCACGCTGGGGTGCCGGGCGCCGGTGCTCGCCGGATCGGTGCCCGCGAGCCCGTGCAGCGTCAGAAAACCCAGCACGGCGAAGGCGTACGCCTCCTTGGCGGCCGACGGCAGCCCCAGTTCGTCGGAGGTGCGCAGCGCCACCCCGGGAAGCTCCGCGGCGAGCATCGCCATGAGGACGGGATTGCGGGTGCCCCCGCCGGAGGCGATCACCTCCGTGGCCCGCACGGCGCGCACGGCGTCGGCCACCGTCCGGGCCGTGAGCCGGGTGAGGGTCGCGATGACGTCCTCCGCGGTCAGCGTCCCGAAGCCCGCCAACGCGTCGCGCAGATAGCCGAGATGGAACAGCTCCTTGCCGGTCGTCTTGGGCGCGGGCAACGCGTAGTACGGCTCGGCGAGCAGCCGCTGCAGCAGGGGCTCGTGGACGGTGCCGCGAGCGGCGAGGGCCCCGTCCACGTCGTAGTCGAGGCGCCCGCCGCTCAGCCCCCGTGCCGCCGCGTCGACCAGCGCGCACGCGGGCCCGGTGTCGAAGGCGGTGCCGTCCGGCGCGGTGAGGTTGGCGATGCCGCCGAGGTTCAGCGCCACCGGCGTCCCCGGCCGGCCGCGCAGCCACAGCAGGTCGACCAGGCTCACCAGCGGTGCGCCCTGGCCACCCGCGGCGATGTCACGCGGGCGGAAGTCGGCGACCACGGGCAGCCCGGTCGCCTCGGCGATCCAGGCGGGCTGCCCGATCTGGAGGGTGCCGTGCACCTGCCCGTGCTCCGCCCAGTGGTAGACGGTCTGGCCGTGCGAGGCGACCAACTCGCCACCCGAGTGGCACAGTTCACGGTCGGCCCGGACGGCTGCCGCCGCGAAGGCCTGTCCGATGAGGGTGTCCAGGCGGCACACCTCGGCCAGGCTCGTGGGGGCCGGCGGCAGCGCCGCGGCGAGCGCGTCGCGCAGTTCGTCGTCGTACGCCTCGCTGACGAGCCCGAGAGGCCGCAGGACGAGGCTGTCCCCGTCGAGGGCCATTTCGGCGGCCGCCGCGTCGATCGCGTCGTACGACGTGCCGGACATCAGACCGATCACCCGCACTTGCTCAACTCCCTTTCCCTGTACGGAGCGTGGAGAGCGCGAGCACGCTCACCGCGCACGTGGCCGCCGCGTAGTACGCGGGGATGTCCACGCTCCCGGTCCGTTTGATGGTCTCCGTGATGATGAGCCCTGCACAGCCCGAGAACACCGCATTGGCCAGGGCGTAGGCGAGTCCCAGGCCCGTGTAGCGGACGCTCGTCGGGAACATCTCGGAGAGCATCGCCGGGCCGGGCCCCGCCATCAGCCCGACGACGGCACCCGCCACGAACACGGCGACACCCTTCACCGCGTTCGAAGTCCCGGTGTCCTGCAGGAGGTTGAGCAGCGGGATGGCCAGCACGGTGACGAGGACGGCCCCCGAGAGCATCACGGGGCGCCGCCCGATCCGGTCGCTGAGCAGTCCCGCCGGGACGATCGTGACCGCGAAGCCGAGGTTGGCGAGGACCGTGGCGAGCAGTGCCTGTTGGAAGGAGGCGTTCAGGGTGCTCTGGAGGTAGGAGGGCAGCACGACCAGGAAGGTGTAACCGGCCGCCGCCCAGCCCATGACGCGCCCGGCGCCCAGCGCGATCGCCGCGGCCACCTCGCGGCCGGGCGGGCGCTCCCGTTGCCGCTCCCGCTCGAAGGACGGCGTCTCGTCCAGCCGCAACCGCAGCCACAGCGCGCCGAGGCCGAGCGGTAGCGTGAGCAGGAACGGCAGCCGCCAGCCCCAGGATTCGAGCTCGTGCGGGCTGAGCACGGTCGCCAGCAGCGCCGCGACGCCCGCGCCGCCCAGCAGCCCCAGCGCCACCGTGAACGACTGCCACGACCCGTACAGTCCCCGCCTGCCGGGCGGCGCGAACTCCGTCATCACCGAGACCGCGCCCCCGAACTCCCCGCCCGCGGACAGCCCTTGGAGCACCCGGAGGAACGTGAGCAGCCACGGGGCGAGAGCGCCGACCGTGGCATACGTGGGCAGCGCTCCGATCAGGGTCGTCGCCGCCGTCATCAGAGCGATCACCAGGATCAGCACCGGACGCCGCCCGATCCGGTCGCCGAGCCGTCCGAACAGCGCCGCGCCGACGGGGCGGAAGAAGAACGCCAGTGCGAAGGACGCGTACGTCTTCACCAGGCCCTCGACCTCGCTGCCACCCTCCGGTGTGAAGAAGCGCGCCGCGATGACTGTCGCGAAATAGCCGTAGATCCCGAACTCGTACCACTCGATGAAGTTCCCCACGGAGCCCGCGAACAGGGCTCTGCGGGAGTGCTCGGGCCGGGCGGCGCGCAGGTCCGAGTCGTGCGCGGGGGCGCTCATGCCGGTTCCTCCCGGGGGCGTGCCGGGGCCGGGCGGTCCCGGCCGCGACGGAGACTGATGTTGGAAAATTAGCTTCAATTCGCGGCCTGTTGACTGTCAATAACTTTCACACGGGCAGGTGGACGCTCCGCAGCGTCGCCTCCGCGATATCGCTGTCACTCGTCTCGGCAACAGCTGTCCGGACCCGCCTCCACTGGGGCTTCGCGGCGGCTAGGCTCGTTGTCAGTACGTCGTTTGGGCGACCTGGGGAGGTAGCGGGATGACGGAGGCACGGCCCGGAGCGGTCGCCTCGGCTTCCCTGTGGGAGCGCGATGCGGAAGTCGCCACCCTCGAAGAGGCGATCGCCGCGCTGCGCGCGGACTCCGCCTCCTCGGGCAGCCTGCTGGTGTTCAGCGGCGAGGCGGGCCTCGGCAAGACCGCGCTCCTCGCCGAGGCCCGCCGGATCGCGGAGAGCAGCGGCTGCGCGGTGTGGTCGGCACGCGGCGGCGAGACCGTCACGTCCGTCCCCTTCAATGTCGTACGACAGCTGCTGCAGCCCGCCCTCGTCTCGCTGATGCCCGAGGAGGCGCGCGAATACCTCGGCGACTGGTACGACATCGCCGGACCCGCCCTCGGGATAACGGAACCGGGTGACCGTCAGCCCGACCCGCAAGGCGTGTGCGACGGGCTGGTCGCCGCGGTGCGCAGGCTCGCCAAGCGCGAGTGGCCGCTCGTACTGCTCATCGACGACGCGCACTGGGCCGACCAGGAGACGCTGCGCTGGCTGGCCGCGTTCGCCGAGCGCCTCGACGACCTGTCCGTCCTCGTCGTGGTCGCCCGCCGTCCCGGCGGGGTCAGCGGCGAGAGCGCCCGGCTGCTCGACATGGTCGCCGCCGCGGCCCGACCGGTCACCACCTTGAGCGCGCTGACCCCGGCCGCGGCCGAGGGACTGACCCGCGCCACACTCGGGGAGCACGCCGACGCACCGTTCTGCCGCGAGGTGTGGGCGGTCACCGGCGGCAACCCGTACGAGACCGTCGAACTGCTCGCCAAGGTGCAGGACAGCGCGCTGGAGCCCGCCGAGGGCTCGGCCGCCGAGCTGCGCGACCTGAACCGCTCCGCCCGCGGCCGCGGGCTCGTCGCCCGCCTCGAAGGACTCGGCATCGACGCCACCCGGTTCGCCTGGGCGGCCGCGATCCTCGGCACCGGGATCTCCCTCGACCTCGCCGCCCAACTCGCCGGCATGCAGACCGAGGAGGCCGTCCGCTGCGCCGAACTGCTCGGCGCCGCCCGCATCCTGACCAGGACCGAGCCGACGTACGGCCAAGTGCCCGACGGTGAGCTGGAGTTCGTGCACCCGCTCATCGCGACCGCGGTCTACCGCTCGATCCCGGACGCCCTGCGCACCGCGATGCACGGCCAGGCCGCGTGGGCGGTCACGGAGTCCGGCCGGGGCGCCGCCGCGGCCTCCCGCCACCTCCTCGAAGTCCATCCGGACGACGACCCCGAACTCGTCGAGCAGATGCGCGAGGCCGCCCGCGAACACCTCGCCGTGGGCGCGCCCGACGCGGCCAGGCGCTGCCTGGAGCGCGCGCTGGCCGAGCCCCCGCTTCCCGAGGTCCACGCGCGCGTGCTCTACGAACTGGGCTGCGCCACACTCCTGACCGCGCCCTCCACGACGATCAACCATCTGCGCGCCGCCCTCGAAAGGCCCGGCCTCGAGGACGACATGCGCGTGGACGCCGTCTTCCGGCTCTCCCAGGCGCTGCTCCACAACGACCAGCTCGACGAGGCCGTCCGCACGGTCGACGCGGAGGCCGCCCGGCTGGAACCGGGACCCGACCGGATGCGACTGACGGCCGTGCACTACATGTGGGAGGGCATCCACGCGGGCGAGGAGCGCCCCTCGGGACACTCCCGCGGTCTCGCCGAACTCGTCAGGACCTGCACCGGCCGGGACAACTCCGAGCGCGCGCTGCTCATACTGCGCGGCTTCGACGCGATGACACGCGGCGAGAACGCCGAAGAGGTCGTGGAACTGTGCGACCGCGCCCTCGTCAACGGCCGCCTCGCACCGGGACTCGGCTGGACCGACACCGAGTGGGGCGTCGAACTCCTTCTCATGCTCGGCAGCGCGTACGCCTACGCCGACCGGCTCGACCGGGCCGAGAGCCTGTTCAGCGAGGCCCTGCACGCCTATGTGAAGGCCGGTTGGAGCGGCGGTCACCTCTCCCTGGCCAACGCCTACCTCGGCCTCGCGCACCGCAGACGAGGCCGCCTCGCCGACGCGGAGACCTACCAGCGCGAGTCGCTGCGTCTTGCCGAACGGGTCGGGCGCGGGCTGCCCCTGTACTGGTCGGCCACCTGCGGACTCATCGACACGCTGCTCGCCCGCGGCCGTGTCCAGGAAGCCGCGGAGATCGCCGACCGCTACGGCTTCGCACCCCCGTACCCGTCCACCATCGTGCTCCCGGACACCCGCTCCGTCCGCGGCCGTCTGCTGCTCGCCGCCGGCCGCACGAAGGAGGGCATCAACGAACTGGAGGCGGCCGAGAAGGCCGCCACCGCGCGCGGTCACCACAACACGGTGCTCGCTCCCTGGGCGGTCGACCTCGCCCGGGCCCTCGCCACGGACGACCCGGCGCGCGCCGCCGCCCTGGCCACCGAGGCCCGCCGCCAGGCCGAGCGCTTCGGCACCGACACGGCCATCGGCGAGGCGCTCCGCTGCGCCGCGGCCCTCGAAACGGGCCAGCGCGCGGTACGACTGGCCGCCCAGGCGGTCACCTACCTGGAAGCCTCGCCCTGCCAGTACGAACACGCGGCGGCCCGCGTCGAACACGGCATCGCCGCCCGCTCGGTGTCGGAGCTCAACAAGGGGCTGACACTGGCGCGTTCGTGCGGGGCGGACGGGTTGGTGCGGCAGGCGGAGGCGGCGCTGGCGGGCCTTTAGGCGGGGCGGGGGCTTTTGGCCGGGGGGCACGCGGGCACTCCCGCCCGGGCGCGCATGCACCCGTGGCCGGGGCTCGCACACGCACCTCTGACGGGGCACACGCGCGTACCTCCGACGGGGGCGCGTACCTCTGGCCGGGGCGCACGCATGGCCTGGGCGCGCGTAGGGCGCACGCGCCCTCTGGCCGGTTCAGGCGCCGAGGAGCTGGTCCGTCGTCGCCTGCAGCCGCTTCCAGACCTCGCGGTCGTACGCCTCCGCATGCGCCCGCGAGGGGCTCATGCCGTCGAAGTACCGACCCGTGCCCACCTCCCGTGTCGCGAGGGCGAGTACACCCGCCGCGCCGTCCGCGACGGTGGACCAGGGGCTGACCCCGGCCTCGCGCACCATCGCCGTGTCCATGTAGGTGGCGGGGTGCAGGACGTTCACCGAGACGCCCGTGCCCGCCAGTTCCTCGGCCAGGGCGAACGTGTGCGCGGCCAGGGCGAACTTGCTGCGGCAGTACGCCGAGACACCGCTGTAGCCCCGGGTCAGCTCCGGGTCGTCGAAGTCCAGGGGTTCCTGGCCCACCGAGCCGACGTTCACGATCCGGGCGGGGGCGCTCGCACGCAGCACCGGCAGCAGGGCGCGGGTGAGGGCGACCGGGGCGAGGTAGTTCACCGCGAGCCGCAGCTCGTGGCCGTCGGCGCTCAGCTCACGGCCGGAACCGCGCGGACCACTGCCCACACCGGCGTTGTTGATCAGCACGTCGAGTTCGGGATGCGCGCGGGCGACCTGGTCGCCCAGCTCGCGCACCTGTGCCAGCGCGGCCAGATCGGCGACGAAGCCGTGCGCCTCACCCTCGGTACGGAGCTCGTCGACCAGCCGCTCCGTACGGCCGGGGTCGCGGCCGTGCGCGAGGACGACGTGTCCGGAGCGGACCAGTTCGAAGGCGATGTACCGGCCGAGTCCGGAGGTGGCACCGGTGATCAGAACAGTGGACATGCCTCCACCCTAGGCACGGTGTGGAGGCATGTACGGGGTGCTGTTGAAGCTACCACCAGCAGGGTCACCCACCTGCCTCGTCGTCCTCCGCCAGCACCCGTTGCGCCACCGCGAACGCCGAGTTCGCCGCCGGGACACCGCAGTACACGGCGGTTTGCAGCAGGACCGCGCCGATCTCCTCGGGCGTGAGACCGTTGCGCCGCGCCGCGCGGACGTGCATCGCCAGCTCGTCGTAGTGGCCGTGCGCCACCAGCGCGGTCAGCGTGATCATGCTGCGCTCGCGGCGCGCCAGCGTCGGATCCGTCCAGATCTCGCCCCACGCATAGCGGGAGATGAAGTCCTGGAAACGGGCGGTGAAGGGGGTCTGCCGTGCCTGCGCGCGGTCCACGTGCTCGTCGCCGAGGACCTGCCGGCGTACCTCCATGCCTCGCAGCTCGTACCCGTCGAAGTGCCCGCGCAGCGCCGCGAGCACGGCTTCGGGACGCTCCGCCGGCGCCAGATGCGAGGCGCCCGCGATCTCGGTGAGTGAGGCGCCGGGCACCGCGTCGGCGATCTCCCGCAGATGCGCGGGCGGCGTCGCCGGGTCCTCGCGGCCCGCGATCAGCAGGGTCGGGGCGCTGATCGACGACAGCCGGTCCCGGATGTCGAAGGCGGCGAGCGCGTCACAGCAGGCGGCGTACGCCTCGGGGTCCGCGGTCCGGTGGTCCTCGACCAACCGTGGCACCGTGAAACCGGGCGTGAACCAACGGGAGTCGGCGTTCTTGGCCAGCGCCTCGAGTCCTTCGCGGCGTACCGCCGCCGCCCGCTCCTCCCACGGCTTGGAGCCGTTGAAGTGGGCGGACGAGCAGATGACGGCGAGGCTTTCCACCCGCTCCCGGTGGTGCGCGGCCAGCTGCAGACCGACCGCGCCACCGAGGGAGACGCCCGCGTACGCGAACCGGTCGATGCCGAGCGAGTCGGCGAGGGCGAGCACCAGCTCGGCGAGGTCGGCGACGCTCGCGCCGGGCCCGATCAGGTCCGCGGCCGAACCGCCGTGGCCCGGCAGGTCCCAGCGGACGACCCGGTGGGTGACGGACAGCTCGGGCGCGACCTTGTCCCACAGGGCGTACGACGTGCCGAGCGAGGGCCCGAGGAGCAGCGGGGGAGCGGTGGCGGGACCCTCGGCGCGGTGGTTGAGCAGTTTGTGAGTCAACGTCGCTCCAGGGCACGGTCGGTGAGGGCTCCCGCGGAGCCCGTGTAGCGGGTGGGGTCGGTGAGGTCCGCGAGGTCGAGCTCCTTGAGCTCCGGCTCCTCGCCGAGTACGTCCGCGAGGGGCCGGTTCTCGGCGACGGCGCGCCGCGCGGCCCGCGTCAGCAACTCCTTGGCGCGGGCCCGGCCGAGCACGGGAGCGAGCTCGACGGCCAGCCGCTCGGAGACGATCAACCCGTGGGTGAGATCGAGGTGTTGACGCATGGCGTCCGCGTTCACCCGGAGCCCTTCGGCCAGCTCGGTGGCGTTGCCTGCGGCGCTGGCGACCAGCCGCAGCAGATCGCGCAGCGGCTCCCACTCGGCATGCCAGGCACCGGCCGGCCGCTCGTCCTCGGCGACCATCGACGCGTACAGCGTGGCGGCGAGCCCGGGCGCGCGCCGGGCCGTGGCGGCGATCAGCGTGGCCGCCACCGGATTGGCCTTGTGCGGCATCGCGGACGACCCGCCCCCGGCCCCCTCGGCGACCTCGGCGATCTCCGTACGGGACAGGGTGAGGACGTCCGCCGCCATCTTGCCGAGTGCTCCGGCCGCGAAGGCCAGGCCACCGGCCAGATCGGCGATCGGCGTCCGCAGGGTGTGCCAGGGCAACGCCGGTTCCACCAGCCCGAGTTCACGGGCGTACGCCGCCACGAGGGCCTGCGTGTCCTCGGCTCCGAAGGCGGTGAAGGCCGCCAACGTTCCGGCAGCGCCGCCCAGTTGGGCGGGGAGCCGGACGGCGGCGAGGCGGTCCCGCGCGTCCAGCACCAGCGACCGCCACCCCGCCGCCTTCAGTCCGAAGGTCGTGGGCACGGCGTGCTGCGTCAGCGTCCGCCCGGGCATGACCGTGTCGCGGTGGGCGGCGGCCAGTCCGCCCAGCGCCCGCGCCGTACGGTCCAGGTCCGCCAGGACCAGGTCCAGGGTGCGGCGCGCGACCAGCATCATCGCCGTGTCCATGATGTCCTGGCTGGTCGCGCCCCGGTGGACATACGGCCCGTGCTCCTCGCCGACCGCCGCCGTCAGCCGCGCGACCAGCGGGATCACCGGATTGCCGCCGCTCCGGGCCAGCAGTGCGACGGCCCGGACGTCGAGGTCCGCAGCAGCGACGGCGGACACCGCCGACGCGGCCTCGGCCGGGGCCGGGCCGAGCTCCGCCCAGGCCCGCGTCAGCGCCGCCTCTGTATCGAGGAGCGCCTGCAGAAACGCTCCGTCCGAGGTGGCGGCCGACGCGGGGGAGCCCGCCCACCCGGGGGCGAGCAGGGCGTCGGATCCGACAGGGTCGACAGCTGTCACTGGAACTCCAGGAAGACCGTTTCGCCTTCGCCCTGAAGGCGGATGTCGAAACGGTACGTGCGGTGCGCGCCCTCGGCCGCGATCAGCGTGGCGCGCCGGTCGGCCGGGAGCGAGTCGAGCAGCGGGTCGGCGCCGTCGGCGAGGTACGCGCGGGTGAAGAGGTGGTGCACCAGACCGCGCGCGAACACACACACGCTGATGTACGGCAGCCCGGCGTTGCCCGGCGGCAGCGTGTGCAGCGCGTAGTGTCCGTCGGCGTCCGTGGCGACCCGGCCGAAGCCCGTGAAGTCGGTGCCGTTGCGCCCGAGGAAGCCGCCCGTCGACGGATCGCGACGCATCGAGCCGGGCGCGCCCTTCAGCGAGCCATCGGGCGCCGCCTGCCAGAAGTCCAGCAGGGCGTCGGGGATCGGGCTGCCCGCGCCGTCGAACACGTACCCGTGCAGGGTGATCGCGTCGGGGTGGCCCTGCGGCGCGACCTGTCCGCCGCCGGGGAAGGGCAGCGCGTGGCCGTAGAAGGGGCCGATCGTGTGGGACGGGGTGGGGAGCAACCGCTCGGTCATGCTCAACGGCCTTCCTCGATCCAGGTGGCGGAGGGACCGTCGAGGACGATGTCCCATGCGTAGCCGAGCGAGAACTCGGGCTGCGAGAGGTCGTGTTGGTAGGTGGCGATCAGCCGGTTGCGGGCCGCCTCGTCCGTCACGGACCGCAGGATCGGGTCGTAGGGGAACAGCGGGTCGCTCGGGAAGTACATCTGCGTCACGAGCCGCTGGGTGAACGCCGTGCCGAAGACCGAGAAGTGGATGTGGGCGGGCCGCCACGCGTTGGTGTGGTTGCCCCACGGATACGGGCCCGGCTTGATGGTGGTGAAGGTGTACCGGCCCTGATTGTCCGTCAGGGTCCGCCCCACACCAGTGAAGTTGGGGTCCAGCGGCGCCGGGTGCTGCTCGCGCAGATGGGCGTAGCGGCCGGCGGCGTTGGCCTGCCAGATCTCGATGAGCTGGCCGCGCACGGGACGGCCGTCGCGGTCGAGCAGCCGGCCCGAGACGGTCATGCGCTCGCCGATCGGCTCGCCCCGGTGCTGGAGCGTCAGGTCGTTGTCGATCTCGGTGATGTCGGTGACGCCGAAGACCGGGCCCGACAGCTCGACCGTCTCCGGGTCGCCGCCGTTCACGGCGACCAGCGGCTGCTTGGGGTGGCGCAGCAGGGAGCTGCGGTACGGGGCGTAGTCGCGCGACGGATGGTGCCGGACCGGCGCGCCGCCGGCGACCGCCTTGTCGTACGTGTCCTGCAGATCCTTGATCTCGATGTCGATGTCCGACTGAGTGAGAGCCATGGTCGACTTCCTATCGTTCGAGGACGAGGGCGAGGCCCTGGCCCACACCGATGCAGAGGGTGGCGACACCAACTCCGGAGCCCTGGCGGGCGAGTTGGTGGGCGACGGTGCCGGCGAGCCGGGCGCCGGACGCGCCGAGGGGGTGGCCGAGGGCGATGGCGCCGCCCTGCGGGTTGAGGATGGCGGGGTCGAACTCGGGCCATTCGGCGACGCAGCCGAGGACCTGGGCGGCGAAGGCCTCGTTCAGCTCCAGCGTGGACAGGTCGTCAAATGCCTTGCCCGCCTTGGCGAGTGCGCGGTTGACGGCCTCGACGGGGGCGAGTCCGAAGTAGTGCGGGTCGATGGCGGAGACGCCGGTGGCGCGGATGCGGGCGAGGGGTTCGCGGCCGGTGGCCTTAAGTCCCTCCTCGTCGACCAGCAGCAGGGCGGCCGCGCCGTCGTTCAGGGGCGAGGCGTTGCCCGCGGTCACCGTGCCGTGCTCCGTGCGGAAGGACGGCTTGAGCTTGGCCATGGCCTCAAGGGACGCCTCGGCGCGTACGCACTCGTCGGCGGCGAACACGACCGGGTCGCCCTTGCGCTGCGGCAGGGAGAGGGGGGCGAGTTCGGCGTCGAACAGGCCCTCGGCCTGGGCCTTGGCCGCCTTGCGGTGGGAGGCGAGGGCGAACTCGTCCTGCTGCTCGCGGGTGATCTTGTGTTTGTCGGCGATGAGTTCGGCGGACTCGCCCAGCGGGATCGTCCACTGGGGGTCCATCTTCGGGTTGACCATGCGCCAGCCCAGGGTGGTGGAGTACAACTCCGTGTGCCCGGCCGGGAACGGCTTGTCCGACTTGGGCAGCACGTACGGCGCCCGCGTCATCGACTCCACGCCACCGGCTACGGCGATGGAGGCGTCCCCGACCGCGATGGCCCGGGCGGCCTGGATGACCGCTTCGAGGCCCGAAGCGCACAGCCGGTTCACGGTGACGCCGGGCACGGAGGTGGGCAGGCCGGCGAGCAGGGCGGCCATGCGGGCGACGTTGCGGTTCTCCTCGCCGGCGCCGTTGGCGTTGCCGAAGTAGACGTCTTCGATCCGGGAGGGGTCCAAGTCGGGGGTGCGGGCGAGGAGTTCACGGAGGGCGTGGGCGGCCAGGTCGTCCGGGCGGACGGCGGCCAGTGAGCCGTTGTACTTGCCGATCGGGGTGCGGACCGCGTCGACGATGTAGACGTCCTTCATCAGATCTCCTCGGGAATGCGGACCTTCGCGGCGGTCTTCGCCACGATCTCCTCGACGGTGACGCCCGGCGCGGTCTCCACCAGCACCAGGCCCTCGGTGGTGACGTCCAGCACGCCGAGGTCGGTGATGATCCGGTTCACACACGCCTTGCCGGTGAGCGGCAGCGCGCACTGTTCGAGGATCTTCGGCGAGCCGTCCTTGGCGGTGTGGGTCATGACGACGATGACCGTGCGGGCGCCGTGCACGAGGTCCATCGCGCCGCCGATCCCGGTGATCAGCTTGCCGGGGATCGCCCAGTTGGCGAGGTCACCCTGCTCGGACACCTGCATCGCGCCGAGCACGGCGACATCGATGTGCCCGCCGCGGATCATCCCGAAGGACAGTGACGAGTCGAAGTACGAGGCGCCGGGCAGCACCGTGACGGTCTCCTTGCCCGCGTTGATCAGGTCCGGGTCGACCTGGTCCTCGGCGGGGTAGGGGCCGGTGCCCAGGATGCCGTTCTCCGACTCCAGGATCACCTCGACCCCCGGATGCAGGTAGTTGGGGATCAGCGTCGGCAGCCCGATGCCCAGGTTCACGTACTGGCCGTCGCGCAGCTCGCGCGCCGCGCGGGCGGCCATCTCTTCCCTGCTCCAGGCCATTACTCGCTCACCGTTCCGTCCGCCACGGGCGCCGAGACCGTCCGCTTCTCGATCAGCTTGTCGGCCGCCTGCTGCGGGGTGAGCGCGACGACGCGCTGCACGAAGATGCCCGGCAGATGCACCGCGTCCGGCTCGATCTCCCCGGGCTCCACCAGCTCCTCCACCTCGGCGATCGTGATCCGGCCGGCCATGGCGGCGAGCGGGTTGAAGTTGCGGGTGGACTTGTTGAAGACCAGGTTGCCGTGCCGGTCGCCCCTGGCGGCCCGTACCAGGGCGAAGTCGGTGCGGATGCCGTGCTCCAGCACGTACTGGGTGCCGTCGAACTCGCGCACCTCCTTCGGCGGGGAGGCCAGCGCGACGCCGCCGGAGCCGTCGTAGCGCCACGGCAGTCCGCCGTCCGCGACCTGCGTGCCGACCCCGGCCGGGGTGTAGAACGCGGGGATCCCGGCGCCGCCCGCGCGTAGCCGCTCGGCGAGCGTGCCCTGCGGGATCATCTCCACCTCCAGCTCACCGGCCAGGTACTGGCGGGCGAACTCCTTGTTCGCGCCGATGTAGGAGCCGGTCACCCGGGCGATCCGCCCGGCCGCGAGCAGGATCGCGAGGCCGGACTCCATGGCCCCACAGTTATTCGACACCACGCTCAGGCCGCTGGCGCCCCGCTCGTACAACGCCTCGATCAGCACGTTCGGCACACCACTCAGGCCGAATCCACCGACCGCGAGTGTCGCGCCGTCCGGCACATCGGCCACCGCCTCCAGGGCTGTGGCGACCACCTTGTCCATCCGTGAAGCCCCATCTCTCCCGAGCGTTCCAGCGCCTCAATTAGTCAGGGCACTGATTATTTCTTCGAGGTTTCCCACACGCTGCCACCCGATCCCTGGCCCGTCAAGGCCCTCAGGGAAGGGGCAGGTGAGAGTCTCGGCATACGACGAGACAGGTCCGACGGTGGCCGGGTATCGTTCAGTGCACCAACGAATATCACCCTCGTATGGCGCGGCGGGGCGCGCGTACCTGGACCCGAGGAGCGCACATGGCCGCGGTGGACCTCTCCACCCACCCCGGGCACCTCGCCCGGCGACTGCAGCAGGCGCACTATCTGCTGTGGAACACGATGGTCTCCGAGGAGATCACCTCGCCGCAGTTCGCGGTCCTGAACGCCCTCGTCGCGGAGCCGGGCCTCGACCAGCGCACGGTGGGGGAGCGGGTCGGGCTCGACCGGTCCACCATCGCCGAGGTCATCAGCCGGCTCGGCCGCCGTGGCCTGCTCGACAAGGTGCGCGACCCGCAGGACGGCCGCCGCTTCCTGCTGCGCCTCACGGACGAGGGAATGCGCACACACCGCAAGCTCACCGTGCGCACGGCCCGGATGAACCAGGTCTTCCTGGCCCCGCTCTCCGCCGAGGAGCAGACCATGTTCTTCGACCTCATCCAGCGGGTGTCGGACGCGGCGGAGGGGCTCCGCAACCCGGCGGAACCCCTGGCGTCCTCGAAGGCTTAGGGCGGCTCAGGGCCTGCCTTCGGGAGACTTAGGGCCTGTCTTCGGCAGGGCCCGTTCGGGTGCGATCCGTCGGGTCGGCCGATCGGGGCCTGGTCGGGTCGGGTTGGGCCCGGGCGCCCGCTTGGGGCACGCGCCCACTTGGGTCACGCGCCCGCTTGGGTCAGCCCGCTTGGGTCACGCGCCCGCTTCGGTCACGCACCCGCTTCGGTCACGCCTTCGCGAAGACCACCCACACCTGCCCCCGCGGGAAGTTCATCGGCGCGCCGTCCGTCGTTGTGAACTCCGTGCCGTCCGTCGCGCTGGGACGCGCCCAGTTCACGTCGAAGGCACGGCCGTCGCGCAGCACCTTGGCCTTTCCCGAGCCCACCGTCTCCGTGTACGGCGTGTTGTTGCCCAGGAAGTCGTGGAACTGGGACGCGCGCACCTTCACGTACTGCACGACGACCGTCGCCGGAGCCACCTTCTTGCCCTCGGTCGTCACGGTGGGCGTCCCGTCCATGTCCACCAGCCAGCGCTGCCGGCTGTCGGACCAGGTGAAGGTGAAGCGGGCCGCCGGGAAGCGCACGGTGCGTGAGGTCTCCGGACTGCCGCCTGCGGGTGCCGGGCCGAAGCGGAACCCGGTGGTGAGGGCGGCGCTGCCCGGCGCGGATCCCACCAGTCGCTGCGGGCGCAGATACAGATTGTGCGGCGGGGGCTTGTCCGTGCCCCGGTAGTAGGCGCCGGACGCCGTTTCCGGCGGCTGTGCGTGCAGCGGGGCCTTGTTGATCAGCGGGAGAAGTTTGTGCTGCGCACCCGAGAACGCGAGCGTCGGCTCGTCGAACTGGCGCAGCAGCTCCAAGTCCGACTCGCGGGCACTGCGCACGGGCCCGATGACCTTCGGGAACCGGGTCGCGTAGACCGCCATCAGCCGGCTCAGGCCGCCCTCGACCTGCTCCGCGTACACCACGTCAGCTGCTTCCAGGCCTGTCTGCGGGCGGGCCGCGCGTACATTGTCGATCTTCACGGCAAGCACCGAACCGCTGCTCGGCGTACTGTCCTGGTCTTGGCTCGGCCCCTGTGTCCGGCCGCGCCCGTCGTCGATCGCGCCGTCGCGGGTGCAGCCCGCCAGCAGGGAGCACGTCATCGTTGCGGCCAGCAGAGCCGCCGTCATCGCGCCGCGCCGCATCCGCGCCATGTGTCGCATGCCCACCGTGCGCCCCCGTTCTGTGCCATCGATTGTGCGCTTATAGGTGTATCGGTGGCTATACCCGTTCGATTCTGATTGTTCGCGCAGTTGAACTGATCAGCCGATCAGTGGGGGGCTCTTCGCGAGGGATCGGCGGCGGTCACATGAGGAATCGGCAGCCGTCAGTCCAGCCAGAGCGGCCAGTCCAGCCAGTCCGGTTGGTCCCGTCAGCCCGGTCAGCAGCCCGGTCAGCCCGGTCAGTCCTGCGGACCGAAGATCTCCGCGAGGTCGTATCCCACCGGCTCCTCCAACTGGCTGTACGTACAGCTCTCGGCGGTGCGGTCGGGGCGCCAGCGGCGGAAGCGGGCCGTGTGGCGGAACCGCACGCCGTTCTCCATGTGGTCGTACGCCACCTCGGCCACCCGCTCGGGCCGCAGCGGCACCCAGGAGAGGTCCTTCTTCGCCGACCACCGGCTGGGCGCGCCCGGCAACCGCGCCGTCTCGTGCGCCGACTCCTCCGCCCAGGCCGCCCACGGGTGTTGCTCGACATCCTCCATGCGCAGCGGCTCCAGCTCCCCCACCAGCTCAGCGCGCCGCTTCATCGGGAACGCCGCGCTCACGCCCACGTGCTGCAGGGTGCCCCCGTCGTCGTACAGGCCAAGCAGTAGGGAACCGACGATCGGACCGCTCTTGTGGAAGCGGTAACCGGCGACGACGACATCCGCTGTCCGTTCGTGCTTGATCTTGAACATGGCGCGCTCGTCCTGCCGATAGGGCAGCGTGAGCGGTTTGGCGATCACCCCGTCGAGGCCCGCGCCCTCGTACTGCTCGAACCACCGCTGCGCCACCTCGCGGTCCGTGGTCGCCGGCGCCACATGGACCGGGGCCGTCACCCCGGACAGCGCCATCACCAGCAGGGCGCGCCGATCGCCCAGCGGGACGTCGAGCAGTGACTCGTCGGCCAGCGCCAGCAGATCGAAGGCCACGAAGGAGGCGGGGGTCTTCTCTGCCAGCATCCGCACCCGCGAGTCCGCCGGGTGGATCCGCTCCGTGAGCGCGTCGAAGTCGAGCCGTCCCTCCCTGGCGATCACGATCTCGCCGTCCATCACACAGCGCTCCGGCAGCCGCTCCCGCAGCGCCTCGACCAGCTCGGGGAAGTACCTGGTCAGCGTCTTCCCGGTGCGGCTGCCGATCTCGACCTCGGCACCGTCGCGGAACACGATCGCGCGGAAGCCGTCCCACTTCGCCTCGTAGTGCATGTCCGGCGGGATCTTCGCCACGGACTTGGCGAGCATCGGCTTCACGGGTGGCATCACCGGCAGATCCATGTTCTGATTCTGCGCGGTCTCGGGGCCTCCCGCCCGGTGTGCGAGGTCTGCGCGCTGCGCCTACCGTGGCTCGCATGGGCGATGCGGTGGAACTCGAGGCAGCCGGGAGGACCGTACGTCTGTCCAGCCCGGGCAAGGTCTTCTTCCCGGAGCGCGGTTTCACGAAGCTGGACCTCGCCCAGTACTACCTTGCCGTCGGCGACGGCATCCTCCGCGCCCTCCGCAACCGCCCCACCACCCTGGAGCGGTACCCGGACGGGGTGACGGGCGAGTCCTTCTTCCAGAAGCGGGCCCCCAAGAACATGCCCGACTGGATTCCGACCGCCCACATCACCTTCCCCAGCGGCCGCAGCGCCGACGAGATGTGCCCCACCGAGCCCGCCGCTGTCCTGTGGGCCGCGCAGTTCGGCACGCTGACCTTTCACCCGTGGCCGGTCCGTCGCGACGACGTCGACCGCCCCGACGAACTCCGCATCGACCTCGACCCGCAGCCCGGCACGGACTACGCCGACGCGGTGCGCGCCGCCCATGAACTGCGCGCCGTCCTCCACGAGTACGGAGATCTGCGCGGCTGGCCCAAGACCTCCGGCGGCCGCGGACTGCACGTCTTCGTACCCATCCAGCCGCGCTGGACGTTCACGCAGGTACGCCGGGCCGCCATCGCCGTCGGGCGCGAACTGGAGCGCCGTATGCCCGACCAGGTCACCACCGCCTGGTGGAAGGAGGAAAGGGGCGAAAAGATCTTCGTGGACTACAACCAGGCAGCCAGAGACCGCACCATCGCCTCCGCCTACTCGGTACGCCCCCGCCCGCACGCCCCCGTCTCCGCGCCCCTGCGGTGGGACGAGGTGGACGACGCCCAGCCCCGGGACTTCGACCTGGCGACCATGCCGGGGCGATTCGCCGAACTCGGCGATGTGCACGCCGACATGGATGACCACGCCTTCTCCCTGGAAGCCCTGCTGGAGCTCGCCAGCCGCGACGAGCACGACCACGGCCTGGGCGATCTGCCGTATCCGCCCGAGTACCCCAAGATGCCGGGCGAGCCGAAGCGCGTGCAGCCGAGCCGCGCCAAGCACGAGGACGGTTAGGGGGCTTCTGATGGATCTCCGCGCCGGTCAGCCCTCGAGCGCGGCCGCGAACGTCCGGCAGTCTCTCACCGGACCTTCACCATCGTCTTCAACGACATGACGATCAGCAACAAGCCCGCCCACTCCGGCCCCGACTTCGAGGCCACGGTGGGCGATCGCGTAGAGATCGTGATGATCACGCACGGCGAGTACTACCACACGTTCCATCTCCACGGTCACGCCTGCGGGGGGACGCCGAGACCGAGCCCTGGCGGTCGGATCCGTACTGGACCTACGACCACGGGCCGGACTACGAGATGAGACCACAGACGGAAGGGGATTGGCTCGCCTGGGTCGAGCACGACAACCATCAGTTGCGCGAACAGGCAAAGTTCCTCTGTGACGCCCTCGATGACGTGTTCGCGCACGGACTCGAGCCCTGGGCCGGTGCCTGGGACACAGCGGTCGTCACCTTCTTCGACAGCGGACGTCAGGCGCCCGTATCCGCGGTGAACGCGCTCGTCCGCCTGTGGCTGACCGCCGACGAGGACAGCAGCCCGGCCGACCTCACCTCGGCCTTCGACGACTGCCTGCAGATCTCGCTCAATGGATTCGCCCCGTACGACCGGGACACCAGACGGCGCTTCCGCCTGGTGTTTCTGCGTCGGCTCGCGGCGGACTGGGAGCGGCTCGACGACGCCTGGGTGGACAGGGCGATGCGCGCGATCCACGAAGGAGGAAAGGAGACCGCGGACGAAGGTCCACTCTTCCTGGAGGCGGCTCGGGACATCCTGCCCGACCGGCTCAAGGCCCTGTGGCCGAACGGGAGTTAGCCCATCGGCGTGGACTGCGGGCCGATGTCCAGGACGTCCCACTCCGTGAAGGGCTCCTCCTGCACGTAGATGCGCGCGCCGCGGCACACGAGACGGCGGCGGCCGGGGGTGGAGCCGTCGCGGCGGACGAGCCGCCCCTGCGTGACAGGGGTGACCCCCGTGTCCGTCAGCTCGCCGATGACGAGGCGGTCGTGATCGTCTTCGTAGCCGCCGAGAAGGGCCACTCGACTGCCGTGGACCGCCAGTCCCTTGGCGCCCCGGACCTGATTCGAGCGGGGTTTCACACCCGAGTCCGGGCGAATCTCCAGCACGGAGAAGTGGGTGTAGGCGCAGGCCCAGGCCGAGCGGCCGCTGACGTTGAGCGCGTAGCAGTCGCTGATCGCGCCACCACCGTCGACCGAGTGGTACGTCCACAGGTGGTCCCCGGTGGGGCTCCAACGCCGCAGCCCGGGCCAGCTGAGCTCGTCGTCGCCGTACACGCCCTCATCGAAGTAGCCCACCCACAGGTCGCCGGCTTCATCGGTCAGCAGGTGCTCGATGCCGTCTCCTACGCGAAACGTCCACGAGAGGCGGCCGAGGGCGTCGAAGACCTGCACATGCTCCTCGTCGGCTCGACTGCGCGCGTCCGCGACGACGAATCCGCCGTCCGGAAGAGCGTCGAACAAGGGGAATGCCGCTTGCAGCGCGCTCAGATGCGTCTCGTACGGGCGGCCGTCCTCGACCGTCACCACCACGGCGTCGTACGGCTTCTCGCGGCGCGGCTCCGGCGGGCGCTCGGTCAGCAGCCAGTGCGCGCGTCCGAAGGCGTCGACCGTGCTGCGCAGGATGTGCAGGTCCCGGTAAGGGCGCGGGAGGCGGGCGAAGGCGGCCGGCCTGGTCGCGGGGCGGTCAGGCGTCATGGGCCTTTCTCATGGTCATACGGCGATCTTCGACGTGCCCGATGTGTCGGCGCAAGCCGTTTTCGGTCATCCGGGAGCGCTCTCACCGTGGCACACCCGCGGCTATCCTGATCCGCAACCGCCCAGGAGGTGCCCAGAGGTGACCGGGACAGCGTCGCGCCCCACGTTGGAGGCCGTGGCCGCGCGGGCCGGGGTCTCCCGGGCCACCGTGTCGCGTGTCGTGAACGGCGGCGACGGGGTGCGGGAGCCGCTCGTCGAACGGGTGAGGCGGGCTGTCGAAGAGCTCGGGTACGTGCCGAACCAGGCCGCGCGCAGCCTTGTCACCCGGCGCCACGACGCGGTCGCCGTCGTGATCGCCGAACCGGAGACCAGGGTCTTCGCGGACCCCTTCTTCGCTCTCCAACTCCGCGGCATCAGCAAGGAGTTGACGGCACATGACTCGCAACTCGTGCTGCTGCTCACGGAGGGCCGGGACGATCACGTACGCGTCGGACGTTATCTCGCCGGAGGCCATGTCGACGGCGCGCTCGTCTTCTCGCTGCACCTGGACGACCCGCTGCCTGGACTGATCCACGGCGCGGGCGTGCCGACCGTGTTCGGCGGGCGGCCCGGCTGGGGCGACGGCGTCCGCGACGCCGTGCCCACGGTGTACGTCGACTCCGACAACCGGGGCGGCGCCCGCGAGGCCGTACGGCACCTCATCGGATGTGGGCGTACACGCATCGCCCACATCACTGGTGCCCTCGACCAGACGTCCGCGGTCGACCGGCTCGACGGGTTCCGGGACGTCATGGTGGACGTCGATCCGGCGCTCATCGCCGAGGGCGACTTCACGCCCGCGGGCGGCGAGCGTGCCATGCGGGAGCTGCTGGAGCGCCGCCCCGATGTCGACGCGGTGTTCGCCGCGAACGATCTGTCGGCCTCGGGAGCCCTGCGCGTCCTGCGCGAGCGGGGGCGGCGGGTGCCCGACGACGTCGCCGTGATCGGCTTCGACGACATGCTGCCGGTCGCGGAGCAGACGGATCCGTCCCTGACGACGGTTCGTCAGGACATCGAGGAGATGGGCCGGTTGATGGCCCGGCTCCTGCTGCGTCGCCTCGACCGCGGGGCCGGCGCGGACCACCTGGCAGGCGCACCCTCCAGCGTCGTCCTGCCGACGACGCTCGTACGACGGGCCTCCGCGTAGGCGCTCTGTGTCACGCTCGGTGCGGGCCCAAGTTACCCAGGACTTCTCCGAGTTGGTCCGGAGTGAGCGAGGGCTCGGGCAGCGGCGCGGCGGCCGGGGAGATCCGCAGTCCGTCCAGGAGGAGCGCGAGCGAGCGGCGCCAGGCCTGCGGGGCCGTGGCCGTGAGCGCCGGGACGGCGCGGCCGAGCGCGGCGAGCGCGAAGAGGAGGTCCTCGGTGGTGAGATCGCCACGCACCGTGCCCTGTTCGCGGCCACGGCGCAGGAGCATGTCCACCGTGTCCCGGTTGTGGGCGTGCACGGCCTCGAGCGTGGCGACGCCCTCCAGGCGTGTGGTCATCAGGTCGATCGCGCCGCGGTCGGCGGCCAGCCCCGTGAACACCGCGTCCATGTAGTCCAGGAGGCCCGTCCAGGCGTCCTTCGCGGTCCGGGCCCGCTCCCCGGCCGCCATGGTCGCCGTGAGGGTGTCCCGGAAGACCTCGTCGACGAGCGCGGCGCGGCTCGGGAAATGCCGGTACAGCGTGGCGTTCCCCACGCCGGCCCGGCGGGCGATCACATCGAGCGGCGCGTCGAGCCCTTGTACGGCGAACACCTCGCGGGCCGCCTCGACCAGCAGCTCGCGGTTGCGCCGGGCGTCGCGCCGCCGCCGTACCGGATCCGGCCCGTTCGCGCCGACCGCCATGACCCCACCCTTCGGTAGTACCGGGGACCACTCCCCGGTACCGATGCTATCGTCGGAACGGGAACTGGGGAGTGCTCCCCACTTGAGTGGGAGGGGTGGACCTGATGGCGAACACGGCGCTGGTGCTGGGCGGTGGCGGGGCGGTCGGCGGCGCGTGGATGGTCGGGGTGCTCGCGGGACTCGCCGAGGCCGGTGTCGAGGTGTCCGGGGCCGATGTCGTCATCGGCACCTCCGCGGGCGCGATCTTCGGCTCCCGGCTCGCCTCCGGCGTCACCGCCGCCGAGTTGTACGAGCGCCAGCTCGCCGGGGCGGATGGCATCGACCTGACCGTCACCCTGGGCCAGACGGCTCGCTTCCTGTGGGCGGCACTGGGCTCCCGGAACCCGAGGCGTTCCGTCGCACGCCTCGGCCGGGCCGCGCTCGCGGCCCGTACCGTCCCCGAGTCGGAGGTCTTCGACGCGGTGGGCACCCTGTTGGGCGACGTACGGCAGTGGCCCGAGCGGGAGTTGCGGATCACCGCGGTCGACGCGCGGACCGGAAACCTCGAGGCGTTCGACGCGTCTTCGGGTGTGACCCTCCTCGAAGCGGTGGCGGCGAGCTGCGCGGTGCCCGTGGTCTGGCCGCCCGTCAGCGCCGGGGGCCGCCGCTGGATGGACGGCGGCAGTCGCTCGACCAGCAACCTTCACCTCGCCCGCGGCCACGGTCGCATCGTCGCGATCGCGCCGATTCCCAAGGCGGTCGGCCCGCACCCGAGTGCCCTGCGGCAGGCCGCCGATCTGGCGGCGGCAGGGGCGCGCGTCAGCCTCCTGGCCCCGGATGCCGCCGCCCGGTGCGTGATGGGCCGCAACATGATGGACGACTCCCGCCGCTCGGCCGCCGCCCGTGCCGGCCACGCCCAGGCCGTCGCCCTCGCGGACTCGGTGGCCGAGGTGTGGCACGGCTGACGCCGTCACGAGCCCGCGGGGCCTACGAGCCGGAGCCGACGGAGCGCCGGATCCCGTGAACCCGACGGTCACCGTGCGCCGTCGGGGTTGCGGTCGCGCGCCCGCGCCGCACACGTCGTCACGCGCCGCGCCGCACACGTCACACGCGCCCGCGCCGCTGCGCGGCTTCACTCACGGGGCGGCGGCGCACACGTCATCGCGCACGAAGGAGACCCCGGCGCCGTACAACTGGGGGAGCGTCAGCCTCGCGGTCGCCGAACCGGCCGAGCCGAGGCGGGACCGCACAGTCGACGCGATAGGCCGGGACAGGCGATAGGCCGGGACAGGTGGGGCCCGCCGGACCAGCGGCCCCACCGATCCGGGTCTCAGCTCTGCTGCGGCGCGCTCTTGATCACCGCGAAGCGGGCTCCGTACGGGTCGGCGAGCTTCGCCATGCGGCCCACGCCCTCCACGTCCGTCGCGGGCATGCGGACCGTGCCGCCCAGCTCCTGGGCCTTGCTGACCACGGCGTCCGCGTCGGTGACCTCGAAGTACGGCAGCCAGTACGCACCGGACTCGGCCTCGATCGGGTCGTCGGCCAGCGGGACGACGCCGCCGAACATGGCCTCCTCCTCGGTCCCCGCGGGGTTGATGCAGGTGTAGGTGCCGCCCGGGAACGGCACCGCCGAGGTCTCCCAGCCGAAGACCGAGTTGTAGAACGCGGCGGCCGCGGCGATGTCCGCGGTGTAGAGCTCGACCCAGCACAGCGAGCCCGGGTCCCCGGCCACGTCCAGGCCCTTGGTGCGGGCCGGCTGCCAGATGCCGAAAGGCACGCCCGCCTCGTCGGCCAGGATCGCCATGTGGCCCTCGCCCATCACGTCCATGGGCTGCATCAGCACGGCGCCCTTGGCCTGCTCGGCCGCCTTGGCCGTGGCCTCCGCGTCAGGGCTCTGGAAGTACACGGTCCAGGAGGGAGGGCCCTGCTCCGGAGTGGTCTGCATACCGCCGGCCACGGTCTTCCCGTCGAGCTGGAAGAAGCCGTAGCCGCCGGCGTCGGGGCCTGCCGACTGGAACTGCCAGCCGAAGAGGCCTCCGTAGAAGGAGATGGCGCCGTCGATGTCGGATGTGCCGACATCCAGCCAGTTCGGGGATCCGGTGACAAAACGGGTGGTGAGCATCATGGCCCTCCTTTGAGGGGTCCCGTTGCCTGCACTGACGAGTCTTCCACCGCCCACTGACAATCGCTGCCGGAGCGCGCGGGCGGGCTCAGGCGACAGCCGTGGTTACCCTGGGTGACCAGGGGAGTTTTCCTTGTTGTCACGCGCCCCGCGCGCCGCCGTGCCTTTGGCCGTGCGACGGGGCCATCATCAGACGCCGCCGGAGGCCTCGGAGCGTGCCGTTGATCCCGCGTTGATCGAACGTTTTTCGCCGCGCGGCACGATCATGCCCATGCACTTGGAAACGATCACTGCGTCCGACATGGCCTGGCAGGAGCAGGCGCTGTGCGCGCAGACGGGGGCCGACTTCTTCTTTCCCGAGCCGGGCAGCTCGGTGCGCGAGGCGAAGCGCATCTGCGGTATGTGCGAGATGCGCTCCGCGTGCCTGGAGTACGCGCTGAACAACGACGAACGCTTCGGGGTCTGGGGCGGCCTCTCCGAAAAGGAGCGCCTCGGCCTCCGGCGCACGGAACAGCACTGACCTGGTACCCCTCAGCCGTACGACACCGTGAACTGCCATGTCCCGGCCGGAACTTGTACGTCGTTCCCCGTCACTGCCAGCTGCCGTCCGTCCGCGGAGGCCGACCGCACCGCGCCGAACCGGCACGGATAGACGAACCGCACCCGCTCCGGCGCCTGCGTGATGTCCACCGTCACCGTCCGCCCGACCGGATCGTGCGTGAGCCGGTAACCGAACGGCTCCCCGAACAGAGTGGGTGCGGCGTCCACACCGACTCGCTCGCCGGCCGGCACCCAGTGCGGACGTACACCCGGCGCGATGTACACATGCGGATCACGGTCCTCGTCGGCCTCGAAGAAGAGGATGTCGCGGATCAGCAGGAGGTACTCGGCGGCCGCCCAGCCGTGCGGCATGTCGCCCATGTACCAGTGCCGGTAGGGGACTTCGGCGAAGTCCGAGGCGACCGGGAAGGCGTGCTGCTCGTTCCACGCGCCGAGCGCGGCGGGCCGCCCCGCCGCCATCGGGAAGCCCGCGCTCACCACCCAGCCGAGCAGTGCGTCCATCCGCGCCGGGTCGCCCGCGAGGAGATACGCGTGCGCCAACTGCAGGGTGAGATAGGGCCCGTACGCGTTCCAGGCCGACTCGTGCCGGTAGCCGCCGGTCACGAAGTGCGCGTACATCGTGTCGAGCGTGCAGCGTGCCGCGCGGTCCACGTCCTCGCCGAGCTTGCTGCCCATGTGCAGCCGCAGCGGATGGAAGTACGCCGCCGTCCCGATCAGCGTCGAGTCGAGCCGGCCGACGTCGTCCGGTCCGGTCGGAATGTACGTCTCCCACGCGCCACGCGTACGCTGCTCGGCCAGCACCCAGCGGATCGCGTCGCCGGTGGCCTTCTTCAAGTCGTCGAAGGCGCCCCAGAGTTCGGCGACCTCGGGCGCGCCGATCCGCTCGGCGAGCCGGGCCGCCTCGTAGAGCCCGGCCAGCGCCCAGAAGTCGTCCCAGAAGTGCCGCTTGTCGCGTTCGCCGAGGTGTTCGGCGCTCCAGCCCTGGTGCAACAGGCCGTATCCGTCCCGGTTGTCGCGGATCCAGCGAGCGGCATCGCGCACAAACGGCACGTACAGCTTCGCCCCGAAGGCCGCGGTCGGGCCGCGCGTACGGTCGAAGCGGCCGATCGCCCACAGTGCCTGGCCGTTGCTGTCCCACTCGTGGTCGTCCTTCTCGTGCGGGCCGCCGTAGAAGCCGTACTCGGCGCAGGGCCCGACGCGCCCGCCGCCCAGGTTGAACTTCAGCGGATATTGCGTGCCCAACTGGGTGTCCGCCAGGGCCGTGTCGCCGACGAGAGAGCACGCCGTCGCCTCCACCGACGAGTCGCGGATCCAGAAGGAGTCGTACACCGTCGGGCCCGGATGGATCTCGCCCCGGTCGGAGAGGATCAGCAGCTGTGATCGCGCCTGTCGGAAGAGGTCCGTGAGATGTCCTACGGTGCGCGGGAGTTGGGGTTGCAGTCCCTGGCCGAGGAGCTTCGCCGTCCAGAAGTCCCGGTTGGCCGACTCCAGTTCGGTCACCGGGGTCGCCCGCAGCTCCGCCAGATCGGCCGACCCGCTGTACAGGTCCACGGGCAGCCGTACGTCGATCTCGAAGACCTCGTCCTCCCACACCCGGAACGGCCAGGCGAACACCGCGCTGCACAGCCCGGCCACCTGGTCCTGTGCCTCCATCGCGCCATTCAGCTTCCCGCTCATGACGAGGTCGTGGAACGGACTGTGCGTGACATAGGCGTCCGGGTCGAACGACGAGTCCGGATTGCCGTACACCCCGTACTGGTCGGGCGCGGTGTCGAAGACCGGCCCCCAGCCCGAGTTGGTCTCCACGCGCTGCTCGTCCGGCAGATGGCGCAGATACGTCAGTCGGCGGTCGGTGATCTCCCGGCCGTTGCGGTCGTGCCGCTGGAAGCCGCTCGGCCCGGCCGGCATCAGTGCCGCGCAGAGCAGCCCCTCGCGCGGGTGTCCGGTCGGACTGCCCACCGTCACCCGGGTGACGACGAGGTCGCGCTGACGCGAGCCCACGGTCGTGGCGAAGGTGCGCTGCACGAACTCCACGTCCTCCGGCGTACGGAACGTCGTCAGCACGACCGGCAGATGCGGTGCCTCCATACGCTGCTCGACGCTTCCCGAGTCGGGCAGTTGCGGCAGCCGCAGTGCGCCCGTCGCCGGGTCGTACAGGAAGAAGGAGAGGCAGTACTTGTCGTAGACCGGCTCGATCTCGCCCGCCTGCCCGATCAGGGACTCCTGGCGATGGTCCTTGACGCCGACCATGTTCCAGTAGCGGTACAGGGCATTGGAGGCGAAGGCCGCCTCCTTCGAGTCGTACGTCCCGGCGTCGAAGTCGTCGCTCCACCGCCGGAAGGCCTGCTGAGCCCACCAGGGCACGGGATACGGGACCTGCGCCCGCTCCGCCCAGCTGCGCCACATGACCTCGTAGAACATCCACTCATGGGTCTGGGCCATGATGCTCACCCCCTGGGGGCACCGTTGCACCGCGGGGGCGGGCCGTAAATCGGTACGACGGCCCCACGGAGAACGGATGCGCGGCGGGGCCCTGTCCGAGGCCACATGTGGACAGATCGATTCCGCGGCACCTACATTGCTCCTCCTCAAGCCGACCAGATTCGGCCACTGTCGAGGGGGAGTACTGGTGGGCAAGGGTTCAGGCGCCGTCGTGTGCGCCGCGCTGGGAGCGAACATCGTCTTCGCCGCGGCACATCTGGTGGCGCAGCTGCGCATGCACGCCGTGCTGGGGCGCATGGCGCACGGCGAGCCCGTCCTGCGTGCCGAGATGTGGGTGGGCAACCTCTCGGGCATCCAGGGTGCGTCCTTCGCGGGGGCGGCGTTTCTCTGCGTGGGGTGGTTCGTCGAGGTGCGGGACCACGTCGCTCTCGACATGCGCGCGTCGGGCCGTCCCCGAGACACCGCCGGCCGTCGCTCCCGGCTCTGGGCCGTCGCGTGGTGCGTCGCCTTCGTGGCGTGGATCGTCGTCGGCCGCTGGGCCCAGAACCTCCACCGGCGGGCCGAGCAGACGGAAGCGGTGAGGGACGCGCTGCGCGCGGGCATGCTCACCGACGCCCTCGGCGTACTGGCCGCGGTCGCCGCCATCGCCTTCGTACGGCACGTGAGCCGGGCGCAGTTCGCGCGGGGGCGCGCGGACTCTCCCGCCGGTCCCGTCGTACCCGTCTGACGTCGGGCATCCCCGGGCCGGGTCGTAAATCGATGCGGACGCCTGGCGGGTGTGCCGTCAAGATCCGGGGGCGCATCCGGGCGTAGCGCAGTCCTTCGCGCGCGACGGGCGGCTGCGCAGGCGCAAGGTACGCGGCGCCGACCTGTCCGCCGCCGACGCGGCCACGATGGCGGCGACCGCGACCGGGGCGCTCGACCGGCGGGAGGACGCGCCGCTGGCCCACCCCGGTGCGACCGGCGCAGGTGGTGTCTTGGTCAGGCCCCGCACCTGCTATGTCTGCAAAACGCCCTATCGACAGGTCCACTCCTTCTACCCACCGGCTGTGCCCGGACTGCGCCGCCGACAACATCGCGCGGCGCGCGCTCAGCACCGACCTGAGCGGCCGCCGCGCGCTGCTCACCGGGGGCCGGGTCAAGATCGGCTTCCAGCTGGCCTGATGATGCTGCGCGACGGCGTCGAACTCCTGGTCACCAGCCGTTTTCCGCATGACACCGTGCGCCGCTTCCGTGCCGAACGGGGGAGCGAGAAGTGGCTGGACCGGCTCAGGGTACTGACCGTCGACCTGCGGGATCCACGGCAGGTCCTCGGGCTGTGCGAGCAGTTGCGGCAGGAGGGCGAGCCGCTCGACATCCTGGTGAACAACGCCGCGCAGACGGTGCGCCGGCCCCCGGAGTCGTACGCGTTGCTGGCCGCGGGAGTACGCCGAACTGCCTGAGGGCGCGCGGCAGGCGCCGGGGTTCACGCCGATGCGGGCGTTGGAGGGAGGTCCGTCGGCGCTGCCCGTGGTGCTGCGCGAGGCCGACGAGGCCGGGCTGCTGCCCGACCCCTCCCCGGACAACTCCTGGTCGGCGCGGCTCGGTGCACTCGACCCGGCCGAGGTCCTGGAGACGCAGCTGGTCAACGCGCTCGCGCCGGCGCTGCTCTGCGACCGGCTGCTGCCGCTCCTGCTCGCCTCGCCGAACCCCCGCCGCTATGTCGTCAATGTGACGGCCGTCGAGGGCAGCTTCGCCGTGCGCAACAAGACGGCCGGCCATCCGCACACCAACATGGGGAAGGCCGCCCTCAACATGCTCACGCGCACCAGCGCCGCCGAACTGGCGGAGCAGGGCGTGCACATGTGCGCCGTCGACACCGGCTGGATCAGTGACGAACCCCGCTCCGAAGAAGGAGCGGATGGCGGGCGCCGGGTTCCGTACGCCGCTCGACATCGTGGACGGGGCGGCCCGCGTGTACGACCCGATCGTGCGCGGCGAGGCCGGTGTACCCCTGTCCGGGGTGTTCCTCAAGGACTACCAGGAGGCGCAGTGGTGAGCGAGTCCGAGTCCGGGTCCGCGGCGCGGTTCGTGGGCGTGCCACTCGTCCTGCCTCGTCCGGTGGCCGAACTGGCGCCGCTGCTCGATTGGTTGCGCGGTGGCCGTCCGGCGGGGGAGCGGCTGGACTTCACGGCGGGTACGGCGCTGCCCGACGGCCGGCTTGACCTGTGCAAGCAGGGGATCGGGGCGGAGGGTGCCGCGCTGGTCGCCGCGGCGTTGTCGGCACGGTCCGAAGGGCCCTCTCCCGTACCGTGACGGCCTCGGCCTCTGCCCAACGGGCCGAAACCCTCACACCCAACGGTGGCGACACCCACCGAACAGCAGCACCGGCGGAGCCTGTAGCCCTTGACCAGTCCTGCTGAGCAGGAGGTGTTGCCCTCGCTGTGTGTGGCGACGAGGGCAACACTCCTTCCTACGGCTTGTTTCCGCTACGCGGCCTCGGCACCGCCTGTAACGCTCGCGGCCCCCGCCTGCGTGACGGGCAACCGCACGGCCCACGCCAGGACCTCGACAAGGTGCTCGGCGAGCAGTCCGAGGTGAGGATCCGGTTGAACAAGGGCGGTCGCCTGGCCGCGGGAGGTGCGTTCCGTTGCCCAGGTGTGGTCGAGGCTGGTGAAGTCGTCGTCGATCCAGATGGCGGGTGCGTCGCCGAGCCAGGTGTCGACGTGATCGCGTTTCCAGAGATAGCCGTTGGGGTGGCTGGTCGTGATCTGCGGGCGCGGCAGGTCGACGTACGGCAGGGGCGGGAGGCCGAGGAGCGGGCCGATCAGGGTGGTGGCGTCTTGGCGCCAGCTGGTGCACCAGACCGGCGTGACCAGGCCGGTCCGGATCACCTGCATGAGCAAGGTGCCGTGATTGGGGTTGAGCCAGATGGTCACGGGGGCGTCGGGGTCTCGGCCAGTGGGCACGACGTCGTGCCGTGTGTGGGTCGCCGGGCTGGCTCCCTTCGCGTCCGGGAAGGGTATGAGGACGCCGTCGACGTCGAGGAGCAGGTAGGGCGGGCGCATCGGTTTCTCCCAAGGGAGCTGGGGTGGGGTCAGAGCTTGCGTGCGGTGATGAGGAGGGTGGTGGGGCAGCGGCCATGACGTGCGTCGTGGAACTCCTGCGTGGAGGTGAGCCAGAGGCCCGCGCGGTCGAGGTGTTTCTCCCAGCGGTCGGTGTCGAAGTCCCAGCGGGCGATGGGTAGTCGGGTGCGGTCGGGGAGGGTGACGTAGTCGCGGCGGGGCCGGTCGTCGGTGGTGGGGCGTAGGCCGCCGCGCTGGGGGTGAGGGACTGAGAAGGCGAGGGTGCACCCGGGCTTGAGGTGGTGGGCGATGGCCGGGAGCAGGAGCTCGGGGGCTACCAGGCCGATGGCGCCGAAGACGGAGTAGATGGCGTCGAAGTGTTCGTCGGAGGCTTGCAGGTAGTGCAGGGCCTGGCCGGCGACGAAACACAGGTTGCTCAGTCGGCCGTAGTGCGAGCGGGCTCGGCGGACCTGCAGGCCGACGAGGTCGACGCCGGTGACCTGGGCGCCGATTGGGGTCTCCCCTGCTCGAGCGGAGCCGAGAGCTTGGGGAAGGGTGGCGAGGTGGGCGGCGTTGTGGCCGGGGCCGCAGCCGAGTTCCAGCACGCGCTTGCGGCGCAGGTCCGGGCCGAGGATCTCGGTGCCGGGTCCGCTACCGGGCCGCGTCGTCCACTCCATCCGTGCACGCACGGACAGCGGCTCGGCGGGAGCAGCCGTGGTGCGTTGGAGAGCGTGGACGTACCACGGGGAAGCCTGGGCGAGCACCTAGACCTCCAGGAGGCGGATTACGTCAGTGAGGTGGCGGCGGACGGCCTTGATGTAGGCGGGGTCGGTGGCCGGGTCGTTGATCCAGCGGATGGACTGTTCCATGAACCACTCGACGGCCCACATGCGGTGCCAGCCCAGCGCCCACTTCTCGGCGGGCAGTCCGCCGCGTTCGGTGAGGGCGTCGGGGGTGCCGCCTTCGGTGACGTAGGTGTCCAGGAAGACCCGCAGACGCACGGGGTCGGGGGTGCCAAGGGTGCCGTGCCAGCTGGCGAGGTCGAGCAGGCAGGGGCCGGTGAAGGCGCGGGCGAAGTCCAGCAGCCTCCAGCCGTGCCGGCCGATGTGGAGGCTGGTGGGGTGGAACTCGGAGTGCACCCAGCCGAACGGCGCCACCGTCGCACCGGCCGAGCGTGCTTCAGCTGCCTGGGCGATCCGGTCGAGGGCGTCCTCGACGTCGTCCGCGTCCGGCCACCGCTCGGCCTTGCGGAGCCGAGCGAGGTGCTCCAGAGCCCGGCTCGGCAGAGTACGCAGCCGCTCCTGGTCGAGGACGGGCAGTGCGGCGGCCGTGCGGGTGCGGTGCAGGACGACGGCAGCGGCAGCGCCGTCGAGGTCGTCGGCCTCGCGAACGGCAGGGCCGAGGTCCTCCAGCAGCATCCCGAGCCAGCCGTCCACAACTGCGGAGGCCTGAACGGCAGGCACCGGGACACCGAGGGTGTGGGCCAGCCGGAGTGCCTGATCCTCGCTGTCGAACGGCCTCTTGGCGTACTTGAAGATGGCGGTGGTGCCGTCGGTGAATGTCAGGCGCTCGACGCCGGACATGGACCACGCGCGCACCTCCTCACGTACCACGGTGGACCGGCCGGCGATGGTCAGGAGGTTGTCCAGGAGGTCGGCGTTGAGGGTCGTGTCCATAAGGGGCTCCAGTGCGATTGAAGGCATCCGGGGCGGGCGAGAGTGCCGGCCCGCCCCGGAGCCGGGGCGGTGGTGCTACGCGGCCGGGGTCACGCGGTGGGCGTAGACCTGCTCGATCCATCCGGCCTTGAAAGCGGCGAGGTCGTCGCGAAAGGCGGCCATCGAGGCACCGTAGGGCGCCACGACACCGCCGGACTGGTCCGGCACGGACTGGCAGCCGTGCACGAGCCGTCCGCCGAGAGCGGCGTGGGCCTTGATGGACTCGATGCGGCGGTGCTCGTTGAACCAGCCGCCGTGGTAGACCTCGTCGAGCAGGCCGCCCATCTCGTCGTCCAGGTCGAAGACGACGGAGGTGGCGGCGGGGAAGAACCAGCACGGGCCGACGTTGGAGACGTGCCCGTCCAGCTCGACCTTGTTGAGCGCCATCAGCGTGGCTGCCTCGCGTAGCATCCGCAGGTGGTCGGCGGTGATCTGCGGCAGGCCGAGGCCGGCGAGGTGCTCGTCGCGGAAGAGGTATGCGTACACCTTGTAGGCGGTGGTGAGCACCCGGGTGGCGTCCGAGGTGGACTTGGCGTGGGTCGTGATGAACTCCAGCGCGAGCTGCTCGACCGCGCTCTCGGTGGTCTCCTCCAGGTCCAGGAGCTGGGACTTGACCAGCTCCCAGTCGGCGACGAGCCACGTGCTGGACTCGAAGCGGAAGAAGTAGTCGGCCGGGTCGATGGTGATGCGTCGGCCGTCGACCTGGATGCCGGGCAGGCGGCTCCAGCGCTCGTCGAACGCCTCGGGCAGTACGACCGTGATGGCCGTGGTGTCGATGGTGGTCACCGTGCTCTCCGTCCCTGATCGGCCGGGTTCGGGCACGGGAATGCCCGAACCCGGTGTAGGCGTAGGGAACTTCGGGGGCCGCCCGGCCGAAGGGGGAGCCTGGTCACGGTGTCGGACCGGGGCCGGGCGGCTGATGATTAGTGAACCCTCTGTCACGCACAGTGGGTACGGTGAGAGGCAGTTGAAGCGGTATACGCGGTTTACAGTCCCGGACGGGAGGCGCGCGTGGCAGCACAGAGAGAACCCAACTCCCGCCTGCGCGACACCATCGACGCGATCGGCTGCACGTACGAGGCCCTGGCAAGGGACATCCGGCGCATCGCCGCCGAGAACGGCGAGATCCTCCAGACCAACAAGTCGGCCATCTCCCACTGGGTGAACGGCACCCGCCGACCCACCGGCCGGGCCGGCCAGTACCTTGCCGAAGCCCTGTCCCGCCGGGCAGGCCGCACCATCACCCAGACCGAGCTCGGCCTCCGCATGCCAGACGCCGACCGGCCGGATGAGCGGGATCCCGTCCTGGCCGCCAGCGACCTGGGCCGCGCCGACGTCGAACGCCGCCGCTTCCTCGCGGTGGCCGCCTTCACCACCGCCGGCGTCGCCATGCCGCTCGCCCACGACCACGAGGCCACCGCCCGCATGCTCCGCGCCCGCACCGGCACCTCCGTGGTCGGGACGGAGGACATGGACGTCGTACGCCAGATCACTGCGGCCTTCAGCGCCGCCGACGAACGCCTCGGCGGCGGCCACGGCCTGACCACCGTCACCGCCTACCTCGCCGACACCGCCGCCCCCATGCTCCGCGGACGCTTCCCAAGCGAAGCCTTACGCCGAGCAGCATTCGGCGCCGTGGCCGAACTCGCCTACCTGGCAGGCTGGAAGCACCACGACCTCGGCCAGGAAGGCGCCGCCCAGCGCTACTACCAGGTCGGCTACCAGCTCGCCTGGGAAGCCGACTCCCACGGCCACGCCGCCTGGATGATGCGAGCCCTCGCCCACCAGGCGCTCAGCCTCAAGCAGCCCCACCACTGCGTCGATCTCGTCGAAGGCGCGCTCACCCGCGGCCTCGGCCACGTCGACGGCCAGACCGAAGCCCTCCTCCACATCACCCACGCCCGTGCCTTCGCCGCCGTCGGTGAGAAGCCCGCAGCGGCCCGGGCCCTGCTCGCCGCCGAAGACGCCCTACTGCGCGACGACGGTCCTCAGCCCAGCTACTCCCGCGTCAGCGGCCCCGCCGCCGGCACCGTCGCCAGCCACACCGCCCGCACGCTCACCGACCTCGCCGACCACATCGGCACCGAACAGCAGCACCGCGACGCCCTGACCCGCTGGGACCCCGAGAAGTACAAGCGAGTCCACGCCCTCCTACGCCGACCTTGGTGACAGCCTCGCCGCCCAGGCGCGCGCAGACGAAGCCGTCGCAGCCTGGTCCCAGGCCCTGACCCTGATGGAGGGCATGACCTCCGACCGCACCCGCAAAGCGATCACATCGCTCCGCTCCACCCTCTCCGTCTACCAGCGCCGCAAAGTGCCCGGAGCTGCCGAACTCGCCCGCCGTGCGCGCGAAGCGCTGGCCTAAGCTGCCCACCAACCGGCCGACGAAAGGGACGCAACCGTGGCTCAGCGGACAACCGACGACCAGCCCAAAGCCCTCAAGCCCGCCCTCGGATCCATGACCTTGCTGGTCGCCGCCGTCATCGTCCACGACAAGGCCACCAACCGCATCGTCCTCCTCCAGCGCAGCCAGAACGCCAAGTTCGCCCAGGGCATGTGGGACCTCCCGGTCGGCAAGAGCGAACCCGGCGAACCCATCACCGAAACCGCCGTACGCGAGCTGTACGAGGAAACGGGCCTGACCGTGAAGCCCGAGGCCCTGAAGGTCGCCCACATCATCCACGGCGCCTGGGGCGTCGAAGCCCCCAACGGCTTCCTCACCGTCGTCTTTGCCACCCACGAATGGACCGGCGAACCCGAGAACCGCGAGCCGCGCAAGCATGCCCAGGTCCGATGGGTCGACGCCGACGCCATCCCTGAGGGCTTCGTTGACACCACCGCCAGCGCGCTGCACCGCTACCTCACCGACGGGCAGCAAGTCTCACTCGACGGATGGCAATAGCGTCTGCACCCCTTCGTTGTCAGTGGCTGCGGATACGGTCCTGAGCGGCGTTCGATCTGCTTGGGAGGGGCTGCATGGCGACAGAAAGGATAGGACGCGTCCGCGTGATCAGACGGGCAGCGTGTCGACTCCAAGGACGCGATCGACCAGGCGGCGTACAGCGCGGCGGGGGCGTGCCTTTCCTCCTCCGCGCCGGGCCGGGGCAACCCGATGCGCCGCCTCACCCGCTCGGCGTCGTCGGGCCCGATCAGACCCAGCAGGAACTCGATCGCGCGCCTCGACGTGCTGATGTCATGCATGGGTCGCATGATCCTCGGCAGCCAAGCGGTGCGCACCGGGAAATCAGTACGTCGCACGGCTTCCAGCAGGCACAATGCCCGCATGGCCCGCACCCCGCAGCAGGACGCCGACAGCCTGCTGAACGTCCTCGATCCGCTTCCGTACCCGCAGCGCATGCGCGAACTCGCCCTGCGGGTGGGGGAGATGGCCCCACTGCGGCCGGTGCTGGAGGAGCTGGAGGCCCGCGGACCGTACGAGCGGGGGATCGCCGTCGTCGCGGCGTCGGTCGGCCGGGACGCCGAGTGGATCGCGGACCACATCGCCGATCCGGACACCTTCGTGCGCGGACACGCCCTGCGCGTCGCCGCGAGCCTCCAAGTCCCCGACTCCGCCTACGAGTCGGCGCTCGACGACGCCCCGGAGACGGTCCGTAGAGAGCTGGTGCGTGCGATCGTCGTGGGACGGCGCACGGCGGTCGCCGACCGGCTGGTGGACGGGCTGCGGCGGGACTGGGGCGACGCGGAAGCGGCGCGGCTGCTGCCCGGGTGCACGGCGGAGACGGTCGGCAGGCTGCTTCCCGAGCTCTTCCACGCCGTCACCGGATGGAAGGCCCTTGCCAAGCGGCACCCCTGCACCCTTCTCGACGTCGCCGAACGGGAGTTGACGGAGCTGCCCGAGGCCCTGCGCGCCACCTGGTGGGCCCGGTACGCGCCCGGCGTGGCCGCCACGGTCGGAGCGGAGCCCCTGCGTGTGCTCGACCTGATCGAACGCTTCGGACCCGTCACCCTTCCGTACCAACTGCGTGATCGCTTCGGAGAGTTCGCGGCGGCCGACGCGAGCCGGCTGCTCAGGCTGCTGCTCACGCCCGCCGGATTCGCCGCGCGCCGCAGACGGGCCCTCGGCCCGGCAGTGCTGCGCAGGCTGGCCCGCTCAGGCGCGCCCGAACTCACCGTGTTCGGCAGGGCCTTGGCCGAGTGGGGCGATCTCGCGCCGCTCGTGAAGGCACTACCGCCTGCGCGACGCCCTGCCTTCTACCGGGCCGCACAGGAAGACCGCGGAGCCGGACACGTCACCATCGACGCGGTCATCCTCGAAGTGCTGCCGCGCAGTTGTGTCGCCGAGGAGGCCCGGCGGATGGCCGCCGTCGCGCGCGAACGCGGCGCCCTGTGGAACTCCCTGCTGCTCGCCGAGTCCTTCCTGCCCGTGGCCGAAGTGCGCGAGCGGCTCGTCGAGGCCACCCGCCGCCCGGCCGCCGAAGACCGCGCCGAGGCCTGGCCGTTGCTCATCCGCAACGCCGCCCGCTCCGGCGACTGTGCGGCCGTCACCTCCGCACTGGAGGAGATGGGGCGGTTGCGCAACGAACAGGACCCGGTGCGTTCGACCGCGCTGTACACCCTGTCCGGGGTCCGGCCCGCGCTGTTCACCGAGGAGGCCGAGCCGCACCTCGACCGGATCGCCGTCGACGCGGTCGAGGCCCCCGACTCCTCGCCCGGCACCAGAGAGCACCTCAGCCGGCTCGCCCTCTCCGTCCTGCGCGAGCACGCGGCGGGCGGGCGACGGGAGTTGGTGAACTGGGCGCTGCGCACCCTGGTCCGGATCTCCGGCAACACCGGAGGCGCCGACCTCGGCCGGCTCGACGCGAGGCTGCGCCGCGGCCAGGAGCACCAGGTGTACGAGGCCCTGCGCCCCTGGATCGAGGCGGGCGCCGAGAAGGCCGACTACAGCCTCGCCTTCGCGCTCGCCCGAGCGGTGGGGCGCCGCGCGGCCGGCATGCCCGAGCTGCAGGAACTCCTGTGGCAGGCCATCCGATACGGCAATGACGCGACCGTGCGCTCCGCGGTCGAGCTCTGGCTTGAGCCACCCGCGACGCGGGACGAGCGGGCGGCACGCGTCCTCGCCTTCGAACCGTCCGCGGCGGCGCTGTGGCCCGTCCTCCAGACCGTTACCCGGCGCCGCACCGATCTGCTCGACCCGCTGCTCGCCGAGGCCCCGCCGTACGGGCGCTTTCTGACCAAGGGCACGCCCTGGACCGTACCGGTCGACCGTGACGTACGACGCTGGGTGCCACGCCAACGGCGCGCGGTGGCCCGGCAGTTGGCGGCGCAGACCGAGGACGCCGGCCTGCCGCTGTACGAGCGGGCGGCGGCCCTCGCGCAGAGTGCGCTCGTCCCGGGCATCGGTGCCGATCTGGTACGTCGCTGGACGGACTCCCCGGAGGTGGTGCTCGCCGAGGCGGCCCTCGCCGCGCTCGCCCGCACCGACCTGCCCGCCGACGCGCTGCCCGAGCTGCTGGCCCACGCGGGCGGCGAGCGGGCGCGGGTCGCCGTGTACGCGGCCACGGGGGCGTCCCGGTACGCGGCGCCGTCACGCCTCGCCGAGCAGCTGCGCGCGGTGCTGTTCGCGTCCCGCGCCAAGGTGACCAGCCGCAAGGAGGCCGCCCGACTCGCCGCCGTACGGCTGCCGATGCCGCGGGCGGCGGCGCTGCTGACCGAGGCGTACGCGGCGCCGGGCGCTCATCTCGACGTCCGCGCCGCCTGCGTGGCCTTCGCGGGCGGCCTGCTCGCCGAGGAACCCGTCTGGGATCTGCTGCGCGACGCCGCGTGCGCCGAACCGGTGCTGCGCACCGCGGTCCTGCGGGTGCGCCCGCTGGACCTGCCGGAGCCCCACCGCGAGCGGTACGCCCACCTGGTACGCGACGTCGCCTCCACCGACGACCCGGAGACCGCCACCCTCGCCTTCGAGGCCCTGGCCCGCTGGGCGCCCTGGTCCCCGCAGGCCGCGACGGTCCTCGCCGACGCCACCACGGATCTGACGGAACGTACGAGCTGGCGCGCCGCGGCGGGCGGTCTGGTGACCGTGGCGGCGGGCTCGCCGCAGGGCGGCCCGGGCCTTGAGCAGGCGCTGCGGACGCTGGCCGAGGCGGAGACCACCGCCACGGCGGACGATGACGGTTGCCCCGACGCCGACGAGCGGCGCGATCGGCCCGCCCGTCAGCGCGTCGACTACCTGGTCGCGCGCCTCGCCCAGCAGGCCAGGACCGCCCCGGGCCCCATCCGTCCCGCGGCCCTCGCCGCCGGTGAACTGCTTGCCGGGTACGACGCCTTCGCACCGCAGGCCGCCGCGATCACGGCATTCCACCTGGACCTGGACGAGGAGCCGATGCGGCTGGAGCGGTTGGCCGCCCTGACCGAGGGCCGCCCGGCGCTGGCCGCCCGGACGGCCGGGGAGCTCGGGGAGCGGCTGCGGCGGCAGGCGCACGAGGGGGATCCCGAGGCGCTACTCGACGCGGTACGGCGGCTGAGCGCGCACGGCGGGCACGGCGAGGGGCTGCTCGCGGCGGCCGTCACCGCGGCGATCGGCAGCCGTACGGGCTGGGCCGCGCCCTGGCGGGAGCAGTTGAGAGCACTGCGCCGCCACCCGGTGGCCGACGTGCGGGACGCGGCGCTGGACCAGATGACGGCGTACGAGTGAGGTGACCCGGACAGGGCCCGTGACGGGCCCCGGAGGTGACGGGTCCGGAAGTGAGGTGACCGGGAGCGGCGGGCGTCAGCCAGCGGCTCGTGCCGCCATGCGCGCCTTGCGGGCGGCGAGCTTCTCGTCGAACTTGGAGGCCTCCGCGTCCAGGCCGCCCATGAAGAGGCCGAGCTCCTCCTGGGCCTGCAGGCCCTCGGGGCCGAGGCCGTCCATCTCCAGCACCTTGAGGTGACGCAGAACCGGCTGGAGCACGTCGTCGTGGTGGATGCGCATGTTGTAGACCTCGCCGATGGCCATCTGCGCGGCGGCGCGCTCGAAGCCGGGCATGCCGTGACCGGGCATCCGGAAGTTGACGACGACGTCGCGCACGGCCTGCATGGTCAGGTCGGGGGCCAGCTCGAACGCGGCCTTCAGCAGGTTGCGGTAGAAGACCATGTGCAGGTTCTCGTCGGTCGCGATGCGCGCCAGCATGCGGTCGCAGACCGGGTCGCCCGACTGGTGACCGGTGTTGCGGTGCGAGATACGGGTCGCCAGCTCCTGGAAGGCGACGTACGCGACGGAGTGCAGCATCGAGTGGCGGTTGTCCGACTCGAAGCCCTCGCTCATGTGCGCCATGCGGAACGCCTCGAGCTTGTCGGGGTCGACGGCGCGGGAGGCGAGCAGGTAGTCGCGCATCACGATGCCGTGCCGGCCCTCCTCGGCGGTCCAGCGGTGCACCCAGGTGCCCCAGGCGCCGTCACGGCCGAAGAGCGTGGCGATCTCGTGGTGGTAGCTGGGGAGGTTGTCCTCGGTGAGGAGGTTGACGACCAGCGCGATCCGGCCGATCTCGGTGACCTTGGACTGCTCCTTGTCCCAGGCCTCGCCGTCCTCGAACAAGCCGGGGAAGTTACGGGCGTCGCTGAACGGCACGTACTCGTGCGGCATCCAGTCCTTGGCCACCTTCAGATGGCGGTTGAGTTCCGTCTCGACGACTTCTTCCAGCGCGTACAGCAGTCGAGCGTCGGTCCAGGCGGCGGACGGGCTGCCGAGGTGGGGAGAAGTGATCGTCACTGGTGCTCCAGGGAGGGACGGGGACGTGTACAGACGAGCGGGGACGCAACCTACGGCATCGTAGGCTACGTTTCCGTAGGTTACGAAACCGTAGGTTAAGTTCGCTGTAAAGACCCGCTGATCAGCGGGGGTCCCGAACGGAGATCGCGGGCCCCCGGGGCGCACGCCCGGGAGCGCCGGGGATCCCCAGGTCCCAGGGCCGAACGTCCGCCGCGATCACCCGATCAGACGTACAACTCCCGGAGCCGGACCGAGAGGCATGTCACACAGCCTTCGAGTTTCTCGAACTCGCTGATGTCCACGAGGACCGGTTCGTGGCCCAAGTCCGCGAGCAGCTCCGCCGTCTTCGGAGCGCTCGCGGCCATCAGGAGCTTTCCGCCGCCAAGGAGCACGACGTGTGCCCCGGACTCCTCCGGCACCGGCAGGAAGCGCGGGAACAGCGACGGCGTGTCCACCAGCGGTTCGTGCCCGATGACCGTGCCGTCGGGCAGCGCGGTGACCGCCGACTTCAGATGCAGCACCTTGCTCACGGGCACGGCGACGACCCGCGCCCCGAGGGGTTCGAAGGCGGCGCGCAGCTGCTGGACCCCGGCCGCGTTGGTGCGCCCGCCGCGGCCCACGTACACCGTGTCGCCGACCTTGAGGATGTCACCGCCGTCGAGGGTGCCCGGCTCCCAGATCCAGTTCACCGAGCAGCCCAGACGGGCCACGGCTTCCTCGACCCCGGCGGTCTCGCCGCGCCGGGACTCGGCGCCGGGGCGGGAAATCAGGGCGACATTGCGGAAGACGACCACCGTGTCCTCGACGAACACCGAGTCCGGGCAGTCGTCGGCCGGCTCCACCTCGACGGTCTCCCAGCCGTGCGTGCGCAGTGCCTCCGCGTACGCCTCCCACTGCTCGACCGCCACGTCGACGTCCACCTTCGCCCGCTCGATGTGCGTCACGAGCCCCTCGGCGAGACGGGGACTGGGCCGGCGGATGAGGGCTTTCTGGCTGGGCACGGGTGGATCTCCGAATCGGCAGGGGGTGTCGGCGCACATCATGCAGCGCGGCTCGCGCGCACAAAAGCCCCCTGCCTGACGTCGGGCAACACCTGTACCCGACGGTAGGTGGCCGCCGTGCGCGGCACTAGGCGGGATACCCGACAGTTTCCGGAGCGATTTCTTTCAGTTCTCCTCCTTCCAGGATCAGCCAGCGCGTGATGCCGATGGACTCCAGGAACGGCAGGTCGTGGCTGGCGACGATCAGGGCGCCCTCGTACGACTCCAGGGCCGTCGTGAGCTGGCGGACGCTCGCCATGTCCAGGTTGTTCGTCGGTTCGTCGAGCATGAGGAGCTGCGGCGCGGGCTCGGCCAGCATCAGCGCCGCGAGCGCCGCCCGGAAGCGCTCGCCGCCGGAGAGCGTCGCCGCGCGCTGGTCGGCCTTCGCCCCCTTGAACAAGAAGCGGGCCAGGCGCGCCCGGATCCGGTTCTTCGTGGCGGTCGGCGCGTACCGGGCCACGTTCTCGGCGACGGTCAGCTCCTCGTCCAGGACGTCGAGCCGCTGCGGCAGGAAGCGCAGCGGCACATGGGCCCGCGCCTCGCCGGACACCGCGTCCAACTCCCCGCTGATCGTGCGCAGCAGCGTCGTCTTGCCCGCGCCGTTGCGCCCGATCAACGCGATCCGTTCCGGCCCGCGCAGATCGAACACGCCGTACACGCGCGCGCCGTACCGCAACTCCAGGTTCTCGAGCGTGAGTACGGTGCGGCCCGGCGGCACGGCCGTGTACGGCAGGTCGACGCGGATCTCGTCGTCGTCCCGTACGGCCTCCACCGCGTCGTCGAGTCGCTCCTTCGCCTCGGCGAGCTTCTCCTCGTGCATGATGCGGTGCTTGCCCGCGGACTCCTGGGCCGCCCGCTTGCGCGCACCCATGACGATCTTCGGCTCGCGCTTCTGCTCGAACATCTTCTGGCCGTAGCGCTTGCGGCGAGCCAACTTGACCTGGGCGTCGACCAGTTCGCGCTTCTGCTTCTTCAGGTCGGCCTCGGCGACGCGCACCATGCGCTCCGCCGCCTCCTGTTCGCCGGCGAGCACCTCCTGGTAGGCGGAGAAGTTGCCGCCGTACCAGGTGACCTCTCCGGAGCGCAGATCGGCGATCTGGTCGACCAGGTCGAGGAGTTCGCGGTCGTGGCTGACCACGACCATGACTCCGGACCAGGCCTCGACGGCCGCGTACAGCCGTCGCCGCGCGTACAGGTCGAGGTTGTTGGTGGGTTCGTCCAGCAGCAGTACGTCGGGTCGGCGCAGCAGCAGCGCGGCCAGCCGCAGCAACACCGACTCGCCGCCCGACACCTCGCCGATGGTGCGGTCCAACTCGATGTGTCCGAGCCCGAGTTCGCCGAGCGTCGCGCGGGCCCGCTCCTCGACGTCCCACTCGTCGCCGACGACGTCGAAGTGCTCCTCGGCCACGTCACCCGCCTCGATGGCGTGCAGCGCGGCGCGGGTGGCGGCGATGCCGAGCGCCTCGTCGACCCGCAGACCGGTGTCGAGCGTGACGTTCTGCGGCAGATAACCGACCTCGCCGGCGACCCGGACCGTGCCGTCGGCCGGGGTGAGCTCTTGGGCGATCAGCTTCAACAGAGTTGATTTTCCTGATCCGTTGACGCCGACGAGCCCGGTCCTGCCGGGGCCGAAGGCGACCTGGAGGTCATCGAAGACGGCGGTGCCGTCGGGCCAGGCGAAGGAGAGGGAGGTACAGGTGATGGAGGTGGGGAAGGTAGACATGAGGGCCTCGCGGTTGCTGGATGCGGTCAGGGGTACGCGTTCGGGACACCGCGAGGTGACGACGATCCAGTTCGGAGGGCAGCAAGAAGGCCCCGCACCGGAGGACGGCTCGTACGCCGAGGTCGCACGCTGCGCACACGAAGCCAGGCAGAAGCGGCTGTGTGTGACGCGGTGTCTCAGACCTCAGACGAGCAACGTCCTTCTCCTATCGACGGCAACAGGACCGCCACACACCGTAGGAGCGGCCCCGGAGGCTGTCAAAGGATTAACGTGGCCCCGACGACGCGAAGGAGATCACGTGCCGAACGGTTCGCTCTCGTTGCCCGCCCGGCTCTATCTCCTGGCCTGGGACACCACGAAGCTCAAGGTCACCGGCGCGACCCACCTCCACCACCTGGTGCGCGCCGGCGCCCTCACCGAGCTGGCGCAGCGCGGACTGCTCATCGACGAGAACGGCATCGTCACCCCTGTCGACGCCGACTCCCGCACCGGGGATCTCGTCCTCGACGGGCTCCTGGAACTCGTCGCGGAGTCCCGGCCCCGGAAGTGGAAGGCATGGGTGACGCTGCGGGCGCGCGTCACCCTGGACGCCGTACGCGCGCAGCTCGCGGCCGAGGGATACCTCCGGGCCGAGAAGAAGCGGGTCCTCGGCCTCTTTCCCTCCGTGGAGTACGAGCTGGAGCGGCTGCCCGCCGTGGACGCGCTGCGCGCGGAGGCCCAGCAAGTGCTGGAGGGCCCGCTGCCCGTCGCCGAGGTCTCCGACCGCGACGCGGCCCTCGTCGCCCTCGCCGCCGCGGCCGAACTCCGCACCCTCGTACCGGCCAAGGACCGCAAACTCCACAAGAACCGCATCGAAGACCTGACCGAACGCAGCGGCGCGGCGGCTCCGGCCCTGAAGAAGGTCATCCAGGAGGTGCGCACGGCAGTGATCGCGACGGTGACGACGACCGCGTCGGGATCGGGATCGGGATCGGGATCCGGATCGGAGTCGGGGGCAGGCTCGGGGGCGTCTGCGGGGGGTTGAGGGAGCGGCATGTGTACGCGTGCGACGCCGGCGTGGCATGGCTGTGCCGGCCCCGGCAGCGCCGGGCCGGGCCGTGGTGTGCCGGGCCGTGCCACGCCGTGGCTCGGCGTGCGTGTGCTCCGGCGCATGTGCGGACGCGACTGAGGGTGCTCGCGCTCGCGGGGGCGGCTCGCGGGGGCGCCGCTGCCGCGTGGGCTGGTTGCCTTCGGCTCGGCGCGGGTGTTGGCGCGGTGGTGGGCGTTGGTGGTGGCCGTGTTTCTGGCTCGAGGGCGACCGCTGCGCGTGCGCTGACGCGAACCGAGGGTGCTCGCGCTCGCGGGGGCGGCTCGCGGGGGCGCCGCTGCCGCGTGGGCTGGTTGCCTCCGGCTCGGCGCGGGTGTTGGCGCGGTGGTGGGCGTTGGTGGTGGCCGAGTTTCTGGCTCGCGGGCGACCGCTGCCACGGGTGCCGGCGCCTGTGCTCCGGTATGGGTGTCGGCGTGACGGTGAGGTCCCGTGGTGCCGTACTTTCGGCCCACGAGCCACTGACACCGCACGTACTCGCGTCTGCGCTCCGGCACTTGTGCTGACGCGCCCGCAGGCCCGTGCCCACGCGCCCCGCCGTCGAGTCTTCGCTACCGCGCGTCCCCGCGCTCCCTCGTGCGCCACCGCCACTGCCACCACCGCCCCTGCGAAGCGCACTCCTGCCCGGGATCCTGGTGCGCGGGCCACCGCCGCCGCGCGGGCTCGTGCCCGCACCGTCCGCACGCGCGCGTGCCCGCCGCCCCAGCGCGGCCTGACCCCCAGTCCCCCTCCGCTCCCCGCGCAGCCTGACCCCCAGTCGCCCTACGCCCACGTATACGTCGTTTTTCTGCCAGCTCCCAGCTCCGCCCCCTGCTTGGCTCGTCTCCATGACGAATCCGCATCCTCTTCCCGTGAGCTCGAGTTCGCTGCGCGAAACCGCCCTTGCCTTTCGTGGGCTGCATGTGCCCGGTCGTCCGCTCGTGCTGCCGAATGTGTGGGACGCGGTGAGTGCCCGGATTGTTGAGGAGGCGGGCGCGGGCGCGGTGGCGACGACCAGCGCGGGGCTCGCGTGGGTGCTGGGCGCGGCGGACGGGGACCGGCTCGACAGGGACGGGGCTCTCGGTGCGGTAGGGCGGATCGCCGGCGTGGTGCGGGTTCCGGTGAGCGCGGACATCGAGAGCGGTTACGCGCAGGACGCCGACGGCGTCGCGGACACGATCCGCGCCGTGCTCGCGGCGGGTGCCGTGGGCGTGAACATCGAGGACGCGCTCTACGACGAGGACGCGCTCGACGGCGGCGCCCCGCTGCGCCCGGTCGCCGAGCAGGCCGAACGCATCGCGGCAGCCCGCGCGGCCGCCGACGCCGCCGGCGTGCCGCTGTACATCAACGCCCGCATCGACACCTATCTGCGCGGCGCGGGCAAGATCGAGGAGACCCTGGAGCGGGCGGCCGCCTTCCTCGCCGCCGGAGCCGACGGTGTCTTCGTCCCCGGAGCCGGCGATCCGGTGACCGTCAAGACACTCGCCGAGGGCATCGAGGGCCCGCTGAACGTACTGGTGGGCCCCGGCGCGCCGTCCGTCACCGAGCTGGCCGCGCTCGGGGTGGCCCGGATCAGCGCGGGTTCGGGCATCGCGCAAGCCGCACACGCCGTGGTCCGCCGTGCCGCGCGGGAGCTGCTGGACGCGGGGACCTACGACTCGCTGACCGACGGGCTCGGCTACGCCGAACTCAACACCCTGATGGGCAGAAGCGGCTGAGGGGGTCGGCGCCGCTCAGCACGTACCCCGCATGAGCTCCGCCAGATCGTGGTCCAGGTCCACCTGGAGGTGCTCCAGGCCCACGGGCACCAGCTCGGTCGTGCGCTGCAGGAAGCGCCGCACCTCGCCCGAGCGCACATGCACCACCGCGGTGCCCTCGGGTGCGTGGAACTCCAGAACGGTGCGGTCGTAGCCGTACGGCCGCACCCGGACGTCGCCACAGCCCACCGACTCCTCCAACCCGGACGTGAGGAGCTCGCGCGCGAACGTCCAGCAGACGTCCACGCCCTCCAGCGTGGCCGGGGCGGGGAAGGTCATACGGACCGCGAAGGGGTCGCTCTGGTCGTAGTGGAGCGTTGCGGGAATGCTCGGCATCCGCGGCGCGGCGGCGACGAGTCGGGCCTCTACGGGCTGCTCGATGACGGTGGACAACGCCTTGCTCCCTTGTGACGGCTGGACGAACTCCGGGCGGTGAGGCCGGTCAATTGAAGAGACGAAGAAATGAGCCACTGCGTGCACCTGAAACCCGAGTGACCTCTGTCACCGATTTCATTCACTGTGGTGATCCACGGGGATCCAGGTTGTGATCCACGCGCTGATCCACGGGATCCAGGTGGTGATCCATTTCGTGTCCCCTGCTCTCCGGACATCCGAGAGGACACTCAGTCGAGCCCCCGAGGTTCCCGGAGGACGCCATCTGGACGGCACCGGGGGAATGGGCTAGCTTCGCCCGCCATGAGGGGCTTGGGGAAGACGAGACGTACGAGTCGGATGGTCATCGTGGGACTGTGCGCGGCCGCGCTCGCCGCCGCGCTGACGGTACCCGCGCAGGCGCACGAGGCGGCGAAGGCGCCGCACTGGGAGCTCAAGGACAGCGGCACGGACGTACGGTTCCGCGGCCTCGCGGCCGTCAGCCGGGACACGGCCTGGGTGGCCGGATCCAAGGGCACCGTGCTGCGCACCACCGACGGTGGCGCGCACTGGCGGAACGTCTCACCGCCCGGCGCCGCGGACCTGGAGTTCCGCGACGTCGAGGCGTTCGACGCGCGGCGCGCCGTGGTCCTGGCCATCGGGGAGGGCGAGGCCTCGCGTGTCTTCCGCACGGACGACGGCGGCGCGAGCTGGACGGAGTCCTTCCGCAACACCGACCCGAAGGCCTTCTACGACTGCCTCACCTTCTTCGACCGGCGACACGGACTGGCCATGAGCGACCCGGTGGACGGTAAGTTCCGCATCCTGTCGACTAGTGACGGCGGCCGTTCCTGGGAGGTGCTGCCCAGCGCCGGGATGCCCGCGGCACAGGACGGCGAAGCGGGCTTCGCCGCCAGCGGGCAGTGCCTGGTCAGCTCGGGGCCGCGTGATGTGTGGCTGGCCACCGGCGGGGGCGCACGCGCGCGCGTGCTGCACTCCGCGGACCGCGGAGTGACCTGGACGGCCTCCGACACGCCGATCCCGGCCGGCGACCCGGCGCGCGGTGTCTTCGCCGTCGCCTTCCGCGACCGCACCCACGGCCTCGCGGTCGGCGGCGACTACCGCGCCGACCAGGCCTCACCCCAGGCCGCGGCGCTCACCCCCGACGGCGGCCGCACCTGGACACCCGCCGCCCAGCCGCCGCCCGCCTACCGCTCCGGCGTCACCTGGCTTCCGCACAGCCGCACCGCCGCGCTCGCGGTCGGCCCCACCGGCACCGACCTGACGACGGACGGCGGCCGCACCTGGCGCACCCTGGACACCGGCTCGTACGACACCGTCGACTGCACCCCCGACCTGGGCTGCTGGGCCTCCGGCGAGAAGGGACGGGTGGCCCGCCTGGAGCAATGACCCGTGCGGTGTCGGCCCCGATACGGGGTACTCGTGTCGCGCAAGGCCGTCACCGCGAGAGGAAGGGATCAGCCATGCCACGCGGTTCGAGCCCCAAGCGGGAACGCCAGTACGAGAAAATCAAGGAGAGCGCACTCGACCGGGGGGAGAGCCAGCAGCGCGCCGAGGAGATCGCCGCGCGCACGGTGAACAAGGAGCGCGCCCGGGCCGGTGAGTCGAAGACCGCCAGCCGTACGTCCGTCGAGGACATGTCGTCCGGCAAGCGCGGCGGTCAGCGCTCGCACACGGGTTCCGAGGGGCCCACCTACGACCAGTTGTACGAGGAGGCCAAGCGGCGCAACATCCACGGCCGCTCGGACATGAACAAGAGCGAGCTGAAGCGCGCCCTCGGCAAGTGAACGCGCCCTCGGCAAGTGAACCGGAGAGGCCGGGCTCAGCCCGGCGTCTCCCGGTACCGCTCCAGGGCGGGTGCCGTCTTGGTCGCCACGAACTCGACGACGCGGTACGCGCACACGCCCGCCCTGACGAACGGGTCGCCCGCGGTGATCTCCTCGATCCGCGCCCGGTCCTCCGCGACGGCAAGGATCACCCCGCCGTCGCGCGGGTTCTTGGGCCCGGACGCCAGAAACACCCCCGCCGCGTACTGCTCGTCGAGCCACGCGACATGAGCTTCCAAAGCGGCGTCGACCGCCTCCAGCGGTGCGGTGTAGGTCAGCTCCAGTACGAACATGATCATGAGCCTACCCCTGTCCGACCGGCCCGTTCCGTGGCCCTCTAGGCTCGTTCCCACCATGACGAAGGTAAGGATTCCCGCGGGCTGGCCCGCCACCGAAGAGCAAGCCCGTGCCGTGCAGGACGAGTTGCGGGAGCGCGTGGTGCTCGACGAGCCGGGGCCGCCGCCCGGCACCGGACGGGTGACGGGGGTCGACGTCGCCTACGACGACGAGCGGGACGTCGTCGTGGCCGCGGCCGTCGTGCTCGACGCGGCGACTCTCGACGTCGTCGCCGAGGCCACCGCCGTCGGCCAGGTCTCCTTCCCCTACGTTCCGGGGCTGCTCGCCTTCCGCGAGATCCCGACCGTCCTGGCCGCGCTCGACGCCCTGCCCTGCGCCCCCGGCCTCGTCGTCTGCGACGGCTACGGCCTGGCCCACCCGCGCCGCTTCGGCCTCGCCAGCCACCTCGGCGTCCTCACCGGGCTCCCCACGATCGGCGTGGCCAAGAACCCCTTCACCTTCTCGTACGACGAGCCCGGCGCCCGGCGCGGCAGCGCGTCCCCCCTCCAGGCCGGCGCCGAGGAAGTCGGCCGCGCGCTGCGCACACAGGACGGCATCAAGCCGGTGTTCGTGTCCGTCGGCCACCGCGTGAGCCTCGCCAACGCGTGCGCGCACACGCTCACCCTCACCCCGAAGTACCGCCTCCCGGAGTCGACCCGCCGCGCGGACTCCCTGTGCAGGCGGGCCCTGCGGGAAGCAACTGCCTGAGGGGCCCGGCCTGTTGATGCGCCGACTGGGCACGTCTTCTGAGTACGTGTTCTGAGTACCTGTACGGATGTGGCGGCACCCCCATGATCGGCAGGCTGTGCCCCATGACGACGCACCGTGCCCCGAAGCCCGCCGCCCACCCCGCCCAGCCCGTCGAACGCGCCGTGATGGCCGCACTGGTCCTCGCCGTGATCGCCGGACTCGCCTGGATCGGCGGGATGATCTACACGGTGACGGGCTGGTCGTCCTGACGGGCCGTGGTCACCGGGTTGCCGCCACCCGGAACGTGATCCCCGCCGCGCGGAGGCGTTCGATCAGCGCGTCGCCCATAGCCACCGCCGTCGTGACCTGCCCGGACGTCTTCGGCAGGTCGTCGAGGGCGAGGGACAGCGCGGACTCCGCGAGCATCTTGGCGGTCTCGTCGTAGCCGGGATCGCCGCCCGCGACCTCGGTGAAGACGCGCCGCCCGCCGCCCTCGCCCACAAACCGCACCGAGAACCAGCTCTTCGCGCGCCGCGCAACGCTCGGCCCGTCCCCGGGCTTGATCCGGTCGGACAACCAGCGGCGCGCGGGTGGCAGTTGAGCCGCCGCGAAGACCGCGCCCACCGCCGCGACCCCGCCCAGGGCGAACGGCAGCCGCTCGACGGCCGCGTAGTGGCGGTAGCGGAAGTCAGGCCCGTACCGCTCCAGCGCCCGCGCGGACCGCTGCACCACCTGGGCGTCGATCGTGGGCAGCGGCAGCGCCCACGCCCCGACCTCCTTGGCGAACCGCGGAGCGCTCAGCGGCGCCTGTGCCCGCCGTCCCATCAGCCGCGGCTCGTGCCGCTTGCGGTCCTGCGCGGCGGCGAGCATGTGCCGACCGCGCGAGAACTGGTTGAGCGCCGAGGCGAAGGTGCCGCCCGAGAACATCGCCTGGGAGCGGACGAATCCGTCGACCGCGAGCGGCACACCCTCGGGAAGCTGCCGCACCGTGAAGTACGCGCCCAGGTCGTGCGGAATCGAGTCGAAGCCGCACGCGTGCACGAGCCGCGCCCCCGTCTCCCGCGCGCGGGCGTCGTGGCGGACGTACATCAGGTCCACGAACTCGGGCTCACCGGTGAGGTCCACGTAGTCCGTCCCGGCGTCCGCGCAGGCGGCGACCAGTTCCTCGCCGTAGGTGAGGTACGGCCCCACCGTCGTGGCCACCACGCGCGCGTGCCGGGCGAGTTCGCGCAGCGACTCAGGATCGGCCACGTCGGCCTGAAGTACACCGGGGGTGCCGGCCAGCCGCTCCCGCAGCCGCTCCAGTTTCTCGGCGCTCCGCCCCGCGATCGCCCACCGCAGCCCCTCGGGCGCGTGCGCGGCGAGGTACTCCGCGGTGAGCTCTCCGACGAACCCCGTGGCCCCGAAAAGCACGATGTCGTACGTGCGATCCGTCCCATTTGGCCTGCTCATGACACTCCCCACTCTCGGCTGCGCTCGAGCGGGCGGTTCCCCCACTGCCGTGCGCGAAGCGCCGTTGTCGGTGGCTGAGGCTAGCGTGAGGTACGAGCAGCCGAACGATGAGGTCGGACGAAGAGGTCGGAGGTAGTCGTGGCCGTGCCGAAGAACGCCCTGAAAAAGTGGGAGAAGGTACGCGAGTTCGCCCTCGGCCTGCCCGGCGCCGCGGAGGAGTTCCCCTGGGGCGAGACCGTCGCGAAGGTGAACAAGAAGGTGTTCGTCTTCCTCGGCGTCGACGACGGCCGCTATCCGCTGGGCGTCACCCTCAAGCTCAAGGACGAGGCCGCGCACGCCCACGCCCTCGCCTCGCCCGGCGCCGAGCCCGCCGGATACGGCCTCGGCAGCTCCGGCTGGGTGCGCATACCCCTGGAGGAGCGGGGCGCTCCGGCCGCGGAGCTGCTGTGCGACTGGGTCGAGGAGAGCTACCGCGTGATCGCGCCGAAGAAGCTGATCGCGGAGCTGGACGAGCGCTGACACGCCCCGTTTTGTCCCTCTTTCTCACGATCTGCACCCGGGAATTTAACTAAGCGCTTGCTCGTCAAGGGCTTGCCCGATGTGGAACACGTTCTTAACATCGCTGATGTCACATCAGTAGTGTCACAGTGCTGGGGGCTTGATGGCAGTGGCAGGGACGCCCGGGCACGGCCCGCTCGCCGGGCTGCGCGTCGTCGAGCTGGCGGGCATCGGCCCCGGCCCGTTCGCGGCGATGCTCCTCGCCGACCTCGGCGCGGACGTCGTCCGGGTGGACCGGCCCGGCGGCGCGGGGCTCGCGATCAACCCGGAGTACGACGTCACCAACCGCAACAAGCGCTCCGTGATCATCGACCTGAAGAGCGCGGACGGCCCGGACCGCGTCCTCGACCTGGCCGAACGCGCCGACATCCTCATCGAGGGCTACCGCCCCGGCGTCGCCGAGCGCCTCGGCGTCGGACCCGAGGCCTGCCACGCCCGCAATCCGAAGCTCGTCTACGGGCGGATGACCGGCTGGGGCCAGGAGGGTCCGCTCGCCCGGCGCGCCGGACACGACATCGCGTACATCGCGCTCACCGGCACCCTCGGCATGATCGGTGGTCCGGACGAGCCGCCCACGGTCCCCGCGAACCTCGTCGGCGACTACGCGGGCGGCTCGCTCTACCTCGTCGTCGGCGTCCTCGCCGCGCTCCACCACGCCCGCGCGACCGGCGCCGGACAGGTCGTGGACGCGGCCATCGTCGACGGCGCCGCGCACCTCGCCGCGATGATCCACGGCATGCTCGCCGCCGGCGGCTGGCAGGACCGGCGCGGCGCCAACCTCCTGGACGGCGGCTGCCCCTACTACGGGACGTACGAGACGGCCGACGGCCAGTACATGGCGGTGGGCGCCCTGGAGCAGCAGTTCTACGACGAGTTCGTGGACCTGCTCGGCATCGAGGAGTTGGCCTCGGCCCACAAGGACCTGGCCCGCTGGGGCGAGCTGCGTGAGACGGTCGCCGCCCGCTTCAAGACCCGTACCAGAGACGAGTGGACGGCGGTCTTCGAGGGCTCCGACGCGTGTGTGGCACCGGTTCTGTCACTGCGTGAGGCGCCAGCCCACCCGCATCTCGCCGCCCGCGGCACCTTCGTCGACCACGGGGGCATCACCCAGCCGGCCCCCGCGCCCCGCTTCTCCGTCTCCCACACCGCCGTCCGCAGCGGTCCCGCCCAGCCGGGAGCCGACACGGCCGACGTGGCCCGCGACTGGGGCGTGCCCCACCTGATGAAGGACCACGACCCGATGAACGACGGCCACCCGATGAAGGCTGGAGACTGACTGATGGAGCTCTCCCTCCCGCTCGACTACGCGGGCGACCCCCGGCAGGCCGCCGACGAGGTCGCCGCACTGGAGTCCGCGGGTCTGGACGCCGTCTGGGTCGCCGAGGCCTACGGCTTCGACTCGCCCACGATCATGGGCTATCTGGCCGCCCGCACCGCACGCATGAAGATCGGCGCCGCGATCCTCAACGTCTACTCGCGCACCCCCGCCCTCATCGCCCAGACGGCCGCCGGGCTCGACGCGATCTCAGGCGGCCGCGCCATCATCGGCCTGGGCGCCTCCGGCCCGCAGGTCGTCGAGGGCTGGCACGGGAAGGCGTACGACAAGCCGCTCGGCCGGACCCGCGAAGCCATCGAGCTGACCCGCCGCATCCTGCGCCGCGAGGTCATCGACCACCACGGCATCACCGACATGCCCCGCCCCGGCGGCCTGGGCAAGCCCCTGAAGATCCTCACCAAACCGCTACGCCCCGAAGTACCGCTGTACGTCGCCTCGCTGGGCCCCGCCAACGTCCGGATGACCGCCGAAGTCGCCGACGGCTGGCTGCCCACCCTGTTCATCCCGGAGAAGGCCCACCAGGTGTGGGGCACCGCGCTCGCGGAGGGCGCCGCACGCCGGGACCCGGCCCTCGGCCCGTTGCGGACCGTCGCGGGCGGACTGCTCGCCATCGGCGAGGACGCGGCTGCCGTACGCGACCTCGCACGGCCCAAAATCGCCCTCTACGTAGGAGGCATGGGCGCGCCCGGCAAGAACTTCTACAACGACCTCGCGGTGGCGTACGGCTACGAGAAGGAGGCACGGCTCATCCAGGAGCTGTACCTCTCCGGGAGGAAGAAGGAGGCCGAGGCCGCCGTGCCGGACGAGTTCTGCGAGCTCATGTCGCTGTGCGGGCCCGAGAGTTACGTCCGCGAGCGCGTCGAGGCCTTCCGCGAGGCCGGCGTGACGATGCTCAACGTCATTCCCGTCGGCCCGGAACCGGCCCGGCTGATCGAAACCGTCAAGGGCTGGCTCTAGGAGGGCGTTTCCCGCATGAAGCGGCAGATCTTCACCGCCGAGCACGACGCGTTCCGCGAGACCGTGCGCACCTTCCTCGCCAAGGAGGTGCTGCCCCACTACGAGCAGTGGGAGAAGGACGGCATCGTCTCGCGCGACGCCTGGCGGGCGGCAGGCAAGCAGGGGCTGCTCGGGCTCGCCGCGCCCGAGGAGTACGGAGGCGGCGGCAACGCCGACTTCCGCTACAGCGCCGTACTCTCCGAGGAGTTCACGCGCGCGGGAGCCGCCGGGCTCGCCCTCGGGCTGCACAACGACATCATCGGGCCGTATCTGACGGACCTGGCCACCGAGGAGCAGAAGCGGCGCTGGCTGCCCGGATTCTGCGACGGTTCGCTGATCACGGCGATCGCCATGACCGAGCCCGGCGCCGGATCCGACCTCCAGGGCATCAAGACGCATGCCGAGGACAAGGACGACCACTGGCTGCTCAACGGCTCCAAGACCTTCATCTCCAACGGCATCCTGGCCGACCTGGTGATCGTCGTGGCGAAGACGACTCCCGAAGGCGGTGCACACGGGCTCTCCCTGCTGGTCGTCGAGCGCGGCATGGAGGGCTTCGAGCGCGGCCGCAACCTCGACAAGATCGGCCAGAAGTCCCAGGACACGGCCGAGCTGTTCTTCAACGACGTACGCGTCCCCAAGGAGAACCTGCTCGGCGAGCTGAACGGCGCCTTCGTGCATCTGATGACGAACCTCGCGCAGGAACGCATGGGGATCGCCGTCGCCGGGATCGCCGCCGCCGAGTATCTGCTGGAGATCACCACCGAGTACGTCAAGGAGCGCGAGGCGTTCGGGCGGCCGCTCGCCAAGCTCCAGCACATCCGCTTCGAGATAGCCGAGATGGCCACCGAGTGCGCCGTCACCCGCACGTTCCTCGACCGCTGCATCGTCGATCACGCGAACGGCGAACTCGACGCAGTACACGCCTCCATGGCCAAGTGGTGGGCCACCGAGCTGCAGAAGCGGGTAGCTGACCGTTGTCTGCAACTGCACGGAGGCTACGGCTACATGACCGAGTACCGCGTCGCCAGGGCCTTCACCGACGGACGTATCCAGACCATCTACGGCGGGACCACCGAGATCATGAAGGAGATCATCGGCCGTTCCCTGCTCGGCTAACCCTCTTGCCCTCAGCCCCCTTGAAAGGCTTGATCAGTGAGCACCGAAGCGTACGTGTACGACGCGATCCGCACCCCGCGCGGCCGCGGCAAGGCGAACGGCGCCCTGCACGGCACCAAGCCCATCGACCTGGTCGTCGGGCTCATCCACGAGGTCCAGCGCCGCTTCCCGGGGCTCGACCCGGCCGCGATCGACGACATCGTGCTCGGCGTCGTGGGCCCCGTCGGCGACCAGGGCTCCGACATCGCCCGGATCGCCGCGATCGCCGCCGGACTGCCCGACACGGTGGCCGGCGTCCAGGAGAACCGCTTCTGTGCCTCGGGCCTGGAAGCGGTCAACATGGCGGCGATGAAGGTCCGCTCGGGCTGGGAGGACCTGGTACTCGCCGGCGGCGTCGAGTCGATGTCCCGGGTGCCGATGGCCTCGGACGGCGGCGCCTGGTTCGCCGACCCGATGACCAACATGGCCACCAACTTCGTGCCGCAGGGCATCGGCGCCGACCTCATCGCCACCCTTGAGGGCTTCTCGCGCCGGGACGTCGACGAGTACGCGGCTCTCTCCCAGGAGCGCGCTGCCGCCGCCTGGAAGGACGGGCGCTTCGAGAAGTCCGTCGTCCCCGTGACGGACCGCAGCGGTCTCGTCATCCTCGACCACGACGAGCACCTGCGCCCCGGCACCACCGCCGACTCGCTCGGCAAGCTGAAGCCGTCGTTCGCCGACATCGGCGAGCTGGGCGGATTCGACGCCGTGGCGCTGCAGAAGTACCACTGGGTCGAGGAGATCGACCACGTCCACCACGCGGGCAACTCCTCCGGCATCGTCGACGGCGCCTCCCTCGTCGCCATCGGCTCCAAGGAGGTCGGCGAGCGCTACGGCCTCACCCCGCGCGCGCGGATCGTCTCCGCGGCCGTCTCCGGCTCCGAGCCCACCATCATGCTGACCGGGCCCGCGCCCGCGAGCCGCAAGGCGCTCGCCAAGGCCGGACTGACCATCGACGACATCGACCTCGTCGAGATCAACGAGGCCTTCGCCGCGGTCGTGCTGCGGTTCGCGAAGGACATGGGCCTGTCCCTGGACAAGATCAACGTCAACGGCGGCGCGATCGCGCTGGGCCACCCGCTCGGCGCGACCGGCGCGATGATCCTCGGCACCCTCGTCGACGAACTGGAGCGCCAGGACAAGCGCTACGGCCTCGCCACGCTGTGCGTGGGCGGCGGCATGGGCATCGCCACCATCATCGAGCGCCTGTAACTCCCCAGCGGACCGACAGACTTCAACGGAGACCGGAGACCCTCCCCATGACCGAGAGCACCACCATCCGCTGGGAACAGGACGAGACCGGCGTCGTCACCCTCATCCTCGACGACCCCAACCAGTCGGCCAACACCATGAACCAGGCCTTCAAGGACTCCATCGCGGCGATCGCCGACCGCGCCGAGGCCGAGAAGGACTCCATCCGCGGCATCATCTACACCTCCGCCAAGAAGACCTTCTTCGCGGGCGGCGACCTCAAGGACATGATCAAGGCCGGCCCGGAGGACGCCCAGCAGGCCTTCGACCTCGGGACGGACATCAAGTCCTGCCTGCGCCGCATCGAGACCCTGGGCAAGCCGGTCGTCGCCGCCATCAACGGCGCCGCGCTCGGCGGCGGTTACGAGATCGCCCTCGCCTCCCACCACCGCATCGCCCTCGACGCGCCCGGCTCCAAGATCGGCCTGCCCGAGGTCACCCTCGGCCTGCTGCCCGCCGGCGGCGGCGTCACCCGCACCGTCCGCCTCATGGGCATCGCGGACGCCCTGCTGAAGGTGCTGCTCCAAGGCACCCAGTACTCGCCGCGGCGCGCCCTGGAGAACGGCCTGGTCCACGACCTGGCCGCCACGCCCGAGGAGATGCTCGCCAAGGCACGCGCCTTCATCGACGCCAACCCCGAGTCCCAGCAGCCCTGGGACAAGCCGGGCTACAAGATCCCGGGCGGTACGCCGTCGAACCCGAAGTTCGCCGCCAACCTGCCCGCCTTCCCGGCCAACCTGAAGAAGCAGCTGAACGGCGCCCCCTACCCGGCCCCGCGCAACATCCTCGCGGCGGCCGTCGAGGGCTCGCAGGTCGACTTCGAGACCGCGCTGATCATCGAGGCGCGCTACTTCACCGAGCTGGTCACCGGGCAGACCTCGAAGAACATGATCCAGGCGTTCTTCTTCGATCTCCAGGCGGTCAACTCCGGGGCCAACCGGCCCCAGGGCATCGAGCCGCGCCAGGTCCGCAAGGTGGCCGTCCTCGGCGCCGGGATGATGGGCGCGGGCATCGCCTACTCGTGCGCCCGCGCGGGCATCGACGTCGTCCTCAAGGACGTCTCGGCGGAGGCGGCGGCCAAGGGCAAGAGCTACTCCGAGAAGCTCTGCGCCAAGGCCGTCTCCCGGGGACGTTCCAGCCAGGACCAGGCCGACGCCCTCCTCGCCCGCATCACGCCCACTGCCGACCCGAACGACCTGGCCGGCTGCCACGCCGTGATCGAGGCCGTCTTCGAGGACACGGCGCTCAAGCACAAGGTGTTCCAGGAGATCCAGAACGTCGTCGAGCCCGACGCGCTGCTCTGCTCCAACACCTCGACCCTGCCGATCACGGTCCTCGCCGAGGGCGTCGACCGGCAGAACGACTTCATCGGACTGCACTTCTTCTCGCCCGTCGACAAGATGCCGCTCGTCGAGATCATCAAGGGCGAGCGGACCGGCGACGAGGCACTGGCGCGCGCCTTCGACCTCGTACGGCAGATCAAGAAGACCCCGATCGTCGTCAACGACTCGCGCGGCTTCTTCACCTCCCGCGTCATCGGGCACTTCATCAACGAGGGCGTCGCCATGGTCGGCGAGGGCATCGAGCCCGCGTCGATCGAGCAGGCCGCCGCCCAGGCCGGCTACCCGGCCAAGGTCCTGTCGCTGATGGACGAGCTGACGCTCACCCTGCCGCGCAAGATCCGCAAGGAGTCGAAGCAGGCCGTCGAGGAGGCGGGCGGCACCTGGCAGACGCACCCGGCCGAGGCCGTCATCGACCGCATGGTCGACGAGTTCGGCCGCACCGGGCGCAGCGGCGGCGCGGGCTTCTACGACTACGCCGAGGACGGCAAGCGCGGGAAGCTGTGGCCGGGGCTGCGCGAGCACTTCACCAAGCCGGGCTACGAGATCCCCTTCAAGGACATGCAGGAGCGCATGCTCCTCTCCGAGGCGCTGGACACCGTCCGGCTCCTGGAGGAAGGCGTGCTGACCTCCGTCGCCGACGCCAACATCGGGTCCATCTTCGGGATCGGCTTCCCCGGCTGGACGGGCGGCGTGCTGCAGTACATCAACGGATACGAGGGTGGACTGCGCGGATTCGTGGCACGCGCGCGTGAACTCGCCGAGCGCTACGGGGAGCGGTTCACGCCGCCCGCGCTGCTGGTGGAGAAGGCGGAGCAGGGGGAGACGTTCACCGACGCGCGCTGACGTACCGCTCAGCGACACGGCGCTCTTGCCCTCGCGGGGACGGGACCCGGACGCTGACCGGCGAACCGGTCGCGCAGTACGCCGCCCGGTCGCACGGTCCCCGTCCCCACGAGGAGCCCCCATGGGATGCCGACCCGCCCTCGCCGTCCTGGCCATCCTGCGCGGCGAGGGCGTGGACCGCGTCTTCGGCAACCCCGGCACCACCGAACTGCCGTTCCTGGCGGCCCTGTCCGCCGCCGACGTCCCCGAGTACGTCCTCGGCGTGCACGAGGGCGCCGTAGTCGCCATGGCCGACGGCTACGCCCGCGGCACCGGCCGCCCCGCCTTCGTCAGCCTGCACATCGCCGCCGGACTCGCCAACGGCCTGATCGGCCTGCTCAACGCCCGCCGCTCCCGCACCCCGCTCGTCGTCACGGCTGGCCAGCAGGACCGCCGCCACCTCCAGCAGGACCCGATGCTCTCCGGCGACCTCGTCGGCCTGGCGGCGCCCGCCGTGAAGGCGACGTACGACGTCCAGCACGCCCACGACCTCCCGCTCGCCCTACGCCGCGCCTTCGCCCAGGCCGTACGGCCGCCCGCCGGACCGGTGTTCCTCTCCCTCCCCATGGATCTGCTCACGGAGGACACGGAGGTCGAGGTGCCCGCCCGCACACCCCCGCCACGACCCGGACCGGCCGTCGGCCTCGACCGGGCCGCCGTCCTGCTCGGCGCCGCCGCCCGCCCCGCGATCGTCGCCGGGGACGGCGTGGGCCGCGAGGACGCGATGGGCGCGCTCGTCCTGGCGGCCGAGGCCCTTGGCGCGACCGTCCACCACCAACCGATGGCCGACTGCCTGAACTTCCCGACCACGCACCCCCTGTACGCCGGGATGCTGCCGCCCCGCCACGACGCCATCCGCGCAGCCCTCGCCCCGTACGACGCCGTCCTGATCGCCGGGGCCCACGCCTTCACGCCCCACCACTACAGCCCCGGACCCGCCTTGCCGCCCGGCCTCACGGTCGTCCATCTCGACTCCGACCCCGACGAGATCGGCCGCAACTTCCCCGCCGACGCCGGTCTCGTCGGCGCGCTCGGCCCGTCCCTGCACCGCCTCGCCGAGCTCCTGCGCGACCGCGTCCCCGACCGCACCGCCAAGTCCCGCACCCTGCGCGCCGGTGAGCGCCACACCGCCGAACGCGACCGCGCCGAGTCCGCCGCCCGCGCCGCCTACTCCCCGGCCCCGCTCGCCCCCTGGGCCGCCGCACACGCGGTCGCGCGCGGCCTGCCGCCGGACGCCGTGGTCGTCGAAGAGGCCATCACCGTCGGCCTGTTGCTCCGTCGCCTCATCCGCCTCGACCGCCCCGGCAGCTACACCCACACCGTCGGCGGCGGCCTGGGCTGGGGCATCGGCGCCGCGGTCGGCCGCTCGCTCGCCGAGCCCGGCCGGCCCGTCGTCGCCGTCCTGGGCGACGGTTGCGCCCTGTTCGGCATCCAGGGCCTGTGGAGCGCGGCACGGCAGTCGGCGCCCGTCCTGTTCGTGGTGTTGAGCAACGGCGTCTACCGCACGCTCCAGGACACGTACGAGGCGAGGGGCGGCCGCGGCGTGTGCCCCGGCACCGAGCTGGGGCAGCTGGACTTCACGCAGGTGGCACGCTTCTTCGGGGTGGACGCGGTACGGGCGGACAGTGCGGATCAGCTGCGAGAACTGGTCGCGGGGGCAGGGAAGCTGACGCGGCCGCTGCTGGTCGACGTACCGCTACGGACGTGACGGGCCGCGGCCGGGAGGCGCCCGGGCCCACCGGCCGCCGTGAGGGAGCGGGGCGGTCCATGGACCAGGCTGATCGGCGTATGGACGTGTCCAGGACGGACGGTGAACCTGAGAGAACTGCAGCGCACCGCCCCGGGGGGTCATCATGCCGTACCCGCGTTCAGCCCCGCGAAGAATTCTCGCCGCCTCGTCCGCGTGCGTCCTGGGCGGTGCCGCCGCCCTCGTGTTCGCCCCCGTCGCCGCGGCCGAACCGGCCACGCCGGTCGGCTATCCGGCGGGTGCGAGTGCCACCCGGTACTCCGGACGTGCCTTCGACGCCTGCACCGCTCCGCCCCTGTCCACCGTGCAGGCCTGGAACGCCTCGCCGTACCGCGCCCTCGGCGTGTACGTCTCCGGCATCAACCGCACATGCGCCCAGCCGCAGTTGACCGCCTCCTGGGTGGCCTCCGTGTCGCAGTTGAAGTGGCGTCTGCTGCCCATCCACAAGGGCTTGCAACCGCCGTGCGGAGCCCGCCCGACCGACGCCAAGATCAGCACCAGCCCCGCGACGGCCAAGTCGCAGGGCACCGCCGCCGCCCAGGAGGCGATCACGGCGGCCAAGTCCCTCGGCATGCTGCCCGGCAGCGCCCTCTACAACGACATCGAGCACTACACCCAGACCGACAGCACGTGCCGTACCGCCGTACTGACCTACGCCTCGGCCTGGACCAAGGAACTGCACCGGGTCGGTTACGTCTCCGGCGTCTACATGAACCTCAACCTCGGCGCCAAGCAGCTCGCCGACGTCTACACCTCGACGGCGTACGCCCGTCCGGACACCCTGTGGATCGCGCGCTACGACGGCGTCGACTCCCTCACCGGCTGGACCGGCATCGCCGACTCCAAGTGGGCCGTCCACCAGCGCGCCAAGCAGTACCGTGGCGGCCACGACGAGACCTACGACGGTGTCACGGTCAACATCGACAACGACCGGCTCGACGCTCCGGTGGCCACGGTCGCCTACCCTTACAAGGTGACGAGCGCGACGGCGCTCAACGCACGGACCGGGCCGTCGACGAGCTACCCGGTCGCCGCCACCTACGCCCCCGGCTCGTCCCTCGCGGTCATCTGCCAGGCGCCCGGCTCCAAGGTCGGCACCACGACCGTGTGGGACAAGCTGAGCAACGGCGGCTACGTCTCCGACTACTACGTCAGCACGCCGTCCAACACCGGCTACAGCTCGCCCCTGCCCCGCTGCACCTACCCCTACCAGGTGACCGCCACGGGCGGCCTGACCGAACGCAGCGGCCCCGGCAGCGGGTACACCGCCGTCGGTACCTCCCCCAACGGGGCGCTGGCGTGGGTCACATGCCAGCGCGCCGGTTCGACAGTCGGCACGACCAAGGTCTGGGACCGGCTGGACAACGGGCACTACGTGTCGGACTACTACGTGGCGACACCCAGCAACACGTCATACAGCAAGCCGGTTCCGCGTTGCTGAGCCACTCGCGGTGACCCACACCTTGTCACCCCCTCCCGGAAGCGACCACCATCGGTCCATGACGGACGGTCCGGCGCCCAAGTCGGTGCTCGCGCGCGGGGCGGCGCTGCTGCGCGCCTGTGGGGAATCCGAGGGCGCGCTGAGCCTCGCCGAGCTGGCCCTGCGTACCGGGCTGCCCAAGCCGAGCGCCCACCGCCTGATCGGCGAGCTCGTCCGGCTGGGACTCGTCGAGCGCACCCCCGACGGCCGTTACCGAATCGGTCTCGCCCTCTTCGTGCTCGGCCAATCGGCCCCGTCCGCACGGGAGTTGCGCGACGCCGCGCTGCCCTACCTCGGCGACCTGCACGAGGAGACCCACGAGAACGTGCACCTCGCCGTGCCCGACGGGCCCGACACACTCTTCCTGGAGAAGATCACCGGCCGCCGCGCCACCCCGATCGTCTCCCGCACCGGCGGCCGACTGCCCGCGCACTGCACCGCGACCGGCAAGGTCTTCCTCGCTCACGCTCCCCGGCCGCCGCACCTCACGCTGCCCCGACTCACCCCGCGCACCCTCGTCCTGCCCGGCCAGCTCGCCCGGGACCTGGCCGCGACCCGGGCGCGCGGCTTCGGCATCAACCTGGAGGAGGCCGAGGCCGGTATCTCGGCCGTCGCGGCCCCCGTCTATGAACACGGTCGCGGCGCACGCCCCATCGCCGCGATCTCGGTCACCGGCGGTACCCGCCGCCTGGACGTGGAACGCATCGGCGCCAGGGTGTGCGCGGCGGCACGTGCGCTGACCCGCACGCTTTCGGCCTGACCGGGTGAACTGCTTGGCCCTGAGCGGGGCGGCCTCACCGCCACCCCGGCCGTGTCACCCCCGACTGCACCGCCACCGCCAACGCATGCTCCGTAAGCCCCTCCCCCCGCACCTCGCCCACGATCCTCCCCCGCACGAACACCAGCACCCGATCGCACACCTCCGTCAGCTCCGCATGATCGGTCGAGGCGATCAGCACTGCCGCCCCGCCCGCCGCCAACTCGCCCACGATGCGGTGCATTTCAGCTCGGACGCCGACATCGACCCCTCGGGTCGGATCGTCGAGCACGACCACGCGGGGCTCGGTGGCAAGCCACTTGGCGAAGACGACCTTCTGCTGGTTCCCGCCGGAGAGCCGGGCCACGACGTCGTACGGACCACCACGCAGCCGCAGCCGACCGGTCAAGTCGCCAGTCCGGCGGACCAGTTCACCCCGCGAAGGCACCATGCCGCCGCGCCCCAGCGCCAGCCAGCTCACAGCGGTCGCGTTCTCCCACACCATCCGCTCGGCCATCAGCCCGTACCGCTTGCGATCGCTGGGCACGAACGCGACCCCCGCGCGAACCGCGGCCCGTAGCGAGTGCGGCAGCCCGCGGCCGCCCACGTCGACACGCCCCGCCGAGATCGCCGTACGCCCGCACACCACCTCCAACGCGGCGAGATGGCCGGCCCCTTGGAGCCCGGCCACGCCCACCACCTCGCCCGCGCGCACGGTGAAGGTGACGTCGGCGAGCCGCCCCGGGACGCTCACTCCGGACAGCACCACCGGCGGTGGACCGTCGCCGACGGCGCGCGAACGGCGTACGGGCTGCGGAGGCTGACCGCCCAGCATCGCCGTCACCAGCTCCGGCACGTCCACGTCCTCCCGTCGCGCCCCGGACAGCGCGACCTGACCGTCCCGGAGTACGGTCACACGCTGCGCGAAGCGCATCACCTCCTCCAGGAAGTGGGTGACGTACAGGATCGCGATGCCCCGCCCGGTGAGGGTGCGCAGCACCCGTTCGAGGCGGTCCACGGCGGCGGCCGACAGCGCGGAGGTCGGCTCGTCGAGCACCAGGACCTTGGGGCGCCGCAGCAGTGCCCGCGCGATCTCGGTCAACTGCTGGTCGGCCAGGGGGAGTTCGCCGAGGATTGTGCCGGGGTCGACATCGAGTCCGAGCTCGGCGAGGACGGGGCGGGCGGCGCGGTCCATGGCGCCCCGGTCGAGCAGGCCATAGCGGCGCGGCGGGCGATGGGGGTAAAGGTTCTCGCGGACGGTGAGGTCGGGAAAGAGGCTCAACTCCTGTGAAACGACGGCGATTCCACCCGCCCGCGCCTCCTGTGCGAGCCGTACCGTCCCGGCGTCGGGCGCCACCGTGCCCGACAGGATCCGTACGAGCGTCGACTTGCCCGCCCCGTTCTCGCCGACCAGCGCGTGGACCGCGCCGCCGCGCAGTCTGATGCCCGCTCCGTCCAGGGCCCTGACCCCGCCGTACGACTTGACCACGTCCCGCGCCACGAGCATGTCGCCGTCACTCATCTCAGCGCGCGTCCTTCAGCGGCTTGAGCTGGGCCTTCTGGTCGCCGAGCAGCTTGTCGATCGTTGGCTTGTACCAGTCGTACGCCGCCGTGGCGGACTTCTGCCGCGTGATGATCTCGTCGATGTTGGACTTGTCGACGACCCTGCCGGGGGACAGGAACCAGCCCTTGGGCAGCTTGCCGTGGTGGTCGCGCACGGCCTCGATCAGCATCGCCGTGGAGAGGTAGCCCTTGAGGAAGTGCTGCGGGTCGATGGTGACGAAGTTCGAGCCGTCCTTGACCGCGTCGAGGGTCTTCGGGTCGACATCGAAGCCGGCCGTGAGCCAGCTGCCGTTCTCGGCCTTCTTGATCTTCGCGAGGTTGTAGCTGTCGGCGTCACCGACACCGAGGAAGGCGAGTGCCTTGGGGTGCGCGTTCGCCTGCGCCGACCAGGAGCTGTAGTTCTGCCCGGGATCGCTGTACGTCTGGAAGGGGCCCAGGACTTTGACGTTCGGGGCCTCTTTCGCGAAGGTGTCGGCCATGCCCTTGGCCCGGTTGTCCAGCACCGGAGTCCCGGGGTTGGGCACGCCGATGACGATCTGCCCCTTCGGATCGTCGCCCAGCCGCTTCAGCGCCTCCTTGGCCATCAGCTCGCCGAGCGCGTAATTGTCGTTGCCCACATAGAAGTCGACCTTGCTGCCATCGGTCGGCGAGGTGTCCAGGGCGACGATCGGGATGCCCTGGTCGACGGCGCGCGCGGCGGGCCGGGTGAAGATCGGCGGGTCGAGGTTCTCCAGGACGATGCCGTCCTTGGCGCGGGCGGTGAGGTTCTGGAAGAGCTGCACCTCGGCGGGCCCGTCCGTGTTGGGCGGCCCGACCGCCTTGAAGTTCACGTTCCCCTCGTGGCTCGCCGCGCTCTCCGCGCCGAGGACCATCTCGTGGGCGAAGTTCAGGCTGATGTTGGCCACGGCGATGCCCATGTCGAGCTTGCCGTTCTTGTCGCCGCCCGAGCCGTTGCCGCTGCCGCAGCCGGCGGCGGCGAGGAGGGCCAGCGCGGCAGGCACGGCCAGCAGCGTACGCAATCGGGGGTGCATCACGGCCTCCAAACAGGCTCTGAACAAGATCCGACCAGGTACCGAGCAGGCTCCGAACAGGCCCTGTACCAAAGGGGCTTGGACGTCAGCGGCGCCGGCGTCCCGTACGGCGCAGTGCGCTGTCCGCCGCGACGGCGACGAGGATCACCCCGCCCGTCGCGAACGACGTCCAGTTGATGGGTACTTCGAAGAAGACGAGCCCGGAGGCGACCACGGACAGGATCATCGCCCCGGCCACCGCCCCGACCACCGAGCCGCGTCCCCCGGCAAGCGGCGTGCCGCCGATGATGCACGCGGCGATGGCCTGTAACTCGTAGCCCTGGCCCAGGGTCGGGTCACCGGCCCCGTAGAAGGCGAGCGCGAGCGTCGCCGCGCACGACGTGGTCAGCCCGGACAGGGCGAGCGCCTGGATACGGGTGCGGACGACGGGGATGCCGCTGAACGCGGCGGCGTCGGGGTTGGACCCGATCGCCCGCACCCGAGCCCCGAATCGCGTCCGGGTCAGCACGACCGCCAGCACGACGACCACGGCGAGCAGCACCCACAGCGCGAACGGCACCCCCGCCGCGTCGCCGCCCGCCAGCGTGAAGAACGAGTCGTCGAGCGGCAGATCGGTGATCTGCTTGCCGTCGGCGAGGGCGAGCCCGACGCCCCGGTAGAGCATCAGCGTGCCCAGCGTCACGATGAACGACGGCAGCGCGAGCAGCGTCGTCACCAGCGCGTTGAAGACGCCGAGGACGACGCCGGTGACCAGCACCACCGGGACCGCCAGCCAGGGCGCCGTACCGTCCCGCACCAGCAGCGCCCCGACGACCAGACACATCGCGTAGGTGCCGCCCACGGAGAGGTCGACCTCGCGCATGGCGAGCGCGAAGACCATCCCGCACGCCATCAGCGAGATGTAGACGGAGTTGTGGGCGGTGGTGAGCAGGTTGTCGCTGTCGAGGAAGTCGGGGTAGGGGATGCCGATTCCGGCGATCAGTAGCCCGAGCACGACGAGCACGCCCAGCTCGTCACGGCCGAGCCGCCGGGGCAGCGCCCCGAACTTCCGTCGCCCGTCGCCCTGTTCGCGGGTGTGCTCGGCGTCGTCCACGGCACGCTCGGTCTCGGTCATCGGGCACGGCTCCCGTACGGCTGACGCTGGGCGGTCGCCCGCAGCGTGGGCCCCGTGAACGCCCGCGGCAACAGGGCCGTTCCGGCGAGTGGAATGCGCTCTTGCCGAGTGCCTGACGGGTCATCACACTCGGCGCATGGGTGACCGGAGCGGCACAGGGCCTCGGGCAGGAGTTCGCCGTCGCGCTCGCCCGGCGCGGATACCGGGTCGCGGGCATCGATCTCGTACCACAGCACGAGACGGCCGAACGGGTACTGGACTACGTGGAGTTGATCGCCGACGTCACCGACGAGGAGCAGGTCGGTGAGGCGCTGGAGCGCGTCATCGACCGGTTCGGGACGCTGCACGTGCTCGTCAACAACGCGGGCGTCTACCCGGAGTCCGCCTTCGAGGACACGACCCCCGCGGAGTGGCGGCGGGTCATGCGCGTCAACCTGGAGGCGCCGTTCCTGGTGACCCGTGCCGTACTGCCGTATCTGAAGGTGGCGGGCTGGGGGCGGATCGTGAACATCACGTCGGCCGCCGTCCTCACCGCGCCGCCCACGATGGTCGCGTACGTCTCCTCGAAGGCGGGCCTGATCGGCTTCACGCGCGCGCTGGCCGCCGCGCTCGGGCCGTACGACATCACCGTGAACGCCATCGCGCCGAGCATGGTGCGCACCGCCACCGCCGAGCAGACCGTCGGCGCGGACGGCGGCTTCGAGCACGTCCGCGCCCAGCAGGCCGTCCCGAAGACCCAGGAGCCGTCCGACCTCGTCTCCACCCTCCTGTACGTGGTGGACGAGGGCAGCGGCTTCCTGACCGGCCAGACCCTCAACGTGGCAGGTGGATCCGCCTACTTGTGAGGGTTTCTTGTGCGTGCGGTGGCGGGCGCAACCGGAGGGGTTCCTCCGACGTCCTAGGCTGCCGTAGATCATGATCACGCCAACGGAGGGGCCGTACGTGCGGTGCACCACCAAGCGAGTGCTGCGAGGAGCCGGAGTCGGCGTTCTCGTCCTGTCGCTCGCGCTCACGGGATGCCAGGACAAGAAGCACAAGAAGAAGAGCCGGGGGTACTCGTCCACGTCCCGCAGCCGTACGACCGGTGGGTCGACGGGCGGTTCGACGGGCGGCACCTCACTGACCGGCGCCCAGGCGGCCCAGTCCGTGCTGCCGCCGGCCGACAGCATGCCGAGCGCCCTGCGCACGGTCGCCGACACGATGTACACCAGCGCCCGGGGGCCGAAGAGCTGCAAGGACCCCGCCGCCAAGTGCAAGAACGCGGTGGCGCGCGGGGACGTCGGATACAGCACGAGCGACAAGAGCGAGGGCGCCCGCTTCGAAGTCATCGTGTACCGCAACGCGTCGGCGGCCGCCAAGGCGTTCCGCGCCTGGAACAGCCATGCCCAGGGCAACAGCAAGCTCCAGGTGATCGACACGCAGGCGTACGGCGCCGGAAGCGTGACCTTCCACTACAAGACGCCGTCGCTGTCCACCAGGCAGGAGACGGTGATCCTGCAGGGCAAGTACATCGGCACGTTGACGCACCGGGACCAGGACAACGTGTCCCTGACCACCGTGTCGGGCACGCTGACCGGGCTCGACCGGATGTACGCCGAGCGGCTGCGGCAGCTCGCGGCCGGCGACACGCCCACCGCGTCCGCGGCCGGACTGGCGGTCTCGTAGGGCAGGGGGAGTGGCTCAGGACTCCCTGAGCCACTCCCGCAGCTCCTCCTTGAGGGAGCGCTGGAACGTGGTCAGCAGCGCCTGCACCACCAGCGGCTGCATGTGCGCCGACAGCGACTTCACCGCCGCCACGGACTCGCGCTCGCCCACCGCGTCCCGCAGCAGCGTGGACAACTCGTGGGCCGCCGCCCGCGAGTGCTCCATGAGGACGGTGCGCGCCGCGAGGATCGTCTCCTGCGCGAGCGGTACGTCGAGGAGCTGTACGCCGAGCCGCAGCAGCCCCGGGTCCACGCGGAAGGAGTCCGCGGTCCGCTCGATGACGTTCATCGCGGCGAGCCGGTCCAACTCCTCGTTGTCCAGGGAGCGCCCGGCCCGCCGCTCCAGCTCCTCACGCGTCACGTCCTCCGCCGCGTCGGGCGCCCAGGAGGCCACCACGGCACGGTGGATGGCGAGGTCATGGGCGCTCAGGCCGGGCGGCAGCTGCGTCAGATGCCGCTCGATCGCGGCGAGCGTCATGCCCTGGTGCTGCAACTCCTCGATGAGCGCGAGCCGGGCCAGATGCTCCTGGCTGTAGTGGCCCACGCGCCGGGGGCCGATCACGGGCGGCGGCAGCAGGCCCTTGGTGCTGTAGAAGCGGACCGTACGGACCGTGACGCCCGCCCGCGCGGCCAGCTCGTCGACGGTGAGCGTCGGCTCCTCGGTGTCCGTCGTCATGGCAGGTCCTGTCTCTCCGTGCTGTGCAGCGTTCAGGTGTCACAGTCGATCCGGTGCAACAGTATTGCTGTCTCACCAGTGTTGTGAAAGCGTCCGGAGCGCTGCGCACCGAGCCGACGGCGCCAGGAGGCGGTCATGACCACGATCCTGCGACTCCCCGGGGAACCCGCCGAACTCACGCTCCCCGCCCTGCTGTTGCGCAACGCCGAGGACCATGGGGAGCTGCCGGCGCTGTCCTGGCGTGCGGAGGACGGCTGGACCACGCTCACCTGGCGCGAGGTGCGCCCGCGACGCCGTCCTCGCCGCCGGATTCACCGCCCTCGGCTTCGAGCGCGGAGACCACGTCCTCATGATGGTGACCAACCGCCCCGAGCACTGGCTGAGCGATCTGGCGCTGACCCACCTGGGCGCCGTCCCGGTGACCGTCTACGGCACCGCCGCCCCCGAACAGGTCGCACACATCGCCCGGCACAGCCGGGCCCGCCTCGCGATCGTCGAGGGTGCACGTGAACTGCCATGCTGGGAACCGCTGTTGAGCGATCCTGGGGTGCCCTTGGAGCGGCTGGTCGTCGCGGAGGCGACCGAGGCGGGACCCCATCGGACGTACGACTCCCTGAGGGAGGGGGACCGGACGTGCGACTCCCTGAGGGAGCAGGAAGGAACGTACGACTCCCTCCCGGAGCGGGACCAGATGTACGACTCCCTCAAGGCGCCGGAAACCGCCGACGACAAGGGCCGGCGCGAGACGCGCTCCACCGATCCCCTCACCGTCGTCTACACCTCCGGCACCACGGGCGACGCCAAGGGCGTACGTATCAGCCACCGCAATGTCGTCCTCAACGCGCTCGCCCTCGACCGCCTCGTCGAACTCCCCGACCACGTCGCGCACCTCTGCTACCTCCCCTTCGCGCACATCGCCGAGCGCATGCTCGGGATCTATCTGCCGGTGTTCCGCGCCTCGCACGTGTATCTTTGCGCGGATCCCACGCAGGTGGGCGCGATCGCGCGCGAGCTGCACCCCGCGCAGTTCTTCGGGGTCCCGCGCGTGTGGGAGAAGCTCGCGCACGCCTTGCGGGCCGTGCTGACCGGGCTGCCCGGGGAGCGGCGCGTGGCCGTGGACAAGGCGATGGCGACCGCACGCGCGTACGTGCACTGTCGCGGACAGGGCGTGGAACCGCACCCGGACCTGGAGGAGGAGTACCGCACGGCGAAGGAAGAGTGGCTCGACCCGATGCTCGCCCTCTTCGGGTTCGATCGACTGGTGTGGACGGCGAGCGCGTCGGCCCCCATGTCGAGGGCCGTGGTGTCCTTCTGGGCGAGCTTCGGCCTCGTGATCATGGACGCCTGGGGTCTGACAGAGACGATCGGGGTCGCCACCACAAACAGCCCCGGCGCCTTCCGCCCAGGCTCGGTGGGAAGGCCCCTGGACGGCCTCGAGCTCCGCATCGCCGGGGAGGCGAGATCCTGGTGCGCGGCGCGACCGTCTTCGACGGCTATCTGCGCGCGGACGGCTCGGTCGAGGAGGCCCGGGACGCCGACGGCTGGTTCGCCACAGGTGACATCGGGCGGATCGACGAGGACGGCTTCCTCTGGCTCACCGACCGCAAGAAGGAAATGATCGTGACCTCGACGGGCAAGAACGTCTCGCCCGCGCTCGTCGAGAACACCCTCAAGGAGCACCCCTACGTCGACCAGGCCTATGTGCACGGCGACGGCCGCTCGTATCTGGTGGCCCTGATCGTCCCGGATCTGACGGCGGAGGTCCACCCGGCCGTGTTGAACGAAGGCATCGCCTGCGCCGTGGAGCGGGCCAACACACGGCTCAGCCGCACCGAACAGATCAAGCGGTACCGGGTGCTCGACGAGGAGTGGAGCCCGGAGACGGGCGAGCTGACCCCGTCGTTGAAGCTGCGCCGCAGGGCGATCCAGGAGCGCTACAGGCACGTCATCGAGGAGCTGTACACCCCGTGATCATCACGTGAGATGTACCGCAAGAAGGCGGTTCCACCGCGTCCTATCCGGGGTCCCGTCCGGCCGGTCCGCCTTTGAGATCGTGTCCACGACCGGGGCCAGCCCGAGCCGGGTCTACGACTGCCTCAACTCCGGCCAAGACAAGCGCGAGATTCTGACGGTAGCGCGGTGGGCTGTGTGGCCGATTCGCGAAGGTGATGATCGTGGGGCGGGAGCGAGGCCGGCTGAACGGTGATCACCGGAGCGCGGGCATGTTGCCGTTGCGCCAGTCGTTCACCCGCTTCCGGATGCTGGGGACCATAGGGAGCGCGTCGACCTGGTCGGGCTCGAACCAGCGGACGTCGGTGGACTCCTCGGACACGGCCAGCCGTCCGGCCACCGGCCGCGCCAGGAAGCAGATCGAGAACTCCTGCCGGACCTCGCCATCGTCGTACGCGAACACGTGCCGGGGGTTCGTGTAGGTGCCGACGATGCCCGTGATCTCCACGTCGTAGCCGGTCTCCTCCTTGACCTCCCGGACCGCGCAGTCCGGCAGGGACTCGCCGAAGTTCATCGCACCGCCGGGCAGGGCCCACATGTCGTTGTCCACGCGCCGCTGGAGCAGGATGCGCCCTCGGAAGCCCTGTTGGTCGGCGGCTGGTTCGTGCTCCGCCGCCGCGTCTCGAAGGCCGAGGGCCACGAGCTGAGCGAGCTCACGAAGTAGGGGTTCGCGAGGGGGCGGTTCAGGGCCGTCGGCTCCTGAATCAGCAGCTCACAGGCGACTGTCAGTGGCAGCGCCTACGGTGGCGTCATGTCGGGGATCATGTATGTCCGGGGTGACGCCACCGTTCCGTCGGTGAAGGGCGTCAAGGTGATCGCCCATGTCTGCAATGACATCGGGGGATGGGGGAAGGGCTTCGTACTCGCCCTCTCGCGCCGCTGGCCGGAGCCGGAGAAGGCGTACCGCGCCTGGCACCGGGACCGCGCGCACAACGACTTCGGCCTGGGCGCGGCCCAGTTCGTGCAGGTCGAGGGCTATGTGTGGGTGACGAACCTGGTGGGGCAGCGGGGGATACGCACGGGCAGCAAGGGAGTACCCGTGCGCTACGAGGCCATCGACACGGCGCTCGGACTGCTCGCGGACAAGGCCGCCGAACTCGGCGCGTCCGTCCACATGCCGCGCATCGGCTGCGGCCTGGCCGGCGGCAGATGGTCCCGCGTGGAGCCGCTGATCACCGAGCGGCTGGTCAAGCGTGGGCTGGCGGTGACGGTGTACGACCACGGGGACTGAGTTCGTCCGGGAGTCGAGGGCCCACGTCGCCAACAGCCAGGAACCACAGGCGAAATGACTTGCTGAAATATTCTGCAAGTCATTGCCGCGGCCTCGGGCTGCCTGCTTGACTCACCTGCCGGCAACGGAAGTCGACGATCGGGGAACAATCATGAGCAGCCGCGAGATCGACGTCCTCGTGCTCGGAGGCGCGGGCGTGGACACGATCGTCTACGTCCCCGAGCTGCCGCTCCCCTTCGCCGACAGCTACATGATCCGGCCCGGGATCGAGACCCGCGCCGGCCAGACCGGAGACTTCGTCGCGCTGGGCGTGCACACCCTCGGCCTGCGCACGCACCACCTCGACATGATCGGCGACGACCACGAGGGCGAGTTGATCCGCGCACTGCACCGCGACCGGGGCATCGCGTTCACCGACGTCCTCCAGCCCGGCGGCACCAAGCGCGCGGTCAACCTCGTGGACCCCGAAGGACGGCGGCTGTCCCTGTACGACGAGAGCCGCTCGCAGGAATCGGACCACCTGCCCGAGGAGACGGTCCGGGCCCTGGCGGGGGCGAGCCGCCACGCCCATGTCTCCATCACCTACCCGTGCGCCTTCGCACTGCCCGCGCTGCGGGAGGCCGGGGTGACTCTCTCGACCGACCTGCACAACTGGGACGGCGTCAATCCCTACCACGAGCCGTTCGCCCACGCCGCCGACGTCGTGTTCGTGTCCACCACCGCCCTGGCCGACCCGGAGCGGACGATGCGCCGGATCGTCGAGCGGGGCCGGGCCCAGGTGGTCGTCGCCACGGCCGGAGCCGACGGTGCCTACCTGTTGGCGGACGACGAGGTGACCCACATCCCGGCGGTCACTCCTCCCAGCCCGGTGGTGGACTCCAACGGCGCCGGCGACGCCTTCGCCGCGGGCTTCCTCCTGGGCTGGCTGGCCGGGGAGGAAGCCCGGCGGTGCGCCCTATACGGCGCGGTGGCCGGTGCACACGCCTGCACCGTGCCGTCGACGCGGGCCGAAGTCATCGGCCGTGACGAACTCCTGGCCCGCGTCGAGAAGTTGCAGCTCAGCCGGAGTGAACGGAGTCAGTAGCGGCGATCTTCTTCCACGACTTCGGTTGCGCAGGCGCCTGGGCAGGAACCCCCTTCTTCCCCGAGCCCGCGGAGATCGCCGCGCCCTGCGCCGCAGGCGCCCCCGGCTTGGACGGCTGGAACAGCCACGTGTCGAAGAGCGAGGCGAGCGGCTTGCCGGACACCTGCTCGGCGTACTTCTGGAAGTCGCCGACCGACGCGTTCCCGTACGCGTGGTCCTTCGGCCAGCCCTTCAGGATGGCGAAGAACGCGTCGTCCCCGACCTCGTTGCGCAGCGCCTGGACCGCCAGCGCCCCCCGGTCGTACACCGCGATGTCGAACTGGTTGTCAGGACCGGGGTCGCCGGGCTTGACCGTCCAGAAGGCGTCGTCCGCCGGATGCGACGCGTACACGTAGTCCGCGAGTTCCAGCGTCGTCCCCTCGCCCTCGTGCTCCGACCACAGCCACTGCGCGTACCGGGCGAAGCCCTCGTTGATCCAGATGTCCTTCCAGCCCTTCAGCGACACGTCGTCCCCGTACCACTGATGCGCCAACTCGTGTACGACGACAGAGGTGTTGGAGCCGTTCGCGAACTGCCGCGGGCTGTAGTACACACGGGTCTGCGTCTCCAGCGCGTACCCGGTGGTGGTGTTGGGGACGTACCCGCCGACGGAGCTGAAGGGATACGGCCCGAAGTAGCCGCTCAGCCAGTCGACGATCTCCCCGGTCCGCTCCACACTGGCCCGCGCCGCGCCGTCGTTGTCGCCGAGGTCCTTGCTGTAGGCGTTGATGACCGGGACGCCGCCCTCCGACGTGCTGGTCGTGATGTCGAACTTGCCGAGGGCGAGCGTGGCGAGATAGGTGGCCTGCGGCTTGTTGGAACGCCAGTTGTAGCGGGTCCAGCCTAGTCGTGAACTCGTCGACTGGAGCGTGCCGTTGGAGATGGCTTGGGTGCCGTCGGGGACGGCCACCGACACGTCGTACGTGGCCTTGTCGAGCGGATGGTCATTGCTCGGGAACCACCACCACGCCGCCTCGGGCTCGTCCGCCGCGACCGCCCCGTCCGGAGTGCGGTGCCAGGTCGAGAAGCCGTACGCGCTCTTCGTGGACGGCACCCCGCTGTAGCGGACGACGACGGTGATCGGCGTCCCCTTGGGCAGCGGCTTCGCCGGGGTGACCTCCAGCTCGTGCTGACCCGAGGTCGCGAACGACGCCTTCGCGCCGTTCACCCGCACCTCGCTCACATCGAGCAGGAAGTCCAGATCGAACCGCGACAGATCCTGTGTGGTGGTGGCCAGGAGGGTTGCCGTGCCCTCCAACTCGTCCGTCCGGGGCTGGTACTTGAGCCGCAGGTCGTAGTGCGAGACGTCGTATCCGCCGTTGCCGTAGGCCGGGTAGTAGGGGTCGCCGATGCCCGGCGCCCCGGGCGAGTAGTCGGCCGCCGATGCCGGGATCGCCAGCAGGAGGGAGGCGGCGAGCGCGCCCGGGGCGATGAGTCTGCGGTGCACGTCAAGCTCCAAGTCGTCGGGGCATGAAGTCTGTCCGGAGCCTATTCAGTCCCTGTGGCCCCGGTCATGTCCATGGCCGCCCGTGTCACACGATCGCCATTCGGCCGACATGAGCGATTCCGCCCCACGGACCTTTCAGATCCGACCATGGCTCACTGCGCCCCGCCTACCTTTCCGACCGTCACCGGCCCCCTTTTGCACGGGAGTTGACCGGGGTACGTTCCGCGCATGCCGAAACCAGCGCGCCGCATGCGCTTCACGACCTGGAGATCGCTCGCGACGGCGGCCACGGCCGCCCTGATGGCTGTTTTCCTGGCCCCGTCCGCTGCACACAGCGCTCCGCGGGAGAGCACCCCGATCTACTCGTACGAGAACGCGATCCGTGAATCCGTCTGGGTGGACACCGGCCTCGAGGGCGACAGCGACGGAAAGACCGACCGCGTGGCCGTCGACATCGTCCGGCCGCGCGAACTCGCCCAGCAGGGCCGCAAGATCCCCGTGATCATGGACGCCAGCCCGTACTACTCCTGCTGCGGGCGCGGCAACGAGAGCCAGAAGAAGACGTACGACGCGAACGGCAACGTCGTCCAGATGCCGCTGTTCTACGACAACTACTTCGTGCCGCGCGGCTACGCCTTCGTCGGTGTCGACCTGGCCGGCACCAACCGCTCCGACGGCTGCGTGGACGTCGGCGGCCGCTCCGACATCCAGTCCGCGAAGGCGGTCGTCGACTGGCTGAACGGCCGGGCCAAGGGATACACCACCCGCACCGGCACCGCCACAGCCAAGGCCACCTGGACCAACGGCAAGACCGGCATGATCGGCAAGAGCTGGGACGGCACCATCGCCAACGGCGTGGCCGCCACCGGCGTCAAGGGCCTGAAGACGATCGTGCCGATCAGCGCCATCTCCTCTTGGTACGACTACTACTTCGCCAAGGGCGCCCCGCTCTACGACTCCGGCCCGGACTGGCTGTCCAACTACGTCGACAGCCCCGACGCCCGCGCCAAGTGCGCCGCCGTACAGCAGAAGCTCGTCGACGAGGCGCCGCGCACCGGCGACTGGACCTCGCTGTGGACCGAGCGCGATTACGTGAAGGACGCGAGCAAGGTCACGGCGAGCGTCTTCCTCATCCACGGCATGCAGGACCTCAACGTCCGCACCAAGCACGTCGGCCAGTGGTGGAACGCCCTCGCCAAGAACGGCGTCGAGCGCAAGATCTGGCTCTCCCAGACCGGCCACGTCGACCCGTTCGACTTCCGCCGCGCCACCTGGGTCGACACCCTGCACCGCTGGTTCGACCACGAACTCCTCGGCTACGACAACGGCATCGACGACGAGCCCATGGCCGACATCGAGCGCCACCCCGACCAGTGGGTCACCTCCCGCGTCTGGCCGCCCCGCACCACCGAGACGACGACCCTCCGCCCCGGCACGGGCACCCAGGCGGGCGTCGGCACCCTCGGTCTGCGGACGAACTCCGGAACCGAGACCTTCACCGACAACCCGGCGCTGAGCGAGACCGACTGGGCCGCGCACATCGACCAGCCGACTCCCGACAAGGCGGGCTTCGTCAGCAAGCCGCTCACCCACGACCTGCGCCTGTCCGGCTCGTCCAAGGTGACCGTCACCGCCACCCCGACGACCTCGACGGCCCATCTCTCCGCCGTACTCGTCGACCTCGGCCCCGACACCATCCGCGACTACAACGCGGCCGGCGAGGGCATCACCACGCTCACCGACCGCACCTGCTGGGGCGCGAGCACGGCCGGCGACAGCCCCTGCTTCAAGGTGACGCAGGCGAACAAGACCGACGTCGACTACACCGTCTTCAGCCGCGGCTGGGCCGACCTCGGAAACTACGCCTCGGACCTCAAGGGCGTCCCGCTCACCCCCGGCACGGCGTACACCATCACGCTCGACCTGGCGGCCACCGACCACGTCGTCCCCAAGGGCCACCGGCTCGCGCTGATCGTCGCGGGCACCGACAAGGACCTCATCGATCCTCCGTCGAGCACACCGACCCTGACGCTGGACCTCTCCCGTACGTCGGCCCGCGTCCCGCTGGTCGGCGGCGCCGACGCCTTCACCAGGGCGACGACGGGTTCCGCCACGACGCCGAGCACGGCTGTCCTCGACGGCGTACAGGAGCCGCGCGCCGCCCAGCGGGTCCCGGGGGAGGCCCGTTGATCCGCTTACGCATCCGCGCCCTGGCCGTGGCGGTCACCGCCACGGCCCTGGCCGCGCCCCTGCTGACGGCTCCCGCGTACGCGACACCAGCCCCGCCGCGTACCGGATTCGAGCGGACCGACGGCGCACGCTGGACCAGCGGGCCCGAGGAGCAGGAATTCCTGGCGGCCGTCGACAAGGCGAGCGACCGGGTGTCCGTGTCCCGGATCGGCACCACGAAGCAGGCCCGACCGCTCCAGCTCGTCCGGGTCGGCACGCACCGCACGGCCGCCACCGTCCTCCTGGTGTGCAGCCAGCACGGCGACGAGCCGTCCGGGCGCGAGGCCTGCCTCACCACGATCCGCGACCTGGCGTACGCCAAGGACGAGCAGACCCGGCGCTTCCTGAAGAGCACCACGGTGCTCGTCGTCCCCACCGCCAACCCCGACGGCCGCGCCGCCGACACCCGCGAGAACGGCGACGGTGTCGACATCAACCGCGACCACCTCGCCCTCAGGACGGCCGAGGCGCGGGCGATGGCGGCGGTCCTGCGCGACCGCGGACCCGATGTCGTCTACGACCTGCACGAGTACGGGGCCACGCCCCCGTACTACGACAAGGACCTCTTCGACCTCTGGCCGCGCAACCTCAACACGGACCCGGCCGTGCACGACGAGGCGGAGACCCTGTCGCGGGACTATGTACGGCCCGCCGCCCACGAGGGCGGGTACTCGACGGGCACGTACGGCATCTGGACCGACCCCATGACCGGCGACCCGATCAAACAGACCGCCGGTGACGGGCAGGAGCGCATCCTGCGGAACATGTCGGGCGTCAAGCACTCCGTGGGACTCCTCATCGAGAGCCGCGTCGACGCGCTCACGGACGCCGAAAAGGCCGACGCCTCCTTGAACAACCGGCGTCGCGTGCACTCCCAACTGGCAGCCCTGGGCGGCCTGTTCGGCTTCGCGGGCGAGCGCGGCGGACGGGTCGCCGCGGCCACCGGTGCGGCCCGGCTCGCGGGCTACCGGGACTCCGGGCCGGTCTATCTCGGCGGTGCCGACAACGACCCGGCCGAACCCGCCGAGGTGATCCAGGACCCGCCCTGCGGCTACCGGCTCACGGCGGACCAGTACACGGACGTGCGCGGCGAACTCGCCCTGCACGGCGTGCGTGTACGGCGGGACGACGACAGGGCCGGCGTCCTCGTACCCCTGCGACAGTCGCTGCGCGCCCTCGTCCCATTGCTCCTCGACGATCGCGCGCCGTACCACCTCACGGCCGCGGAACCCGAGACGGCCTGCTGAGGACGGTCGTCAGGCGGAGGCGGTCGGGCGCGTGAGCCCGGCCGCCTTCCGCGCGCACCCCCACGCCACCGTGACGCCCGCACCGCCATGACCGTAGTTGTGCACCAACACCCGCCCGTCCGGCAGCACTTCGCGCTCCAGCCGGACCGTGTCGCGCACCGGCCGCAGCCCCACCCGGTGGTCGAGCACGCGCGCCCCGGCGATCTCGGGACGCAGCGCCGCGCACCGCTCGACGATCTCCGCCGCCACGGCCGGGTCGGGCGTCAGCGACCAGACGTCGTCCTCGGTCGTGCCGCCCAAAACCAGCCGGTCCGGCTGCGGGAAGACGTACGTGGTCGTCCCGGCGTCCGCGTCGGTCGAGACGAGCCAGGTGCGGATACCAGGGTTCTCCACGATCACGAGCTGCCCGCGCACGGGCCGTACCGTCGGATCGGGTACGAGCTCGCGGGCGCCCAGGCCCGTGCAGTTGACGACGACCGGCGCCTCGGCTTCCGCGAGGTCCGTCACGGTGCGTGCCTCGATTGTCCCGCCCGCCTTCACGAACCTCTCCCGCAGCCACCCCAGATGCACCGGCATGTCGACCAACGGCAGCCGCGCCCACAGCCCCGTCCCCGCGTACTCCTCGGCCGTCGACGCCCGCAGTCCCGGCACCCGGGCGGCCCACGGGCCCAGCTCGTCCAGCCGCGACTCGCCCTGTACGCCCTCGACCATGCGTACGCCCGTCTCTTCGGGCCGCACCGCCAACTCCTCGTACACGGAGAGTGATTCCAGGGCCCATTCGCGGGCGAGCGCCTTCGGCTCGATGCGATACGGCCACCACAGTGCGCCCGCAACCGCCGAGGTGGTCCGCTCGGCGGCCTCCCGCGCCCACACCCGTACCTGCCTGCCGCTCTCGGCCAGGACAACTGCCGTCGTCAGGCCGATGACACCGCTGCCGACCACGATCACTTCACCGCTGCGAGGGTTCTCCACGGGTGGACGGTAGCGGAATATGTCATGCAGTGGTCACATCACTCCCAGTCTGGGAATACTCACAGCATGTCTGCCGAGTACGCGACCTTCGGCCTGGCACCGGCGATGCGTGCCGGTGGAGTCCTCGCCAACGGTGACTACCAAGTGCACCGGGACTTCCTGGACTTCATCGTCGACGGGCGCCCGCTGCTGTTCCAGCTCTCCGACCTCGACGCGGTGTCCCCGCTCGCCTCCGACGTGCCACCCGCGATCTTTACCGCCCAGGTGCGCAGCCTCCTCCTGGAGGCCGAGGCCCCGCTCGACGGCGGCCGGTACGTCATCTACGGCTGCCCCGAATGCGAAAGCCTCGAATGCGGTGCCGTCACCGCGGTCATCGAGAAGGCCGGCGACGACTACGTATGGCGCGACTTCGCCTGGCAGACCGACGAACGGGCCGACCTGGAGCTCAACGGCTACCACGGGATAGGGCCCTTCCGCTTCCGCGGCGCCGAGTACCGCAGCGCGCTGAACTCCCTCCTCGACGGGGACTCCGGACCACGCCGCCGCGTCCTGCTCATCGGCGCCCGCGTCGCCCTGCTCGCCAAGCTGGCCGCCGCCCTGCGCACCATCGGCATAGGCGCCGACATCACCCGCGACGCCGCGGACGTCCCGGCCGACGAACTCCGTACCTACGGCGCGGTGGTCTTCGGACGGACCGTCGGCGCGGACGAACGTGCCGCCGTACGGCAGTCCTTCCAGCGCGCGGGCGTCGAGGTCGCCTACGTCGAGGGCCTCGCCCCGATCGTTCCGCTCCTGGTCGCCCAGATCGAGCACGCCCTGGACCGCAGCCCGCAGGAGCTGCGCCGACTCACGCGCCTGGTCGCCGCCGACGGCGAGGCGGGCATCGAGGTCGCCTCCACGTGCCGGGTCCAGCTGACCGCCTACCGGCTGGACCGGCTCTCCCGCACCCACGCGCACGAGGTCTTCGACGGGATCCTGGAGGCGGGCAGGCACCGGGTCGCGCTGGACGCCAAGGCGGTGAAGGGGGAGTCGTTCATCGTGGCGCGGACCACGGGAGGCGTGCTGGTGGAGGCGATGGCACGCTGACCGCGGTGGCCTGCGCCGCCGGGGCTCTCCCGCACCGGAAAATCGCGGCGCGGTCCCGGCCGCCGGGCGATTAGGATCGGCACCCTGATGACTGCCACTCTCGTCGCCAAGAATCTCGCCGCCGGACACGGCGACCGCTCCCTCTTCTCCGGGCTCGACCTCGTCGTCGCGCCCGGCGATGTGATCGGGCTCGTCGGTGCCAACGGCGCGGGCAAGTCCACACTGCTGCGGCTGCTCGCCGGTCTCCTCACACCGGAGGAGGGGGAGCTGCGGCTGTCCCCGCCGTCCGCGACCGTCGGGCATCTGCCGCAGGAGCCGGAGCGCCGGGAGGGCGAGACCGTACGGGACTTCCTCGCGCGCCGCACGGGCGTCGCCGAGGCCCAGCGGGTGATGGACGAGGCGACACAGGCGCTCGTCGACGGGGCGCCGGGCGCGGACGACGCGTACGCGAACAGCCTGGAGCGCTGGCTCGGCCTCGGCGGCGCCGACCTCGACGAGCGCGCCGAGGAGGTCGCCGACTCCCTGGCACTCGGCGTCGACCTGGACCAGCCGATGACCTCCCTGTCCGGAGGCCAGGCCGCTCGCGCGGGACTCGCCTCGCTCCTCCTGTCCCGCTACGACGTGTTCCTGCTCGACGAGCCGACGAACGACCTGGACCTGGACGGCCTGGAGCGGCTGGAGCGCTTTGTGAGCGGCCTGCGTGCGGGCACGGTGGTGGTGAGCCACGACCGCGAGTTCCTGACCCGCACGGTCACCAAAGTGCTCGAACTCGATCTGGCGCAGCAGCAGATCACGCTCTACGGCGGCGGATACGAGGCCTATCTGGAGGAGCGCGACACCGCGCGCCGGCACGCCCGCGAGGACTACGAGGAGTACGCCGACAAGCGGTCCGCGCTCGAAGGGCGGGCCCAGATGCAGCGCTCCTGGATGGACAAGGGCGTCAAGAACGCCCGGCGCAAGGCGGGCAACGACAACGACAAGATCGGCCGCAAGTTCCGCAGCGAAGCCAGCGAGAAGCAGGCGGCGAAGGCCCGGCAGACCCAGCGCATGATCGAGCGGCTCGAGACGGTCGAGGAGCCGCGCAAGGAGTGGGAGCTGCGCATGGAGATCGCGGCCGCACCGCGGTCCGGCGCGGTCGTCGCCACGCTGCGGGACGCGGAGGTGCGGCGCGGCGAGTACACCTTCGGTCCGGCGACACTGCAGATCGACTGGGCGGACCGGGTCGCGGTCACCGGGGCGAACGGCGCGGGCAAGTCGACCCTGCTGGGCGCCCTCCTCGGCCGGGTCCCTCTGGACGCCGGCCATGCCTCCCTCGGCTCCGGCGTGATCGTCGGCGAGGTCGACCAGGCCCGCAAGCTCTTCCACGGCTCGGAGTCCCTGCTGGACGCCTTCTGCGCGGCGGTCCCGGAGACGGAACCGGCCGAGGTCCGCACGCTCCTGGCCAAGTTCGGCCTGAAGTCCGACCACGTGCTCCGCCCCGCGGCGACGCTCTCCCCGGGGGAGCGCACCCGCTCGGCGCTGGCCCTCCTGCAGGGCCGCGGCGTCAACCTCCTCGTCCTCGACGAGCCGACCAACCACCTCGACCTCCCGGCCATCGAGCAACTGGAGTCAGCCCTGGACTCCTACGAGGGCACGCTCCTGTTGGTCACCCACGACCGCCGCATGCTGGACGCAGTCCACACGACCCGCCGCCTGGAGGTGGCGGACGGCAAGGTGACGGAGCTGCCGTCGTAGCAGCACTGCACAGCCGCGGGCAGCCGTGCCGCCGGGGCGGCAGCCCACCCGCAGCGACACGTGGGTGCCGGGTGCCGTGGTAACTGTCGTAGCTGTGGGCAATCGTGCCGCAGGGCGGCCCGCCGGCTCCAACTGCGGGCAATCTGCCTCCCCCACTGCCTTAACGGCGTGGGGGGACCCCCAGGCGGCACGGGTGGGCGCTGGGGGTACCCCCTGCTCGAAGAGCTTGGGGGAGGCACCCTGCGAGCGCCGGTAAGCGCACCCACCCCGAGCTCGACCCCGGTGCCGGGTGCCCTGTCACCAAGGCCCCGGCACCGAACGCCGAACGTCAGCCGCGCCCCCGCTTGGGGTCCACCAACCCCGCGCGCCGGAGCGCATCCGCCATCGCACTGTTCGCAGGCGGCGCAGCCTGCCGCGACGCCCCACCGGCGCCCCCACGCCCTTGACGCTGCTGCTGCCCCCGCTGCTGCGGCGGCCGCCCCCCACGCTGGGGACGCCCGCCCCCTTGCTGCTCCCCCTGAGGCGCGGCCTCGTCGTCCAACCGCAGCGTCAGCGAAATCCGCTTCCGCGGAATGTCGATGTCCAGCACCTTCACCTTCACGATGTCCCCGGGCTTCACCACGTCCCGCGGGTCCTTGACGAAGGTCTTGGACATCGCGGACACGTGCACCAGCCCGTCCTGGTGGACACCCACATCGACAAAGGCCCCGAACGCGGCCACATTCGTGACGACACCCTCCAGCACCATCCCGGACGCCAGATCGGAGATCTTCTCCACGCCCTCCTTGAAGGTGGCCGTCTTGAAGGCGGGCCGCGGGTCGCGACCCGGCTTCTCCAGCTCCTTCAGGATGTCCGTGACGGTCGGCAGACCGAACGTCTCATCGACGAAGTCGTTCGGCTTCAGCGAGCGCAGCACCCCGGTGTTGCCGATGAGGGACGCGACCTCGCTCCCCGCCGTCTTCACCATGCGCCGCACCACGGGGTACGCCTCGGGGTGCACGCTGGACGCGTCCAGCGGGTCGTCCCCGCCGCGGATCCGCAGGAAGCCCGCACACTGCTCGTACGCCTTGGGACCGAGCCGGGTCACGTCCTTGAGGGCCGTGCGCGAGCGGAACGGCCCGTTCGCGTCCCGGTGCGCCACGATGTTCTCCGCGAGCCCGGAGGTGATGCCGGAGACCCGGGCGAGCAGCGGCGCCGACGCCGTGTTCACGTCCACGCCCACGCCGTTCACACAGTCCTCGACCACCGCGTCCAGCGACCGGGACAGCTTCACCTCGGACAGGTCGTGCTGGTACTGCCCGACGCCGATCGACTTCGGGTCGATCTTCACCAGCTCGGCGAGCGGGTCCTGAAGCCGGCGTGCGATGGACACCGCGCCGCGCAGCGACACGTCCATGTCGGGCAGCTCCTGCGAGGCGAACGCGGACGCCGAGTACACCGACGCCCCCGCCTCGGAGACCATGACCTTGGTGAGCTTCAACTCCGGGTGCTTGGTGATGAGTTCACCGGCGAGCTTGTCGGTCTCGCGGGACGCCGTGCCGTTGCCGATCGCGATCAGCTCGACCGCGTGTTCCTTGGCGAGCCGTGCGAGCTTGGCGAGGGCCTCGTCCCACTTGTTGGCCGGGACGTGCGGGTAGATGACGTCCGTCGCGACGACCTTGCCGGTCGCGTCGACCACGGCGACCTTCACGCCGGTACGGAAGCCGGGGTCCAGGCCCAGCGTCGCGCGCGTGCCCGCCGGGGCGGCGAGCAGCAGATCCCGCAGGTTCGCCGCGAAGACGTTGACCGCCTCGTCCTCGGCGGCCGTGCGCAGCCGCAGCCGCAGGTCGATGCCGAGGTGCACGAGAATCCGGGTGCGCCAGGCCCAGCGGACGGTGTCGGTGAGCCACTTGTCGGCGGGACGGCCGCGGTCGGCGATCCCGAAGCGGTGCGCGACGATCCCCTCGTACGAGGAAGGCCCCTCGGTCGGCTCCTCGGGCTCCAGGACGAGGTCGAGGACCTCCTCCTTCTCGCCGCGCAGCATGGCGAGGATGCGGTGTGAGGGCAGCTCCTTGAAGGGCTCGGCGAAGTCGAAGTAGTCGGCGAACTTGGCGCCCGCCTCCTCCTTGCCGTCGCGCACCTTGGCGGCCAGGCGGCCGCGCACCCACATGCGCTCGCGCAGCTCGCCGATCAGGTCGGCGTCCTCCGAGAACCGCTCGGTGAGGATCGACCGGGCGCCGTCCAGGGCGGCCTGCGGATCGGCGACTCCCTTGTCGGCGTCGACGAAGGCCGCCGCCGCGGCGAGGGGCTCCACCGACGGGTCGCCGAGCAGGCCCTCGGCCAGCGGGTCCAGGCCCGCCTCGCGTGCGATCTGCGCCTTCGTGCGCCGCTTCGGCTTGAACGGCAGATAGATGTCCTCAAGCCGCGCCTTCGTCTCGGCGCCCCTGATCTGCGCCTCGACCTCGGCGTTGAGCTTGCCCTGCTCGCGCACCGATTCGAGGATGGCGGAGCGCCGCTCCTCCAGCTCCCGCAGATAGCGCAGCCGCTCCTCGAGGGTGCGCAGCTGCGCATCGTCGAGCGTCTCGGTCGCTTCCTTGCGGTAGCGGGCGATGAAGGGCACCGTCGAACCGCCGTCGAGCAAGTCGACGGCGGCCTTGACCTGCCGCTCCCGTACGCCGAGCTCCTCGGCGATCCTGCCTTCGATGGACCCTACGAGGGGTGTCGTCACGATCCCGTACCGCCTTCTCCACTGAGGTTGCGCGGCAATTGTGGCAGGTGGCACCGACAACGGGGGATCAGGGCACCGATCGGGGGTGTCAGTCCTTGCCGGTCATGCCCTCGGGGAAGGCGCCGGCCGCGAGCGCCTTCATCAGAAGGCCCTGGGTCAGCTCGGTGAGGCGTTCGACGCCCGCGGCGCCCAGATGCTCGTACGGGGCGCGGTCCAGCCGGTCCGTACGCTCCTCGATCTCCGCCCGCAGGGCCACGCCTGCGTCCGTCAACTCGCCCTCCGCGTCGAGCAGTCCGCGCTCCCGCAGCCGCCCGACCGCGGCCTCCCAGTCCTGCCGGGACCAGCCGCGCGTGCCCAGCGCCCACTTCGGGGCCATGCCCTTGCCGGTCGCTGTGTGGCTCACCAGGGCCTCCACCGGGTCCAGTTCTGCGTCGAGCAGCACCGTGAGGTGGCCGTCGCCGCGGTGCTCGCGCAGCAGGGTGGCGGCGTGCCAGAGCGCGAGGTGCGGCGCGTCGGGCACGGGGAGTTCCGCGTGGGCGGCGTACAGCGGGCGCGCGGTCCTGCCGCAAGCCTCGGCCGCCCGCAGCGCGAGCTCCGCCGCCTCGGCCACCTCTTTGGAGGCGATGACGTCCTCGCCGAGCAGCCGCCGCAGCGTCGAATCGACGGCACGCGCGCGTGCCGCGAGCACGGTCTGCGGAGAGGCGGCCTGCCATACCTCGGGCACGTGCTGCGCCACCAGCTCGTGGCGGAAGTTGTAGAACGTCGCGGTCACCGTGCCCGGGCCCACCGCTCCCATGGCCGCTGCCCGCACCGCGAAGTACGCGCCCCTGCTGTCCTCGATCCCGACCGCGGCGAGCTCCCGCCCCAGGTCGGGCGAGAAGTAGTGCGTCGAGTGCAGCGGATTGAGGATGTTGTGGCAGCGCCGTCCGGCGCGCTCCGGCAGTGGAGTGGTCATGCCCGGCACATTACCGACTGGTCGGTACGTGGGGAACCGCAGGACCGGGGATGGCAGGAAAGGTGGGGTACGCGTCATTGCGGCCATCACGCCGCCCGCCAAGAATCGAGGACATGCGAACCGTCCTGGTCGTCCTCTTCGACGATGTGCAGAGCCTCGACGTCACGGGCCCCGTGGAGGTCTTCGCGGGCGCCGAGGTCTACCGCGGCGGCTCGTACCGCATCCGCACCGCCTCCCTGGACGGCGCGCCCGTGCGCACCTCCGGCGGTCTCACCCTCGTCCCGGACCACGCGCTCGCCGAGGTGTCCACCCCGCACACCCTGCTCGTCCCGGGCGGTGCGGGCACCCGGCGCCCCGACCCCCGCCTGACCTCCTGGCTGCGCGAGCACGGCCCCCGCGCCGAACGCCTGGTCTCCGTCTGCACCGGCGCCGTCCTGCTCGCCGCGGCGGGGCTCCTCGACGGCCGCCGCGCTACGACCCACTGGGCCTACTGCGACAAACTCGCCCGCGACCACCCGGCGATCCAGGTCGACCCGGACCCCATCTACGTCCGCGACGGCCAGGTGTACACGGCGGCGGGCGTCACCTCCGGCATCGACCTGGCCCTCGCGCTCGTGGAGGAGGACCTGGGCCGGGATGCCGCCCTTGCCATCGCCCGCCACCTCGTGGTCTTCCTGCGGCGCCCGGGCAACCAGGCCCAGTTCAGCGCCCAGCTGGCCGCCCAGACCGCGCAGCGCGCACCCCTGCGCGAGGTCCAGCAGTGGATCACCGAGCACCCCGACGACGACCTCGGCGTCGAGTCCCTCGCCGCCCGCGCCCGCCTCTCGCCCCGCCACTTCGCCCGCGCCTTCCGGACCGAGACCGGCATGACGCCAGGCCGGTACGTCGAGCGGGTCCGCCTCGAACACGCCCGGCGCCTCCTGGAGGACACCGGCGACGGCATCGAGGAGATCTCCCGCGCCTCCGGCTACGGCACGCCCGAGGCGATGCGCCGCGCCTTCGTGAAGACCCTCGGCGCGGCGCCGGCGGAGTACCGCCGCCGTTTCCGGCCCGCGCCCACCCGTTGACCCACCCCGCCCTGGAAAGGACCCCGATGCAGATCGCCATCGTCCTCTACGACCGCTTCACCGCCCTGGACGCCGTGGGCCCGTACGAGACCCTCGGCCGCCTGCCCGACTCCGAGACCGTCTTCGTGGCCGAGCACGCCGGCCCCGTACGCTCCGACACCGGACATCTGGCGGTGACCGCCGACAAGGCCCTGGCCGAGGTGCCGAACCCGGACATCGTGGTGGTCCCGGGCGGCCCGGGCCAGTTCGACCTGATGGCGGACGAGGTCCTCCTGGACTGGCTGCGGACCGCCGACGACACCAGCGTCTGGACGACCTCGGTGTGCACCGGCTCCCTGCTGCTCGCCGCCGCGGGGCTCCTCGACGGCCGCCGGGCCACCTCCCACTGGCTGGCCCTCGACGCCCTCAAGGAATACGGCGCCGAGCCGACGGGGGAGCGGGTCGTGTTCGACGGCAAGTACGTGACCGCGGCCGGCGTCTCGTCCGGCATCGACATGGGGCTGACCCTGCTCGGCCGGATCGCGGGCGACGAACACGCCCAGGCCGTACAGCTGTTGACCGAGTACGACCCGCAGCCGCCCTACGACGCCGGATCCCCGCAGAAGGCGCCCGCGCACCTCGTCGAGGAGTTCCGCTCGAAGAGCCGTTTCATCCTCACGTAGTCCACGTGAAGCGCGGCTGCCGGCGCTCCAGGAACGCGGCGACCCCCTCCGCGGTGTCGCCGCTGCCCCGCGCCTGCTCGGCCCAGTACGCGTCCCGGTCCGTACGCCCGTTCGCGAACTCCTTGGCCGCCGCCTGCGTCAGCAGCGAGCGCGCGGTCAGCACCTTCGCGAACTCCCCGACGCGCTTGTCGAGCGCGCCCTCCGGCAGCACCTCGTCCACCAAACCCGTGCGCAAGGCGCGCTCCGCATCGATCAACTCGCCCGAGAACAGTAGGTACTTGGCGGCGCCCGGACCCACCAGCGACACCAACCGTCGTGTCGAGGAGGCCGCATAGACGATCCCCAGCTTCGCCGGCGTCACCCCGAACAGCGACCCCTCCTCGGCGAAGCGCAGATCGCAGGCGGCCGCGAGCTGCGATCCACCGCCCACGCAGTACCCGCGAATCGCGGCCACCGTCGGCTTCGGAAACGCGGCGAGCGCCTCCTCGGCGAGCACGGCGAGACCCTGCGCCTCGTCCGGGGAGCCACGCAGTGTCGAGATGTCGGCCCCCGCGCAGAAGGTGCCGCCCTCCCCGGTGAGTACCAGCGCGCGCACGGCGGGGTCGGCGGCCAGCCCGTCGAGCAGGGGTGGCAGCGCCCGCCACATGCCGGCCGTCATGGCGTTGCGCTTGGCCGGGTGATGGATGACGACGGTGGCGACCCCGTCGCCGACACTGTGCAGCAGCTGCGGCTCCATGAGCCGGATGCTATCCGCACCCGCCGAACGTACGATCAAGAAGGGGGCAGGCGCGAGGAGGCGCTGATGGCCAAGTCCAGGGCGGCGAAGCCGAAGGACGCGACCGCCGGGCTCACCCGAGGCTTCGGCCGGCTCGCGGTGTTCGGTGTGATCCTCGTGCTCGCGGGGCTCGTCGGTCTCGTCTACACCGCGTTCGCCACACTGACCTCGATGATCCTCTTCGGCTGGCTGCTGCTGATCGGCGGCGCGGTCGGACTGCTGCACGCGATCCAGGCGCGCGGCACCAACTACTTCTGGGTCGGCCTCGTGGTCGCCGCCCTGAACCTCGCGGCCGGCGTGGTCCTCATCCGCAGGCCGGACGCGGCCGCCGAAGCGCTGGCCATGTTCGCCGCGCTGCTGTTCCTGACCGGCGGACTGTTCCGGCTGGCCGGCAGCCTCGTGGTGCGCGGCCCCCAGTTCGGCTGGACGCTCCTGCTGGGCGCCTTCGACCTGGCCCTCGGCATCCTGGTCCTTGCCTCCTGGCCGAGCAGCAAGTACGTCATCGGCAGCCTCTTCGCGCTCGCGCTGCTCTTCGACGGCCTCGGTCTGATCGCCGCGGGGCACGGCGGGCGGCGCATCGTGGGCATGGTCTCGGAGCGCCGCTAGGGCGACGGGAGTGCGGGGAACGAATGGGGCGAGCCCGGCGCCAAACCCGTACAACCCGAATAGTTCGCGAAGTCGGCACAACAGGGGCAGGAGCAGTCCCACAACTGACCGTGTCATACGCCGACGATCAGAAGCTGTCGATAACCGCTGACTTGTGTTCAGTCATCCGGTACGGACCAGCGCATTCCCAACACTCGACGTGTGGTGACAATCGAGCGCAAGGGTGGCGACCGGACGATGGACAACCTCGGGCGGGGGTCCGACCCGAGCCCTGAAGGCGGCGGACAGGTGGCTCCCGACCGGAGACCGCCGGTGCCGCTGCCGTACGAGGGGGTATGGCGGTTCACCGCTCCCGCCATCGACGCCTCGGTGCCGCAGGCCCGGCACGCCGTCCGTGATCTGCTGATCCGCCAGCGGGTGCCCGTCTCGGACGACCTCGCCCAGGGACTCCTGCTGATCGTCTCCGAACTGGTCACCAACGCGGTCCGGCACGCGGCCCTGCTGTCGCCGATACTCGCCGTGGAGGTCGCCGTCGGCGCCGAGTGGGTGCGCGTCTCCGTCGAGGACAACCACCCCTACCGCCCGACCGCCCTGGAGGCCGACCACGGGCAGACCGGCGGCCGGGGCCTGCTGCTGGTGCGGGAGGTCACCAGGGAGTCGGGCGGGGTGTGCGACGTCGAACACACCGCGAGCGGCGGCAAGGTGATCTGGGCCGCCCTGCCGCTCACTCCGAGCGTCGTGTGACGGGGTCCGTCACCAGCCCGCGGACGGGCCCGTCAGCTCTCTGATCGCCGGACGGGAGGCGTCCAGCACCGTCATGAACCACGACGAGAAGGTGTCCTTGGCGTGCCGCTCCGCCAGCTCGGCGGCGGTCACGAAGGCCGTCGAACCGACCTCGTCCGGGTCGGGCCGCAGCGGCGACTGCACCATCCCGACGAAGAGGTGGTTGTACTCCTGCTCCACCAGGCCCGAGTCCGGATCCGGGTGGTTGTAGCGGACCGTGCCCGCCTCGGCGAGCAGCGACGGGGAGACCCCGAGCTCCTCGTACGTCCGCCGGGCCGCCGCCGCGAACGGCGCCTCCCCCGGGTAGGGGTGGCCGCAGCAGGTGTTCGACCAGACGCCGGGGGAGTGGTACTTGCCGAGGGCGCGCTGCTGCAGCAGCAGCCGGCCGCGCTCGTCGAAGAGGAAGACCGAGAACGCGCGGTGCAGCTGCCCGGGTGCCTGGTGGGCGGCGAGCTTCTCCGCGGTGCCGATCGTGTTGCCGTCCTCGTCGACCAGCTCCAGCAAGATCGCTTCAACGGTGCCGTTCGACGAACTGTGCGTCGCGGTGGCAGGTGTGATCGGCATACCCATCCTTCGCATCGGTCTTCGAGCCCCAAGTCTGCCGTACGAAAGCGGCACTCCCGGCACTTCGCGGCTCCCGCATGTCCCGCCCCGGAGGCCCGGAGCGGGACGTACGGCCGACGTGCGTCAGACGCCGAAAGCGGCCGGATACCTGATCGTGCCCGGTGCCACTGACGAGGAATCGTCCAGGACAAGGGCCATCAGGTGCTCGGACGGCACGTCGAATCCGGGCCGGATGCCGTACTCCGCAGCAGGCCGGAATCCGAACCTCGGGTAGTACCCGGGATGCCCGAGTACGAGGACGAGCCGCTCCCCACGCGCGCGTGCCGCCTCCAGCACCGCGCGTACGACGGCCGAACCGGCGCCCCGGCGCTGATGCTCCGGACGTACGGCGACGGGGGCCAGCGCGGCCGCGGGGGCGCCGTCGACATGACAGCGGGTGATCAGCGCGTACGCCGCGATTGCGCCGTCGGGTGCCTCGGCGACGTACGACAGATCCGGGAGCCACGCCCCGGAGTCGGCGCGCAGCGCGTCCACCAGGTCGGCCTCCGCCGCCCTTTCGAAGGCGGCGGCGTTCACGGCGTACACCTCGGCACGGTCGGCGGCGGTCTCCCGGTGGGTGCGCCAGGCAGTGATGTGTTCAGCGTTGTCGGTCAACGTGGAAACCCTTGGATGAGGGGCCCGGCCGACGCATGGATGAGCTGCGGGTCAGCCTCGGGCCCGGGAAACGGGGACGACGGTGTCGCTGCGCGCGGCAGCGTCGAAAGCGACCGTCATCAACCCACCTCCTCGGATCGCCGGCCACGCTAGCAGCGGGCGCGGCGATCCCGCCCCCGATTAATGACGGTCTCGCCCCGATCAGTGGCAGAGCTTCGCCTCGTGCTCCGCGTGCCCGCTCGGCTCCAGCTGGAACGTGCAGTGCTCGACATCGAAGTGGTCGCCGAGGCAGCCCTGGAGTTCGTGGAGCATCTTCTCGTGGCCGATCGCGTTCAGGACGTCGGAGCTGACGACCACATGGGCGGAGAGCACCGGCATACCGGACGTGATGGTCCAGACGTGCAGGTCGTGCATGTCCTCGACGCCCTCCAGCGCCAGGATGTGGGCACGTACCTCCGCCATGTCGACGTCCTTGGGAGCTGCCTCCAGGAGCACGTCGAGCGTCTCCTGGAGCAGCTTCCAGGTGCGCGGGACGATCATGAGGCTGATCAGGATCGAGGCGATCGGGTCGGCGGCCTGCCACCCGGTGGTCATGATCACAGCCGCGGCGATGATGACCGCCACCGAACCGAGCGCGTCCGCCACCACCTCCAGGAAGGCGCCGCGCACGTTCAGGCTGTCCTTCTGACCGCGCATGAGCAGGGTGAGCGAGATCGTGTTCGCGACCAGGCCGATCAGACCGAACACGATGGTCAGGCCGCCCTGGGTGTCGGCGGGCGTCACAAAGCGCTGGATCGCCTCGTACAGCACATAGCCGCCGACGCCGAGCAGCAGCAGACAGTTGGCGAGCGCGGCGAGGATCTCCGCCCGCGCGTACCCGAACGTGCGGGTCTCGCTCGGCGGGCGGCCGGCGAAATGGATCGCGAGCAGCGCCATGCCCAGGCCCAGCGCGTCCGTCGCCATGTGCGCCGCGTCCGCGATGAGCGCGAGCGAATCGGCGACGAGACCGCCGACGATCTCGACCACCATGACGAAGAGCGTGATCGACAGCGCGACGCGCAGCCTCCCGCGGTACGCCGCTGTCGCCGTACCCGTGGCGTGAGCGCCGTGCGCATGCCCGTGATCGTGCCCAGCCCCCATGGAAGCCGCCTCCTGTGTTCTGCCGGGATCACAGTGAACTACGGGCGGGGGATATCGGGCAACGCGGCACTGAACACCGTTGTCATATGCTCTGACCTGCGGAAATGATCCGCAGGTCAGAGCGCTGAAAAGATCATTCGGCCGGTGTGCCGGGATGGTGCAGCAGCCAGCCCCGCCACGCCGACTCGACCATCTCGCGCACCCCGCGCCGCGCGCTCCAGTCCAGCTCCCGCGCGGCCAGCGCGGCCGAGGCGACCGCCCGCGGAGCGTCACCGGGGCGGCGCGGCTCGACGACCGGCTCCCGTGTGTCCCCGCTGACCTCGCCGATGAGCGTGAGGAGTTCGCGGACCGAAACGCCCTCGCCGCGGCCGATGTTCACCGTCAGATCGCCCGTCGCGCCCTCGGCCAGCCGCCGGGCCGCCGTGAGATGCGCCTCTGCGAGGTCGGCGACATGGATGTAGTCGCGGATGCACGTGCCGTCCGGCGTCGGATAGTCGTCGCCGAAGATCCGCGGGGCGTCGTCGCGGGTGAGGCGGTCGAAGACCATGGGTATCACGTTGAACACACCGGTGTCGGCGAGCTCCGGGGCGGCCGCGCCGGCCACGTTGAAGTAGCGCAGGCACACCGTCGCGATGCCGTGCGCCTGGCCCGCCGCCCGGACCAGCCACTCTCCGGCGAGCTTCGTCTCGCCGTACGGGCTCATCGGCGCGCAGGGGGTGTCCTCCGTGATGAGGTCCACATCCGGATTGCCGTAGACGGCCGCCGACGAGGAGAACACGAACCGCTTGACCCCCGCCCCGGCGACCGCCTCCAGGAGCGTCGCGAGACCGCCCACGTTCTCCTGGTAGTAACGCGTCGGCTGGGCCACGGACTCACCGACCTGCTTGCGCGCGGCGAGATGCACCACACCCGTCACCGCGTGCTCCGCGAAGACCCGCTTGAGCAGATCCCCGTCCAGCGACGAGCCCTGCACCAGCGGAATGCTCTCCGGAAGCCGGTTCGGCACCCCTGACGAGAGGTCGTCCAGGGCGACGACGCGCTCCCCGGCCTCCGCCATCGCCCGCGCCACGTGGGCCCCGATGTATCCGGCTCCGCCGGTGATCAGCCATGTCATGGACGCCCACCCTATGCGCGCGGCGGCGGTGGGTCCTGTGCCCGGTCCGCCCTGTCCCGCTCCAAGGCGGTGCGCCGGGTGCCGTACACCATGCCGAGAATGCGCCGGTCTGGGAGCACGGTTTGTGGCGCGGGGCCTGGATCCCTGATGATGATCGCGGCAGAGGGCATGAAAAACAGGTTGATCGGGCCATGAACGGGCGGTGAACGCCCGCTTCCATTCATCCGATAGCCTCTGCCGACATGCCGCCCGGCCAGGCCCTGTCGGCCCAGGCGGGGCCATCCCACCACGCACTTGCCCGGCGCGGACGCGTCGGCACCCAGGGAGTGAGTTCGCTGTCGACCGCCATCCTCACCGGCCAGCCGGTCCCCGGATCGTCGCTCGAGGGCGATCTGCGGTCGCTCGGCTTCGACGTGCGGCTCGCCGCCGACGCCGGTGACGCCGAGACGCTCCTCGCCGCCGTACCGGCGAACCAGCGCGTCGCCGTCGTCGACGCCCGCTTCGTGGGTCACCTGCACGCCCTGCGCCTCGGCCTCACGGACCCCCGGTTCGTGGCCTCCGCGCTGCCGGGCGCCATATCCGTGCAGCCCGAGGCCCGCCAGGCGCTGACTCGGGCCGTGGCCCGTGAGAGTTCCGCCTCCGGCGGCCTCGCCGTCGCCACGGAGAACCTCGCCGAGCGGCTCGCCGCGGCCCTCGACGCGGACGGTGTCCCCGTGCACCGCCCCGAACTCGGCACCCTCGTCGCCGCCGTCCCCAGCGACCCGCAGGAGCGCAACGAAGCCCGGCAGGCCGTCTCGGTCGTGGACGACGAGGCCGTGCGACTGCGCAGCGCCGTGAAGGCCCGCGACGGCTTCTTCACCACCTACTGCATCAGCCCGTACTCGCGCTACATCGCCCGCTGGTGCGCCCGCCGCGGCCTGACCCCGAACCAGGTCACCACCGCCTCGCTGGTCACCGCGCTGATCGCCGCGGGCTGCGCCGCCACCGGCACCCGCGCCGGCTTCGTCGCGGCCGGCCTGCTGCTCCTGTTCTCCTTCGTCCTGGACTGCACGGACGGACAGCTCGCCCGCTACTCCCTGCAGTACTCGACGCTCGGCGCCTGGCTGGACGCGACCTTCGACCGCGCCAAGGAGTACGCCTACTACGCGGGCCTCGCCCTCGGAGCGGCCCGCGGCGGCGACGACGTATGGGCGCTCGCCCTCGGCGCGATGATCCTGCAGACCTGCCGGCACGTCGTCGACTTCTCCTTCAACGAGGCGAATCACGACGCCACCGCCAACACCAGCCCCACCGCGGCCCTTTCGGACAAACTGGACAGCGCCGGCTGGACGGTCTGGCTGCGCCGGATGATAGTCCTGCCCATCGGCGAGCGCTGGGCGATGATCGCCGTGCTCACCGCGTTCACGACGCCCCGCATCACCTTCTACGCACTGCTCATCGGCTGCGCCTTCGCGGCGACGTACACGACGGCGGGCCGGGTCCTGCGGTCGGTGACGCGGAAGGCGAAGCGCACGGACCGGGCGGCGCAAGCGCTGGCGGACCTCGCGGACAACGGGCCGCTCGCCTCACTCGTGGCGCGTGCCACACGCGCCCGCCTCGGCGCCCCGCTGCTGGTGGCGCTGGCCGGGACGGCCGTCCTCGCCGTGTCCCTCGCCTCCGGGGTGACCTGGGCGCCCATCGCGGGTGCCGTCGTCTACACGGTCACCGCCGGCCAGGCGTTGTACCGCCCCCTCAAGGGCGCCCTCGACTGGCTCGTCCCCCCGCTGTTCCGGGCAGCCGAATACGGCACCGTCCTGGTGCTGGCGGCCAAAGCGGAGGTAAACGGAGCCCTTCCTGCGGCTTTCGGCCTGGTGGCCGCCGTCGCCTACCATCACTACGACACGGTGTACCGCATCCGCGGCGACGCCGGAGCGCCCCCGGCCTGGCTGGTGCGCGCGATTGGGGGGCACGAAGGGCGGACGCTCCTCGTCACCGTCCTGGCCGCGGTGCTCACCGCTTCGCAGTTCAAGGTCGCGCTCACGGTTCTTGCCGTGGCCGTCGCCCTGGTGGTGCTCGTCGAGAGCATCCGCTTCTGGGTGTCCTCCGGGGCGCCCGCCGTACACGATGAAGGAGAACCCGCATGATCGGCCTCGTGCTGGCGGCCGGCGCCGGACGGCGTCTGCGTCCCTACACCGACAGCCTTCCCAAGGCTCTCGTGCCGGTGGGCCCCGCGGGCATAGAGGACAGCATCACGGTCCTGGACCTGACCCTCGGCAACTTCGCCGAGATCGGTCTGACCGAGGTCGGCATCATCGTCGGGTACCGCAAGGAAGCCGTGTACGAGCGTCAGGCGGCCCTTGAGGAGAAGTACGGCCTCAAGATCACCCTCATCGACAACGACAAGGCCGAGGAGTGGAACAACGCCTACTCCCTGTGGTGCGGCCGTGACGCCCTCAAGGACGGTGTGATCCTCGCCAACGGCGACACCGTGCACCCGGTCTCCGTCGAGAAGACGCTGCTCGCCGCCCGCGGCGACGGCAAGAAGATCATCCTTGCCCTCGACACGGTGAAGAACCTCGCCGACGAGGAGATGAAGGTCGTCGTGGACCCCGACAAGGGCGTCCAGAAGATCACCAAGCTGATGGAGCCGTCCGAGGCCACCGGCGAGTACATCGGTGTCACCCTCATCGAGGGCGAGGCCGCCGCGGAGCTGGCCGACGCCCTGAAGACGGTGTGGGAGACCGACCCGCAGCAGTTCTACGAGCACGGCTACCAGGAGCTCGTCAACCGCGGCTTCAAGATCGATGTCGCGCCGATCGGTGACGTCAAGTGGGTCGAGATCGACAACCACGACGACCTCGCCAAGGGACGTGAGATCGCGTGCCAGTACTGACGAGGCTCATCCCCTCGCCGGTCGTCGTCGACATCCGTCCGGGTGCCCTGGACGACCTGGCGAGCGTGCTCTCCGACCAGCGGATCTCGCACTCGGGGAAGCTGGCCGTCGCAGTGAGCGGCGGCTCCGGTGCCCGGCTGCGCGAACGGCTCGCCCCGGCCCTGCCGGGTGCCACCTGGTACGAGGTCGGCGGCGGCACCCTCGACGACGCGGTGCGGCTGGCCGACGCCATAAAGTCCGGTCACTACGACGCGGTCGTAGGCCTCGGCGGCGGCAAGATCATCGACTGTGCCAAGTTCGCCTCGGCGCGCGTCGGCCTCCCGTTGGTCGCCGTGGCCACGAACCTGGCCCACGACGGCCTGTGCTCGCCGGTCGCGACCCTCGACAACGACGCGGGCCGCGGCTCCTACGGCGTACCGAACCCGATCGCGGTCGTCATCGACCTCGACGTGATCCGCGAGGCCCCGGTCCGCTTCGTGCGCTCCGGCATCGGCGACGCCCTGTCCAACATCTCCGCGGTCGCGGACTGGGAGCTGGCGAGCCGCGTCAACGGCGAGAAGATCGACGGCCTCGCCGCCGCGATGGCCCGCCAGGCCGGCGAGGCCGTGCTGCGGCACCCGGGCGGCGTCGGCGACGACGCCTTCCTCCAGGTGCTGGCCGAGGCGCTGGTCCTCACCGGTATCGCGATGTCGGTGTCCGGCGACTCACGCCCCTCGTCGGGCGCCTGCCACGAGATCAACCACGCCTTCGACCTCCTCTTCCCCAAGCGCGCGGCGAGCCACGGCGAGCAGTGCGGTCTGGGCGCGGCCTTCGCGATGTATCTGCGGGGGGCGCACGAGGAGTCGGCCTACATGGCCGAGGTGCTGCGCCGGCACGGGCTGCCGGTGCTGCCGGAGGAGATCGGCTTCACCGTCGACGAGTTCGTCCAGGTCGTGGAGTTCGCCCCGCAGACCCGGCCCGGCCGCTACACGATCCTCGAACACCTCGACCTGAAAACCAACCAGATCAAGGACATCTACTCCGACTATGCCAAGGCCATCGGTAGCTGAACTCCGCCCCGTCGTTCACCCCGCAGGGGTGAAGGACCGGCGCAGCGGTGAGCACTGGGCGGGACGCCTGTACATGCGAGAGATCTCGCTGCGCTGCGACCGCTACCTGGTGAACACCAGGATCACGCCCAACCAGCTCACGTACCTGATGACCGTCTTCGGTGTCCTCGCGGCCCCGGCCCTGCTGGTGCCGGGGATCGCGGGCGCCGTGCTCGGCGTGCTGATGGTCCAGCTCTACCTGCTGCTCGACTGCGTCGACGGCGAGATCGCGCGCTGGAAGAAGCAGTACTCGCTCAGCGGGGTGTACCTGGACCGGGTCGGTGCCTATCTGACCGACGCGGCGGTGCTCGTCGGCTTCGGCCTGCGCGCCGCCGATCCGTGGGGCTCCGGGCGGATCGACTGGCTCTGGGCCTTCCTCGGCACCCTGGCCGCCCTCGGCGCGATCCTAATCAAGGCCGAGACCGATCTCGTCGGCGTCGCCCGCCACCAGGGCGGGCTGCCGCCGGTCAAGGAGGCGGCGTCCGAGCCGCGCTCGTCCGGCATGGCGCTCGCCCGCAGGGCCGCCGCGGCGCTGAAGTTCCACCGGCTGGTGCTCGGCATCGAGGCGTCCCTGCTGATCCTGGTCCTGGCGGTTCTGGACCAGGTGCGCGGCGACCTGTTCTTCTCCCGGCTCGGCGTCGCGGTGCTCGCCGGCATCGCGCTCCTGCAGACCGTGCTGCATCTCGTGTCCATCCTCGCCTCGAGCAGGCTGAAGTGAGCGCCCCGATGAAGGTCGGCGCGGTCATCATCACGATGGGCAACCGCCCCGACGAGCTCCGAGCCCTGCTGGACTCCGTCGCCAAGCAGGACGGCGACCGGGTCGAGGTGGTCGTGGTCGGCAACGGCTCGCCCGTCCCGGACGTGCCCGAGGGCGTCCGCACCGTCGAGCTGCCCGAGAACCTCGGCATACCCGGCGGCCGCAACGTCGGCATCGAGGCCTTCGGCCCCGGCGGCACCGACGGCTATGACGTCGATGTAATCCTCTTCCTGGACGACGACGGCCTGCTCGCGACCCACGACACCGCCGAGCTGTGCCGCCAGGCCTTCACGGCCGACCCCGAGCTCGGCATCATCAGCTTCCGCATCGCCGACCCCGAGACCGGCGAGACCCAGCGCCGCCACGTGCCCCGGCTGCGCGCCTCCGACCCGATGCGCTCCTCGCGGGTCACCACCTTCCTCGGCGGCGCCAACGCGGTCCGTACGAAGGTCCTCGCCGAAGTCGGCGGGCTCCCGGACGAATTCTTCTACGCCCACGAGGAAACCGACCTGGCATGGCGGGCCCTCGACGCGGGCTGGATGATCGACTACCGGTCCGACATGGTGCTGTACCACCCGACGACCGCGCCCTCGCGGCACGCGGTCTACCACCGCATGGTGGCCCGCAACCGCGTCTGGCTCGCGCGCCGAAACCTTCCCGCACCGCTCGTCCCGGTCTACCTCGGTGTCTGGATGCTCCTGACGCTGCTGCGGCGGCCCTCGGGCCCGGCCCTCAAGGCCTGGTTCGGCGGCTTCAAGGAGGGCTGGACCAGTCCATGTGGGCCCCGGCGCCCCATGAAGTGGCGTACGGTGTGGCGGCTGACCCGACTGGGCCGACCTCCTGTCATCTGACAAGCTCGTTTCTGAGAGCATTCGTGGCCGTACCCCGGTCCCTGGCTCATGCCTACGCCCGACCAGGCTGTGCGCATCTTGAAGACGAAAGTTTCCACTTGTGAGTGAGACAACGCATGACGGCGGAGTCGCGGTGAGCGACCGACCGTCGCCCGATGACGGGCTCTCCGCGGCCGACCTGGCCGCCAAGTACGGGCTCGCGGTCAGCGGCGCCCGGCCCGGACTCGTCGAGTACGTCCGCCAGCTCTGGGGACGGCGTCATTTCATCCTCGCCTTCTCACAGGCGAAGCTCACCGCCCAGTACAGCCAGGCCAAGCTGGGCCAGCTGTGGCAGGTGGCGACCCCGCTGCTGAACGCGGGCGTCTACTACCTGATCTTCGGCCTCATACTGAAGGCCAACCGCGGCATGTCGCACGACGTGTACATCCCGTTCCTGGTGACGGGCGTCTTCGTCTTCACCTTCACGCAGAGCTCGATCATGGCGGGCGTCCGCGCGATCTCCGGCAACCTCGGGCTGGTGCGCGCCCTGCACTTCCCGCGCGCCTCGCTGCCCATCTCGTTCGCGCTCCAGCAGCTTCAGCAGCTGCTCTTCTCGATGATCGTGCTGTTCGTCGTGGCGATCGGCTTCGGCAGCTACCCGGGCATGTCGTGGCTGCTGATCATCCCGGTGCTGTTCCTGCAGTTCCTCTTCAACACGGGGCTCGCGCTGATCGTGGCGCGGATGGGCGCCAAGACGCCGGACCTCGCCCAGCTGATGCCGTTCATCCTGCGGACCTGGATGTACGCGTCCGGTGTCATGTTCTCCATCAGCACCATGCTCGCCGGGCGCCCCGAGTGGATCGCCCGCGCGCTGCAGGTGAACCCGGCCGCGGTCTACATGGACCTGATGCGCTTCGCCCTCATCGACGGGTACGGCTCCTCCAACCTGCCGCCGCATGTGTGGGCCATCGCGATCTTCTGGGCCGTGGTCGTCGCCATCGGCGGGTTCGTGTACTTCTGGAAGGCTGAGGAGAGGTACGGCCGTGGCTGACAAGGCGTCTCACATCCCCACCGTCATCGCGGACGAGCTGCACATCGTCTACCGCGTCAACGGCGCCAAGACCGGCAAGGGCAGCGCCACGGCCGCCCTCAGCCGCATCCTCAAGCGCGGCGAGGAGCGCGGCGTGCGCAAGGTGCACGCCGTGCGCGGTGTCTCCTTCACCGCGTACCGCGGCGAGGCCATCGGCCTGATCGGTTCGAACGGCTCCGGCAAGTCCACCCTCCTGCGCGCCATCGCCGGCCTGCTCCCCGCCGAGAAGGGCAAGGTCTACACCGACGGCCAGCCCTCGCTGCTCGGTGTGAACGCGGCCCTGATGAACGACCTGACGGGCGAGCGGAACGTCATACTGGGCGGGCTCGCGATGGGCATGTCCCGCGAGCAGATCAGGGAGCGCTACCAGGAGATCGTCGACTTCTCGGGCATCAACGAGAAGGGCGACTTCATCACCCTCCCGATGCGCACCTACTCGTCCGGCATGGCGGCCCGTCTGCGCTTCTCCATCGCGGCCGCCAAGGACCACGACGTGCTGATGATCGACGAGGCTCTCGCCACCGGCGACCGCAAGTTCCAGAAGCGGTCCGAGGAACGCATCCGCGAGCTGCGCAAGTCCGCGGGCACGGTGTTTCTGGTCAGTCACAACAACAAGTCGATCCGCGACACCTGCGATCGCGTCCTCTGGCTGGAGCGCGGTGAGCTGCGCATGGACGGCCCGACCGAAGAGGTCCTCAAGGAGTACGAGAAGTTCACGGGCAAGTAGCCCATTTCGCCCAGGGCCCTGCCGGAACTCTTCGGTGGGGCCCTGCGTCTGCAAAGGAAACGCCAACTCCGGCCGGGCTTAGGAATCTTGACGCCAATCGGTGTGTTGTTGTGATGTGCAGGACACCCCGACGGAGCGTGCCGCGTTGTACAACGTAAGCTGTACTGGTGCTGATTCGCGGCAAGTAGGGCGATAATGCGCGACACCCGGCACCAGCGCGCTGCGCGGACCTCCGGGCGGCGTGTCCGAAATGGGCAGTATTGGGTCGGCAGTGTAGAACGGGAGATGTGACGGCAATGGCTACGGAAACTCTCCAGCTCCGCGATGCGTGTGCCGTCCCCGCGCCGGGCGGCGAGCGGTGACCGAAGCCGGGACGGCGCGCACCAGTGATCCGGAGCGCGGCACCCTCGACAAGGCCGCGGACGAAAACTTCCCCGTGGCGCCTTTCTTCCTGCCCAAGGCCTGGCGCGACGACCTGATGGCGGTGTACGGCTTCGCCCGCCTCGTCGATGACATCGGCGACGGCGACCTCGCCCCGGGCGGCGCCGACGCCCGCCTCCTCGGCGTGTCGCCCGAGGAGGCCGAGGACCGCCTCCTCCTGCTGGACGCCTTCGAAGACGATCTTCACCGCGTGTTCGACTCGACCCCGCGCCACCCCCTGCTGTGCCGACTCCGGCCCACCGTCCGCCGCGCGGGCCTCACCCCCGAGCCCTTCCTCGGCCTGATCGCGGCCAACCGTCAGGACCAGCTGGTCAAGCGGTACGAGACCTACGACGACCTCCTCGCCTACTGCGAGCTGTCCGCCAACCCCGTCGGCCGCCTCGTCCTCTCCGTCACCGGCACCTCCACGCCCGAGCGCGTCCGCCGCTCCGACGCGGTGTGCACGGCGCTGCAGATCGTCGAACACCTCCAGGACGTCGCCGAGGACCTCGGCCGCGACCGCGTCTACCTGCCCGCCGAGGACATGAAGCGCTTCCACGTCCAGGAGGCGGACCTCGCCGCCGCCACGGCAGGCGCCTCGGTGCGAGCGCTGGTTGCATACGAAGCAGAACGTGCCGTGAACCTCCTGAATGAAGGCACCCCCCTCGTGGGTAGCGTCCACGGCAGGCTGAAGCTGCTGCTCGCGGGGTTCGTTGCGGGGGGAAGGGCGGCAATCCGCGCGATTGCCGCCGCCGAATACGACGTACTTCCCGGCCCGCCCAAGCCCGGCAAGCTCCAGTTGCTGCGCGAGGTGGGAGTGACTCTGCGAGGAGAGGGGTGATCCGGACCGTGGAGTCTCCACCACACATGTCCGCACCGGTACTCGCCGCGTACAGCTACTGCGAGGCAGTGACCGGTCAGCAGGCCCGTAATTTCGCGTACGGCATCAGACTTCTGCCGACGCCCAAGCGCCGCGCGATGTCGGCGCTCTACGCGTTCTCGCGGCGTGTCGACGACATCGGCGACGGCGCGCTCGCACCGGACGTCAAGGCGGCCCGCCTGGAGGACACCCGGGCGCTGCTCGCCCGGATCCGTGCCGGCTCCGTCGACGAGGACGACATCGACCCGGTCGCGGTCGCCCTCAGCCACACCGCCGAGCACTTCCCGGTGCCCCTCGGCGGCCTCGATGAACTCATCGACGGCGTCCTCATGGACGTCCGCGGCGAGACGTACGAGACCTGGGACGACCTCAAGGTCTACTGCCGCTGCGTGGCCGGAGCCATCGGGCGGCTCTCGCTCGGCGTGTTCGGTACGGAACCGGGGGCGCGCGGCGCCGAGCGCGCGCCGGAGTACGCCGACACGCTCGGGCTCGCGCTCCAACTCACCAACATCCTGCGGGACGTACGCGAGGACGCCGAGGGCGGGCGTACCTATCTGCCCGCCGACGACCTCGCCAAGTTCGGCTGCTCGGTCGGGTTCAACGGGCCGACAGCACCGCCCGGCTCCGACTTCGCGGGCCTCGTGCACTTCGAAGTGCGTCGGGCCCGCGCCCTTTTCGCCGAGGGTTACCGGCTGCTGCCCATGCTCGACCGGCGCAGCGGCGCCTGTGTCGCGGCGATGGCCGGCATCTACCGCCGCCTGCTCGACCGCATCGAGCGCGAGCCGGAGGCCGTGCTGCGCGGCCGGGTCTCGCTGCCCGGACGCGAGAAGGCGTACGTCGCCGTGCGCGGCCTCTCCGGCCTCGACGCCCGGCATGTGTCCCGCCGTACCGTCAGGAGGCGTGCCTGATGGACAATTTGGGCCAAGGTGATTCCACCGGCGAAAAACGGCAGGCAACCCTCCGGAGCCGGGTGGCGTCCCTGACTGCAACGGCCTGCCGTGCACGGTTCAATCATCACGGCACAGCCGCAGGGGAGGGTGCACGATGAGCGAGGTCACGCAGGCCGCGGACACGTCGGGCCGCGCCCAGGGGGCAACCGCCGTGGTGGTCGGCGGCGGGCTCGCCGGGATCACCGCCGCGCTCGCGCTCGCCGACGCGGGGGTGCGCGTGACGCTGCTCGAAGGCCGGCCGCGGCTGGGCGGGCTCGCGTTCTCCTTCCAGCGCGGTGACCTGACGGTCGACAACGGCCAGCATGTGTACCTGCGCTGCTGCACCGCCTACCGCTGGTTCCTCGACCGTATCGACGGAGCCTCGCTGGCGCCTCTGCAGGATCGTCTCGACGTGCCCGTTCTCGACGCCGAGGGCAAACCCGGGCGACGGCTCGGCAGACTCGGCCGTACCTCACTGCCCGTACCGCTGCATCTGGCGCGCAGCCTCGCGACGTATCAGCATCTGTCGCTCGCCGAGCGTGCCAAGGTCGGGCGTGCCGCACTGGCGCTCAAGAGCCTGGATCTCGCCGATCCGGCGCTCGACGCGCGGAACTTCGGCAGCTGGCTGGTCGAGCACGGTCAGTCGGAGCGTGCCGTCGAGGCACTGTGGGACCTCGTGGGGGTCGCCACCCTCAACGCGGTGGCCGGTGATGCTTCGCTCGGGCTCGCCGCGATGGTGTTCAAGACCGGTCTGCTGTCCGACCCGGGCGCGGCCGACATCGGCTGGGCACGCGTCCCGCTGGGCGAACTGCACGACACCCTGGCCCGCAAGGCGCTCGACTCCGCGGGCGTCCGTACCGAGGTCCGTACACGCGTCACCTCCATCTCCCCTAACGGAAACGGGCGTTGGAGCGTTCAGGTTCCCGGCGAGCGCATCGAAGCCGACACGGTCGTCCTCGCCGTACCCCAGCGCGAGGCCCACGATCTGCTGCCCGAGGGGGTGCTCGACGCCCCTGAGCGGCTCCTGGGGATCGGCACCGCGCCGATCCTCAACGTCCATGTCGTCTACGACCGGAAGGTGCTCAGCAGGCCGTTCTTCGCGGCGCTCGGCTCCCCGGTGCAGTGGGTCTTCGACCGGACCGAGGCGTCCGGGCTCACCGAGGGCCAGTACCTCGCGCTGTCGCAGTCGGCCGCGCAGGACGAGATCGACGATCCCGTCGCCGTACTGCGCGAGCGCTATCTGCCGGAGCTGGAGCGGCTGCTGCCCGCCGCGCGCGGCGCCGAAGTGAAGGACTTCTTCGTGACCCGGGAGCGCACGGCGACATTCGCCCCCACCCCGGGCGTAGGGCGGCTGCGGCCCGGCGCCCACACCAAGGCCCCCGGCCTGTACCTGGCCGGAGCGTGGACCGCCACCGGGTGGCCCGCGACCATGGAGAGTGCGGTCCGCAGTGGCGTCAGTGCGGCCGGCGCCGCGCTGGGCGCCCTGGGCCGGCCCCGCGATCACCTTTTCGAACTCTTCGAGGAGGCAGCGTGACGCTCGATCTGCACGGGACCGGTCCCCGCATCCCCGGTATCGCAACAAGAGGAGAGACTGTGCCCACTGTGCCCCCGGCCGAAACGGCTGCCGACGCGGTGGACGTGACCGCGCTCCTGGAGCGCGGCCGGACCCTGGCCACACCGGTGCTGCGGGCGGCCGTCGACCGCCTGGCATCCCCCATGGACACCGTCGCCGCCTACCACTTCGGCTGGATCGACGCCGAGGGCAATCCCGCGGACGGTGACGGCGGCAAGGCCGTACGCCCCGCGCTCGCCGTCCTGTCCGCGCAGGCCGCCGGTGCCGCCCCCGAGGTGGGCGTGCCGGGTGCGGTCGCCGTTGAACTGGTGCACAACTTCTCGCTGCTGCACGACGACCTGATGGACGGTGACGAACAGCGCCGCCACCGCGACACCGTCTGGAAGGTGCACGGCCCCGCCCAGGCCATCCTCGTCGGCGACGCCCTGTTCGCGCTCGCCAACGAGATCCTGCTGGAGCTCGGCACCGTCGAGGCGGGCCGTGCCACGCGCCGCCTCACCACCGCGACCCGCGCCCTGATCGACGGCCAGGCCCAGGACATCTCCTACGAGCACCGCGACCGGGTCACCGTCGAGGAGTGCCTGGAGATGGAGGGCAACAAGACGGGCGCCCTGCTCGCCTGTGCCTGCTCCATCGGCGCGGTGCTCGGCGGCGCCGACGACTTCACCGCCGACACGCTGGAGAGGTACGGCTACCACCTCGGCCTGGCCTTCCAGGCCGTCGACGACCTCCTCGGCATCTGGGGCGACCCGGAGGCCACCGGAAAGCAGACCTGGAGCGATCTGCGCCAGCGCAAGAAGTCCCTGCCGGTCGTGGCCGCGCTCGCCGCGGGCGGACCCGCCTCCGAGCGCCTCGGCCAACTGCTCGCCGAGGACGCCAAGGCCAGCGACTTCGAGAACTTCTCCGAGGAGGAGTTCGCCGCGCGCGCCGCGCTCATCGAGGAGGCGGGCGGCCGCGAGTGGACCGCCCAGGAGGCGCGCCGCCAGCACACCATCGCCATTGAGGCCCTGAACGCCGTCCAGATGCCCGACCAGGTACGGGCCCAGTTCGTGGCGCTCGCCGACTTCGTCGTCGTACGGAAGAGATGATCACTATCGGTCGAATGAACCTCGCGTAGTCGCCGGCCGGTGCCTCCCCCCAAGCTCTCCACTTCGTTGAGCAGGGGGTACCTCCATCCGAACGACGCACCGGCCGACGGCGGACCCAGCAGAGACGTACCACTGCACGAAGGGGAAGCCATGACAGCGACGACCGACGGAAGCACCGGGGCCCTGCCGCCCCGCGCTGCCTCGGCCAGCGAAACACCCCACGAGACGACTCCCGAGGCGGCCGGGACAGTCGAGACCCGAGACGCCGCCACGCGCGCGATACAGCGCGCCACCGACTTCCTGCTCGCGCGGCAGCACGCCGAGGGCTGGTGGAAGGGCGACCTCGAGACGAACGTCACGATGGACGCCGAGGACCTGCTCCTCCGTCAGTTCCTGGGCATCCGCGACGAGACGACCACCCGTGCGGCCGGTCTCTTCATCCGCGGCGAGCAGCGCGCGGACGGCACCTGGGCCACGTTCTACGGGGGCCCCGGCGAACTGTCCACCACCATCGAGGCGTACGTCGCCCTGCGCCTGGCCGGGGACGCCCCCGACGAACCGCACATGGCGAAGGCGTCGGCCTGGATCCGTGAGCGCGGCGGCATCGCATCGGCCCGTGTCTTCACCCGGATCTGGCTCGCCCTGTTCGGCTGGTGGAAGTGGGACGACCTGCCCGAACTCCCGCCGGAGCTCATCTACTTCCCGAAGTGGATGCCGCTGAACATCTACGACTTCGGATGCTGGGCGCGGCAGACGATCGTGCCGCTCACCATCGTCTCGGCCAAGCGCCCGGTGCGGCCCGCGCCGTTCGCGCTCGACGAGCTGCACACCGACGCGCGCAACCCCAATCCGGTCAAGCCCCTTGCCCCGGTGGCGAGTTGGGACGGCGCCTTCCAGCGCCTGGACAAGGCGCTGCACCAGTTCCGCAAGGTCGCGCCGCGCGGGCTGCGCAGGGCCGCGATGAACACGGCCGCCCGCTGGATCATCGAGCGGCAGGAGAACGACGGCTGCTGGGGAGGCATCCAGCCGCCCGCCGTCTACTCGGTCATCGCCCTGCATCTGCTCGGCTACGACCTCGAACACCCCGTGATGCGCGAGGGGTTGGCCTCGCTGGACCGTTTCGCCGTATGGCGCGAGGACGGCGCCCGGATGATCGAGGCCTGCCAGTCACCGGTCTGGGACACCTGCCTCGCGACCATCGCGCTCGCCGACGCGGGGCTGCCCGCCGACCACCCGCAGCTGGTCAAGGCCGCCGACTGGATGCTCGGCGAGGAGATCGCCCGGCCCGGCGACTGGGCGGTCAAGCGGCCCGGGCTGCCGCCGGGCGGCTGGGCGTTCGAGTTCCACAACGACAACTACCCCGACATCGACGACACCGCCGAGGTCGTCCTCGCCCTGCGCCGCGTCAGGCACCACGACCCGGAGCGTGTCGAGAAGGCCATCGGGCGCGGGGTGCGCTGGAACCTCGGCATGCAGTCGAAGAACGGTGCGTGGGGCGCCTTCGACGTCGACAACACCAGCGCGTTCCCCAACCGGCTGCCGTTCTGCGACTTCGGCGAGGTCATCGACCCGCCGTCCGCCGACGTCACCGCCCATGTGGTGGAGATGCTCGCGGTCGAAGGGCTCTCGCACGATCCGCGCACCCGCCGGGGCATCGAGTGGCTGCTGGCCGAACAGGAGCAGAACGGCTCCTGGTTCGGGCGCTGGGGCGTCAACTACGTATACGGCACGGGGTCGGTGGTGCCCGCGCTGGTCGCCGCCGGGCTGCCCGCCTCGCACCCGGCGATCCGCCGGGCCGTGGCCTGGCTGGAGACCGTGCAGAACGACGACGGCGGCTGGGGCGAGGACCTGCGCTCCTACCACGACGTCGCGGAGTGGAGCGGACGCGGCGCCTCGACCGCCTCCCAGACCGGGTGGGCCTTGCTCGCCCTGCTGGCCGCGGGGGAGCGCGACTCCAAGGCCGTGGAGCGCGGGGTCGAATGGCTCGCGGAGACCCAGCTGGCGGACGGCTCCTGGGACGAGCCGTACTTCACCGGCACCGGCTTCCCGTGGGACTTCTCGATCAACTACCACCTCTACCGTCAGGTCTTCCCGCTCACCGCGCTCGGCCGGTACGTCCACGGGGAGCCCTTCTCCGAGGCCAAGGGGGGTTGATGAGCACGAAGCCCGATCCGGCCCCGCTGCTGATCGCCTGCGCGCTCGGCATCGAGCACCTCGCCCTGCGCAGCGGCGACCGGACCGGGGCCGACGGGCCTGTCACCGTGCTGCGTACGGGCATGGGGCCCAAGGCGGCCGAGCGCTCGGTCACCCGGGTCCTCGCCGACCCGGCGCTGCGCACGGCGGCCGTTCTGGCCACGGGCTTCTGCGCGGGGCTTGCCCCGGGCATGCACCCCGGTGACCTGGTGGTCGCCGAGGAGACCCGCGACCCGCGCGGCAATACGCCTTGCGTGGGCACTGATCTGCTCGTCAAGGAACTCGTGCGTGCCGTGCCCGGACGCACGGTCCACACGGGGCCGCTCACCGGCTCCGATCACGTCGTCCGCGGTCACGAACGGTCGGATCTGCTCGCGACCGGCGCCATCGCAGTCGATATGGAGTCGGCGTCCACGCTTCTCAGCGCCGTGCGTGCGGGCGCGCGCCCGGTTGCAGCCGTACGGGTGGTCGTGGACGCTCCTGAACATGAACTCGTCCGTATCGGCACGGTCCGCGGTGGAATATCAGCTTTCCGCGTCCTTCGTGCCGTGCTTCCCGCTTTCTTTGAATGGCACCGTTCTTTGCTGCTCCCCCGGAGGTGAGCCAGATGGCCATGCCGCTGCGTCAGACCATTAAGGTCGCTACATACCTGTTTGAACAGAAGCTCAGGAAGCGGGACAAGTTCGCGCTGCTGGTCGAGTTGGAACCGCTCTTCGCGTGCAATCTCAAATGCGAGGGCTGCGGCAAGATCCAACACCCGGCGGGCGTGCTCAAGCAGCGTATGCCCGTGGCCCAGGCCGTGGGAGCGGTCCTTGAGTCCGGTGCCCCGATGGTGTCCATCGCCGGCGGCGAGCCGCTGATGCACCCGCAGATCGACGAGATCGTGCGGCAGTTGGTGGCCAAGAAGAAATTCGTCTTCCTGTGCACCAACGCGCTGCTGATGCGCAAGAAGATGGACAAGTTCAAGCCCTCGCCGTACTTCGCGTGGGCCGTGCACATCGACGGGCTGCGCGAGCGCCACGACGAGTCCGTGGCCAAGGAGGGCACCTTCGACGAGGCGGTCGAGGCCATCAAGGAGGCCAAGCGGCGCGGTTTCCGCGTCACCACCAACTCGACCTTCTTCAACACCGACACCCCGCAGACCGTCATCGAGGTCCTCAACTTCCTCAACGACGACCTGAAGGTGGACGAGATGATGCTCTCGCCCGCCTACGCCTACGAGAAGGCGCCCGACCAGGAGCACTTCCTCGGCGTGCAGCAGACCCGGGAGCTGTTCAAGAAGGCCTTCGCGGGCGGCAACCGGCGCCGCTGGCGGCTCAACCAGAGCCCGCTCTTCCTGGACTTCCTGGAGGGCAAGGTCGACTTCCCGTGCACCGCGTGGGCGATCCCGAGCTACTCGCTCTTCGGCTGGCAGAAGCCCTGCTATCTGATGAGCGACGGATACGTGCAGACGTACCAGCAGCTGCTGGACGAGACCGACTGGGACTCCTACGGCCGCGGCAAGGACGACCGGTGCGCCAACTGCATGGCGCACTGCGGCTACGAGCCGACCGCCGTCCTCGCCACCATGGGCTCCCTCAAGGAGTCGCTGCGCGCCGCCCGCGAGACCTTCACCGAAAGCCGCGGGTGACGACATGACCGCCGTTTCCTTGGGCCTCCCCGAGGTGCCGGTCCGCCCGATCGCCGAGCGCCGTGTGGCACGGCAGATCCAGGTCGGACCGGTGGCGGTGGGGGGCGGCGCACCGGTGTCGGTGCAGTCGATGACGACGACGCGTACGTCGGACATCGGCGCCACCTTGCAGCAGATCGCCGAACTCACCGCGTCCGGCTGCCAGATCGTCCGTGTCGCCTGCCCCACGCAGGACGACGCGGACGCCCTCGCGACCATCGCGCGCAAGTCGCAGATCCCGGTGATCGCGGACATCCACTTCCAGCCGAAGTACGTGTTCGCCGCGATCGAGGCGGGGTGTGCGGCCGTCCGCGTCAACCCCGGCAACATCAAGCAGTTCGACGACAAGGTGAAGGAGATCGCGCGGGCCGCGAAGGATCACGGCACGCCGATCCGGATCGGCGTCAACGCGGGCTCCCTCGACCGGCGGCTGCTGCAGAAGTACGGCAAGGCGACGCCCGAGGCGCTCGTCGAGTCGGCGCTGTGGGAGGCCTCCCTCTTCGAGGAGCACGACTTCCGGGACATCAAGATCTCGGTGAAGCACAACGACCCGGTGGTGATGGTCAACGCGTACCGGCAGCTGGCGGCCGCCTGCGACTACCCGCTGCATCTGGGCGTCACCGAGGCCGGTCCGGCGTTCCAGGGGACCATCAAGTCGGCGGTGGCGTTCGGGGCGTTGCTGAGCGAGGGCATCGGGGACACGATCCGGGTGTCGTTGAGCGCGCCGCCCGCCGAGGAGGTCAAGGTCGGCATCCAGATCCTGGAGTCGCTGGGGCTGCGCCAGCGGCGTCTGGAGATCGTCTCGTGCCCGTCCTGCGGGCGCGCCCAGGTCGATGTGTACAAGCTGGCCGACGAGGTCACGGCCGGTCTGGAGGGGATGGAGGTCCCGTTGCGCGTCGCGGTCATGGGCTGCGTCGTCAACGGCCCCGGCGAGGCGCGGGAGGCGGACCTGGGGGTCGCCTCCGGCAACGGCAAGGGGCAGATCTTCGTCAAGGGCGAGGTCATCAAGACTGTACCCGAGTCGAAGATCGTGGAGACCCTCATCGACGAGGCGATGAAGCTCGCCGAGCAGATGGAGAACGACGGCGTCGCGTCCGGAGAACCGGCCGTCACCGTGAGTTGATCAGCACGGACCGAGAGGGGGCCCGAGCGTGACAATTCTGGAGAACATCCGGGGACCACGCGACCTGAAGGCGCTGTCCGAGGCGGAGATCGGTGAACTGGCCGAAGAGATACGGGAGTTCCTGGTGCACGCGGTCGCCAGGACCGGCGGACACCTCGGGCCCAATCTGGGAGTGGTGGAACTCTCCATCGCGCTCCACCGGGTCTTCGAGTCGCCCGTCGACCGCATCCTGTGGGACACCGGCCACCAGAGCTATGTGCACAAGTTGCTGACCGGACGTCAGGACTTCTCCAAGCTGCGCGGCAAGGGCGGCCTGTCCGGCTACCCGTCACGCGAGGAGTCCGAGCACGACATCATCGAGAACAGTCACGCCTCCACGGCGCTGGGCTGGGCGGACGGGCTCGCCAAGGCTCGTCAGGTGCAGGGGGAGAAGGGCCATGTCGTCGCGGTCATCGGCGACGGCGCCCTCACCGGCGGCATGGCGTGGGAGGCGCTGAACAACATCGCGGCCGCCAAGAACCGCCCGTTGATCATCGTCGTCAACGACAACGAACGCTCGTACGCGCCGACCATCGGCGGCCTCGCCAACCACCTCGCGACCCTGCGTACGACGGACAGTTACGAGAAGGTCCTCGCCTGGGGCAAGGATGTGCTGCTGCGTACGCCCGTCGTCGGAAACACCATCTACGAGTCGCTGCACGGCGCGAAGAAGGGGTTCAAGGACGCGTTCGCGCCGCAGGGCATGTTCGAGGACCTCGGGCTCAAGTACGTCGGGCCGATCGACGGACACGACGTGGGGGCCGTCGAGTCCGCGCTGCGGCGCGCGAAACGCTTCCACGGGCCCGTGCTCATTCACTGTCTGACGGAGAAGGGCCGCGGTTACGAGCCCGCGCTCGCGCACGAGGAGGACCACTTCCACACGGTCGGTGTGATGGACCCGCTCACCTGTGAGCCCCTCGCGCCCTCCAACGGGCCCTCCTGGACCTCGGTGTTCGGGGACGAGATCGTGCGGATCGGCGAGGAGCGGGAGGACATCGTGGCGATCACGGCGGCCATGCTGCACCCGGTGGGACTCGGGAAGTTCGCGGAGAAGTTCCCTGACCGGGTGTGGGACGTCGGGATCGCCGAGCAGCACGCCACGGTGTCCGCGGCCGGGCTCGCCACCGGCGGCCTGCATCCCGTCGTCGCCGTCTACGCCACCTTCCTCAACCGGGCCTTCGATCAGCTCCTCATGGACGTCGCACTGCACCGCTGCGGCGTGACCTTCGTCCTGGACCGGGCCGGAGTCACGGGAGTTGACGGAGCGTCACACAACGGCATGTGGGACATGTCGATCCTCCAGGTCGTGCCGGGCCTCAGGATCGCCGCGCCGCGCGACGCCGACCAGCTGCGGGCCCAGCTGCGGGAGGCCGTCGCCGTGGACGACGCGCCGACGCTGATCCGCTTCCCGAAGGAGTCGGTGGGACCGGCGATCGCGGCGGTGGACCATGTGGGCGGGCTGGACGTCCTGCATCGCGGCGCGGGGACCCCGCAGGTCCTCCTGGTGGCCGTCGGCGTCATGGCGCCGGTCTGTCTGCAGGCTGCCGAGCTGCTCGAAGCGCGCGGCATCGGGTGCACGGTGGTCGACCCGCGCTGGGTCAAGCCCGTCGACCCGTCGCTGCCCGGCCTCGCCGCCGAGCACCGGCTCCTCGCGGTCGTCGAGGACAACAGCCGGGCGGGTGGGGTCGGCGCGGCGGTCGCGCTGGCACTGGGCGATGCCGAAGTCGACGTACCAGTCCGGCGGTTCGGCATCCCGGAGCAGTTCCTCGCGCACGCCAAGCGCGGTGAGGTGCTGGCCGACATAGGTCTCACGCCCGTCGAGATCGCCGGGCGGATCAGCGCCGGCCTGGCCGTCAAGGATGAGCTGTCCAAGGTGGAGGACGAGCTGTCCATGGATGAGTTGTCCAAGGAGAAACAGGAATGAACGACCCTGCCGAGAAGCGGGAGTTCGACCTCGGCGCGCTGCTGGCCGAGCGCGGAGCCGAGCGCTACGAGCTGCACACCAAGTACCTGAACCACCAGCTCCCGCGCATGCTGCACACCATCGGCTTCGACAAGGTGTACGAGCGCGCGGAGGGTGCCCACTTCTGGGACGCGGACGGCAACGACTACCTGGACATGCTCGCCGGGTTCGGGGTGATGGGCCTCGGCCGCCATCACCCCGTCGTCCGCCAGGCGCTGCACGACGTCCTGGACGCCTCGCTCGCCGACCTCACCCGCTTCGACTGCCAGCCGCTGCCCGGACTCCTCGCGGAGAAGCTGCTCGCCCACAGCCCGCACCTGGACCGGGTCTTCTTCGGCAACAGCGGTACGGAGGCCGTCGAGACCGCGCTGAAGTTCGCCCGGTACGCCACCGGCAAGCCGCGGATCCTCTACTGCGCGCATGCCTTCCACGGCCTGACCACCGGCTCGCTGTCCGTGAACGGCGAGGACGGCTTCCGCGACGGCTTCGCCCCGCTGCTGCCCGACACGGCCGTCCCGCTCGGTGATCTCGACGTCCTGGCACGGGAGTTGAAGAAGGGCGACGTCGCCGCGCTCATCGTCGAGCCCATCCAGGGCAAGGGCGTGCACGAGGCCCCGGCCGGATATCTGCGCGCCGCCCAGGAGCTGCTGCACAAGCACAAGGCGCTGCTCATCGCGGACGAGGTGCAGACCGGCCTCGGGCGGACCGGGGACTTCTACGCCTACCAGCACGAGGAAGGCGTCGAGCCCGACCTGGTGTGCGTGGCCAAGGCGCTCTCCGGCGGCTATGTGCCGGTCGGCGCGACCCTCGGCAAGGACTGGATCTTCAAGAAGGTCTACTCGTCGATGGACCGGGTCCTCGTGCACTCGGCGAGCTTCGGGTCGAACGCGCAGGCCATGGCGGCCGGTCTCGCCGTGCTGTCGGTCATGGAGAACGAGCAGATCGTCGCCAACGCGCGCGCCACGGGCGAGCAGCTCAAGTCCCGGCTCGCGGCGCTGACCGACAAATACGAGCTGCTGAGTGACGTACGCGGCCGGGGCCTGATGATCGGCATCGAGTTCGGGCGGCCCACCTCGCTGAAGCTGCGCAGCCGCTGGGCGATGCTGCAGGCCGCGCGCAAGGGCCTGTTCGCGCAGATGGTGGTCGTCCCTCTGCTGCAACGGCACCGCATCCTCACCCAGGTCTCCGGCGACCATCTGGAGGTGATCAAGCTGATCCCGCCGCTGATCATCGGCGAGCGGGACGTGGACCGCTTCGTCGAGGCCTTCACCGCCGTGATGGACGACGCGCACAGCGGGGGCGGGCTGATGTGGGACTTCGGGAAGACGCTGGTGAAGCAGGCGGTGGCGAACCGCTGAGGTTGCTCGTACTTTTTGCCTCTGGGGCAAGAAATTTGCCCTAGAGGTAATGTTCGGGCTCAATGGAAGGCATGAGCCCTGCCGAACCGGGGGAGACCGAGGAACCGTCCACCGAGCTTCCCGTCGTCGCACCCCAACTGCGTGAGCTGCGCCGTCGTGCCTCCCTGACCCTGGAGGCCGCGTCCCGCGCCGCCGGGCTCTCGCCCGCCCATCTCTCGCGCCTGGAAACCGGGCAGCGCCAGCCCTCGCTGCCGATGCTGCTCGCGCTCGCCCGTATCTACGGTACGACCGTTTCCGAACTGCTCGGCGAGACGGTCGCCGAACGTGACGCGATCGTGCGCGCCGCCGACATGGAGCCGACCGGTGCGGGCGGCTGGACGTACTGGCAGGCCGGTGCCCCGAGTCGGGGCATGCAGGCCCTGCGGGTGCACGTCCCGTACGGCTCGCAGGGCGACATCGTGCGCGTCCACCCCGGCGAGGAGTGGCTGTACGTCCTCCGGGGGCGGCTGCGGCTGCGCCTCGGGGACGCCGCGCACCTGCTCGCGCCGGGCGACAGCGCGCACTTCGACTCGCTCACCCCGCACCGCATCGCCGCCGCCGATCACGCCGGAGCCGAGCTCCTGTTTGTCCACACCCTGCTGCAGAGCCCCACCGCCGCGCTGTGCCTCGGCCCGGCGACGGGGCACCCGACCTCGGGAGAGACGTCATGACCGAACCCACGGAACCCGGCACGCGACGGTCCATGGAGGAGCGGTTCCCGCGCTCCCTGTGGATACGACTGATCATCTATATCGCCGTCGGCCACGTCTTCGCGGCCTTCATCTACCTACTGTTCACGCTGGGGGCGCAGAGCCACTAGATCCCCTTCGGGGCTCAGTCCAGCAGGCGCTCGCGCAGTCGCTCCCGCAGTTCGGGGGTGATCCGCAGCGCCTGCTCCAGGTAGGCGTCGACGCCGCCCCAGGTCTCCTCGATCGTCTCGAAGGCCGCCGTCAGGTATTCGGTGCGCGCGTCGAACAGCGGGCTGAGCAGCTCCATGACCTCCGGGGAGTAGGCGGAGGCGGAGCTGCTGCTGCGGTGCACCTTGTAGCGGCGGTGCGTGGCGTTGGACTCCAGGTAGTCGGCCACGATCGCGTCGCGCTCGACACCGAGGGCGAGGAGCGCCACAGCTATCGACAGGCCCGCGCGGTCCTTGCCCGCCGCACAGTGCATCAGCGCGGGCACGCTGTCGTCGGCCAGCGCGTGCAGCACCTGGGAGTGCTCGGTCGTGCGCTCCTTGATGATCGTGCGGTACGAGGTGATCATGCGGTGCGCGGCCTGGCCGTCCCCGAGGATCGAGCGCAGCTGGTCGATCTCGCCGTCGCGGACCATCTTCCAGAACTCGGCGCCGTCGGCCGGGTCGGTCAGCGGAAGATTCACGTTCCGCACGCCCGGCAGCTCGACGTCCGGGCCCTCCAGCTTCTGGTCCGAGGCATTGCGGAAGTCGAAGATCGTGTGCAGGCCCAGGGAGGCGAGGAACGCGGCGTCCTCCTCGGTGGCGTGCGCCAGGTGGCCGCTGCGGAACAGCTGCCCGTGCTGCACGCGCCGGCCGTCCACGGTGGGCAGGCCGCCCACGTCCCGGAAGTTGCGCACTCCGGCCAGCTCGGGCTCGGTCGACGGGACCTGCTGCGTCACTGGGGCTCCTCCCATTCGGCCGTCGGCGCTGCTCGGCTTCGCTGGGCGGCGCTAGTCGACGGGTTGCGCTCTCGACGATACGACATGGGTTCCTCGGGCAATGAGTTGTCCACAGGCGTTGCCTCCGAGGCGCCGAGCCATGATGATGTTGGGGCCTGATCGTACGTGTTCGAATCTGTGGGGGACTGATGATCGAGGTCGGCTCGGACGGTCGTACCTGGCTTCTCTCGGGGCCGATGAGCGGCTACGCACTACGGCTCACCGAACGCGACGAGCTGCTGCACCTGCATTGGGGCCCACGGGTCACGCTCGCCGACGCCGAGGCGCTCGCCGCCATGCCCGCGCCGCAGTACTGGCCCTTCGAATCCCCGCTCGACGGGCACGAGGAGTACCCGGTCGAGGGCGGCCCCCGCTTCGTCCGCCCCGCCCTCTCCGTGCGGACGGACGAGCGGCGCGGCACCGAGTGGCGCTTCGAGGAGTACCGGGCGGACGGTGACGAGCTGCGGTTGCGCTTCTCGGACTCCGGGCTCGGCATCACGCTGCACTACCGGATGCGCGGCGACGTCATCGAGCGCTGGGTCACCCTGGCCAACGAAGGCCCCGCCCTGGAGCTGCTGCGCGCCGACTCCGCGACCTGGACGCTGCCCGAGCGCGACGGCTGGCGGCTGTCCCAGCTGCACGGGCGATGGGCGGCAGAGTCCCGGCTCGTGCGCTCCGCCCTCACCTACGGTGAGAAGGTCATCGGCAGCCGGCGCGGGCACACCGGGCACCAGCATCTGCCGTGGGTCGCGCTCGACAGCGAGGCGACGGAGGAGAGCGGCGAGGTGTACGGGTGCGCGCTCGGCTGGTCGGGCTCGTGGCGGATCTCCGTGGCCCAACTGCCCGACGCGCGCGTACAGATCTCCGGCGGCGCGGGGTACGACGACTCCGGGCTGGTGCGCCTGGAGCCGGGGGAGTCGTTCACGACCCCCGTCTTCGCCGGACTGTGGAGCGACGGCGGCTTCGGCGGGGCGAGCCGGGCCTGGCACGCCTACCAGCGCGCGTACGTCATCCCGGACGCGGACCAGGACCGGCCGGTGCTGTTCAACTCCTGGGAGGCCACCACGTTCGACATCTCCGAGGACCAGCAGGGGGTGCTCGCGCGGCGGGCCGCCGCGATGGGGGTCGAGCTGTTCGTGGTCGACGACGGCTGGTTCGGGGCGCGGACCAGCGACCGGGCCGGGCTCGGCGACTGGACGCCCAACCCGGACCGTTTCCCGGGCGGGCTCAAGCCGCTCGGCGACTACGTGCACGCGCTGCGTATGCAATTCGGGATCTGGGTCGAGCCGGAAATGGTCAATCCGGACAGTGAGCTGTACCGCGCGCACCCGGACTGGGTGCAGTTCCAGCCGGGGCGAACCAGGACGGAGTACCGCAATCAGCTCGTACTGAACCTCGCCCGCCCGGACGTCCAGGAGTACCTGTGGGAGCAGCTCGACGGCCTGCTCTCCAGCGCCCCGATCGACTATGTGAAGTGGGACTTCAACCGCTGCTTCACGGACGCGGGTTGGCCCGGCGAGCGCTACCCGCAGAAGCTGTGGGTCGAGCACGTGGAGGCCTTGTACGCCCTCCTCGACCGGCTGCGGGCCGCGCACCCGGGAGTCGCCTTCGAGTCCTGCTCCGGCGGTGGCGGCCGCATCGATCTCGGGATCATGGCGCGTACGGACCAGGTGTGGACCTCCGACAACACCGACCCGCTCGACCGGCTCGCCATTCAGCACGGCTTCAGCCAGATCCACCCGGCCCGGGTCATGGCCGCCTGGGTCACGGACAGTCCGAACACGCAGCTCAACGGGCGAGTCAGCTCGCTGCGGTTCCGCTTCGTGAGCGCCATGGCCGGGGTGCTCGGCGTCGGCGGAGACCTGAGCGAGTGGAGTGAGGAGGAACTCGCCGAGGCGCGGGACTGGGTGGGGCTTTACAAAGAGATCCGGCCCGTCGTGCAGCGCGGCGACCTCTACCGGCTGCGACCCCCGGAGGGCGGGCTGAGCGCGGTGCAGTACGTCCACGGCGACGAGACCGTCGTCCTCGCCTGGCTCCAGGCCCAGCGTCACGGCGAGCCGGTCGCCCCGCTCCGGCTGCGTGGACTCGACCCGACACAAGCGTATGAGTGCCGCGAAACGGGCGAAGTGCACCGGGGTGCGGTGCTGCTGCATCACGGGATACGGACGGGGCTGCGCGGGGACCTTGATGCGACGGTTATCCGACTGCGTCGCATGTGACTGTTCTGTCCGAATTGGCGCCTTAATTCCAACTGGCCCTGGAATAAAGCGACGTGTGTGGACGTGCGTGAGGAGCGTCATATTCGTGACGATGCGTTGCGGTCCTCCTTTCTCAACCCGCCCGAATTCCAAGGCGGATTGAGAAGTCGGAAAGATCGTCAATCCACAGAGGGTGACGGGAATTCCGGCATGGATCAAGAAAGGCGCGCGTACAGAAAAGCCGCATGGTTGTCGACACGCTCTCATCTCGCTTACGTTCGCCCTCAATCCGGACGGACGCCCAATCCTGCCGCCGCCCGGAATTCGCTCACTCACCCGCACACGGCAGGAGCGGGGGACCCGCAGGTACCACGCCTGTTCCGGTCTCCGGAACGGCTAGGGGTATAGCCGTGCATGCGCACGGCCGGGCATCTCCAGCCCGCACCCGACAGCTCACCTCGCAGGCGCCGGAGAGGAATTCGTCATGCCCGCGAAGGGTAAGCACCGCCGTCCCAAGTCCCAGCGTTTCACCCGCTCGATCGCCGTGGCCGGAACCGGCGGCGCCGCGCTCGCGCTGCCTCTGATGGGAGCCACCGGCGCCCACGCCGCGACCCCGACCGCCGCTGTCGCGCAGACTGCCGAAAACCCCGCGAAGACCGCCGCCGCCGCTCCCACGGCCGCGAAAAAGGCGGCCGGGACCAAGACCTACCGGGTGAAGGCCGGTGACTATCTCTCGAAGATCGCTGACGAGCAGAACGTCACGGGTGGCTGGAAGAGGCTCTACTCCGACAACCGCTCGGCCATCGGCAGCGACCCGTCGCTGATCCACCCCGGCCTGAAGCTGACGCTCGGCAAGAAGGCCGCCTCGGGCGGAGCCACCCAGTCGTCGACCAAGACGACGCCCTCGGCCGCGAAGCCCGCCAAGACCACCACGACGGCCGCCAACACCGCGTCCGCCGGCAGCGGTTCCGGCTACACCCTGCCGGTCGCGGGCGCCACCGTCGGTACCGCCTACAAGGTGGCGGGCAGCATGTGGTCCAGCGGCTACCACACCGGCGTGGACTTCGTGGTCCCGACCGGCACCACGATCAAGGCCATCGCCTCGGGCACCGTCGTCTCGGCCGGCTGGGGCGGCGCCTACGGCAACCAGGTCGTCATCCGGCACGCCGACGGCCAGTACTCCCAGTACGCCCACATGTCCGCGCTCTCCGTCTCGGCGGGCCAGAGCGTGACCGAGGGCCAGCAGGTCGGCCTCTCCGGCGCGACCGGCAATGTCACCGGACCGCACCTGCACTTCGAGATCCGCACCACGCCGAACTACGGCTCGGACGTTGACCCGGTGGCGTACCTGCGTGCGCACGGTGTCGCCGTTGGCTGACCCCGCTTCCTGACTTCCTGCCCTTGACGGGCAGGACTCTCTGCCTCTCGAGGCAGGACAGCCGCCGAAGGCCGGACCCCATGATCCCCGGGGTCCGGCCTTCGGTGTTGCGTGAGCGACCCCTCCGGCACCCTCATGGGCGATCCACGAGCGGAACAGTGTCACAGCGATCCCCGCAAGCGCTTTCTATACTTTCGGAGGTCCCTGCTTCGCAACGTGGCCGTTCGGCTCGTCGCTCTCCTCGATCACCAGGGGTACGGAACGCTGTCGTCAACGGTCATGAGGAGAAGCCGAGTTCGGTGTGAGCGCCTGGTGGCACCGAGGCCCGGCGGGTGTCGAAGCCCGCGATCACCACGATCCCTCGTACGGATGGAGTCCCATGACGACCCGCAGAGTCTTTGGAACCCTGGCCGCCGGTGCCGCCCTGTCGGCGCTGCTCCCGGCCACCGCCGCGAGCGCCGCACCGACCCACCGCCGCGGACAGTTGATCGCCGCAGACGACTTCCGGCACGGCCTGGGCCAGTGGGCCACCGAGTTGCAGGACGGCGGCAAGGTCACGGCCTCGCGCGGTGTCCTGGAGATCGACGTACCGAGTGGCGCGACGGTCTGGTTCAAGCGCAAGCTCGAAGGGCCGTACGTCATCGAGTACACGGCCACACCCGTCTCCGCGGGCGGCGTCAACGACCGGGTCTCCGACCTGAACAACTTCTGGAACGCCGTCGACGTACGCTCCCCGGACGACCTCTTCGCCACGCCCCGGGACGGCACCCTCGCCGCATACGACTACCTCAAGACGTACTACGTCGGATACGGCGCCAACTCGAACACCACGACACGGCTGCGCCGCTACGTCGGTGAGGCCGGTGTCCGGCCGCTGATCTACGACTACACGGAGCCGCTGCTCACGGCGAACGAGCCGCACCGCGTCCGGATCGTCTCGGACGGCTCCGTCGTGCGATGGTGGAACAACGGGCGGTTGGTCTTCGACTACACCGACCCGGAGCCTTACACAAGTGGGCACTTCGCGTTCCGCACCGTGTGGAGCCACTTCCGGATCTCCGACTTCCGTGTGTGGCGGCTGTATCAACGTCCCTGATCAGGGGCTTATTCCGGGTTTGGACAACACTTGACGCGTGGCTTATCTCACCATCCGTCAACCCTTCCCTACGGTCGCGTAGCTCACATCCGAAGGTGAATCATGGCCCGATGTGGCAGACGATTCGAAGAGTGACAACAGATCAGTGATCGGGTCGTACGTGGCGGTGGGGGACAGCTTCACCGAGGGCGTCGGCGACCCCGGTCCTGACGGGGCCTTTGTCGGTTGGGCCGACCGGTTCGCGGTACTTCTCGCGGACCGGCGGCCCGAGGGCGACTTCAACTACACCAATCTCGCCGTGCGCGGCAAACTGCTCGACCAGATCGTCGAGGACCAGCTCCAGCGGGCCAAGGAGTTGGCGCCGGACCTGGTCTCCTTCTGTGCGGGCGGCAACGACATCATCCGGCCCGGCACCGACCCCGACGAGGTCGCGGAGCGCTTCGAGCGCGCGATCGCCGAACTCACCCCCGCCGTCGGCACCGTGATGGTGACCACCGGCTTCGACACCCGTGGCGTGCCCGTGCTGAAGCATCTGCGCGGCAAGATCGCCACGTACAACGGACATGTGCGGGCCATCGCCGACCGCTACGGATGTCCCGTCCTCGACCTGTGGTCACTCAAGACGATCCAGGACCGCCGCGCCTGGGACGGCGACCGGTTGCACTTGTCGCCCGAGGGCCACACGCGTGTGGCTCTCCGCGCCGGTCAGGTGCTCGGTCTCGACGTACCGGCCGACCCGGACCAGCCCTGGCCGCCGCTGCCGCCGCGCGGCACGCTCGAAGTGCGCCGCGACGACATCCACTGGGCGCGCGAGTACCTGGTCCCGTGGATCGGGCGGCGGTTGCGCGGGGAGTCGTCGGGGGACCATGTGGCGGCCAAGGGTGCGCTTTCGCCCGACGACATCAAGATGCGGATCGAGTCGGTGGCCTGAGTCGCCGCATCGGAGGGACCGCCGGTGGCTCGACCGGTGAGGTGACAGCGCGGGAGTGGCGCGGGGCGGGGCGCGGTCGGCGGTGCTGGGATGACCGCGAACCGCCCCGACGTCTCGAGGGGCGGCGCCCGAAGGAGACTCCGCATGCCCGCCCTCCGCGCGTCCACCGCACTCGCCGCGACCCTCCTCGCCCTCACCCTTCCGCAGGCCGCGACGGCACCGGCGTTCGCGCTGTCCGCACGCCCCGCGCTCAGCGCCGAGCCCAGCCCCTCGACGGTCACCGTCACCGGCCAGGGCAGCGCCACCGCCACGCCGGACCTCGCGCTCATCGGCGCGGGCGTCGACGTCACCGCGAAGACCTCGAAAGAGGCGCTCGCCGCACAGACCACCGCGGCCAACGCCCTGCTCGATGCCGTACGCGCCCAAGGCGTCGAGGAGCGCGACATCCGTACCGAGAGCCTCTCGCTGTCCCCGGTCTACGAGGACCAGAACGGTGTCTCCAAGTTGACGCGCTACCAGGCCGCGCAGTCGTTCTCGGTGAAGGTCCGTGACATCGGCAAGACGGGGGCGGTCCTGCAGGCCGTCACCGACGCGACCGGCAACGCGGGCCGCATCCATTCCGTAGCCTTCGACATCGCCGACCCCGCCCCGCTGCACGCCCGCGCCCGCGAGGCCGCGCACGACGACGCCCACACCAAGGCACTCCAATACGCCCGCCTCAGCGGCCACCGCCTCGGCCGACTCGTCTCCCTCACCGAGGACAGCAGCGGCGAATCCCGCCCGGTACGCGTGGCGGCAGCCGCCTTCGACCAGGGCGGGACGGGTGTGCCGGTCGCTCCCGGCGAGATCCGCGACACGATCACGCTTACGGCGGTGTACGAGCTGGACTGAGCTGGAGGGAGACGGCCGACGCCTGAGGGCCTTCAGGCCAGACGGATACCGTAGCCGCAGCGTCTGCGGGTGCGCGGCTCAGCGCACCGCCGCCGCCAACGCCTCACGCTCGAGTCCGAGTTCGCGCGCGAGCGCCTCGTCCACCCACTCGTGGGTCCGCGCCCGCGACACCGCTCCGGCGTACGCCGTCATCTGGACGGCCAGGCCGTCGAGGAGCGCCGTGAGGCGGAGGGCCGCCCCCGTGGGATCCGGGCAGAGGAACTCGCCCGCGGCCACTCCCTCCGCGATCACCTCGGTGATCGCGGCCTTCCACTGCTTGTCGAGATCACGTGTGACCTCCCGCAGCGCGGGCTCGCGCAGCGCCGCCGCCCAGCCCTCGATCCACAGCCGCCAGCCCTTGGCCTGGCCCGTCGGCGCGTACCAGCGCACGGCGGCTCGCAGCCGCCGCAGCGCCGTCGTGCGGCGGCCGAGCAGCTTGCGCAGATGGGCGAGGTCGTCCTCGGCCGCGTACGTGAACGCGGCGGCCACCAGCTTCTCCTTCGTCGAGAAGTGGTACAGCACCAGCGCGTTGCTCACCCCGAGCGCCGAGGCCACGTCGGCGATCCGCACCGCCGACACGCCCCGCGCCTCGATCTGCTCGACGGCGGCCCGCAGCAACTCCTCGCGCCGCTCCGCCACGCTCAACCGCACTCTCGCCACGCGGCAACCCTACACAGCGGCTCCGACACGGGCACGACAGGCGCTCGCGACCCCTTGACACTGTCGCGAGGCGGGGCCCAAAGTACGGCCACTACTGACTGCTCGTTCAGTCAGTAGCCGTGTGCCAAGGATAGGAGAAGCCCCCCGGATTTATCCGGGGGGAGGAGTCACGCAGTTGGGGCCGAGCAGCCGTGCCCCGCCGCCGGTCACCAGCTCGGCGAGCGCGCGCTCATCGGCCGTGCCGCTGCCCGAGGTGATCACCGTGAAGCAGCGGGCGCCCGCGGCGAGCCCTTCGGCGACGGCGGGACGTACGAACGGCGCCGGCACCGCCACCACGACATGCTCGGGCGCGTCGGGCAGATCGGCCAGACCGGGCCGGAAGGGCACGCCGTCGAGGCCGCCGCCGCGCCGGTTCACCAGATGCACCGCCCGGCGCTCGCGTCCCGAAAGGGCGCCTCTCGCCAGCCAGTAGCCCCATTTCGCGGGGTCGTCGGAGGCACCCACCACGGCCACCGAGCGCGGGTCGAAGAGGGCGGCCAGGGGCGCCTCGTCCGTCATCGGTACCACCCGAACCGCTCCGCGATCACCGGCAGCCGGTCGGCGACGATGGCATGCGCGGCGGCCCGCGGCGTCGTCCCGTCGGCCTCCGCGCGGGCCAGCATCTGGTCGATCAGGGCGCGCATGGAGCGCCGCGTGTACGCGAACGCCTCGTCCGCGTCGGCGCCGATGTCGCCGAACAGCGTCCACCACCACCAGGCGTTCGTCCCGGAGTTGACCACCACGTCCGGCAGCACGATGACCCCGCGCGCGGCGAGCAGCTCCTCCGCCTCCGCCAGGACGGGCATGTTGGCCGCCTCGACGATCCAACGGGCGGTGATCCGCCGCTGGTTCACGGCGTCGATCGCGTACGAGACCGCCGCGGGCACCAGCACCTCGGCGTCGGCGGACAGCCAGGCGTCGCCGGGGAGTTCACGGTCGGCGGGGCGCAGCGCCGAGCGGTCGACCGTCCCGTACGCGTCCCGCGCCGCGAGCAGCGCGTCGACGTCGAGGCCCTCGGGGTTCGCGATCGTGCCCTTGATGTCGGCGACGGCCACGACCCTGAGCCCCGCGCGCGCGAGGAAGCGGGCCGTGGCCCCGCCCATGGTGCCGAGGCCCTGCACGGCGACGCGTGTCCCCTCGTACGCCACTGCGGCCCGGTCCAGGGCGGCCAGTACGGACTCGGCGACGCCGCAGCCGCCGACCAGTTCGTCGAGTCCGATGCCGTCCACCTCGACCGCGAACGCGTCCGCGAGCCGCCGCCGGGCCGTCGCCTCGTCGTCGAGCAGCGCGTACACGGCCTGGATGGACGAGACGAGCCCCGCCTCCTCGGCCGCCCGGTCGACCAGGTCCTGGGTGAGGCCGAGGTCCTCTCCCGTGGTCCAGAAGCTCTCGATGTACGGGCGCATGGCACGCAGATAGCGCACCAGAAGGCCGTACGCCGCCGGGTCCTGGGGATCGCAGTCGATGCCGCCCTTGGCTCCGCCCAGCGGGACGTAGCGGCCCTCGGGGTTGTAGTGCAGGGCCTCCTTCATGGTCATGCCGCGGGCGAGCCCCGCGACCTCCTCCAGCGTGCAGCCGGGCCGCATCCGCAGACCGCCGCTGGAGACGCCGCGCACGAGCCGGTCGACGACGAGGAAGCCCTGACGGCCAGTGACATGGTCCGTCCAGGTGAGCGTCATCAGGGGGGCGGTCATCGGGACTCCTCGGGGATGGCGATCAGGGTGGGGCCGGGGGTGCGCAGCGCCTCGGTGAGCGCGGCGGTCAGCTCGTCCGGGCCGCACGCGCGTGTGCCCTGCCCTCCGTAGGCGCGGGCCAGGGCGGGCAGGTCGACTGGTGCGAGGTCCACGGCCGTGGGGCTGTCGCCCCGGGCGGCCATCTCGTCGCGGATCTCGCCGTAGCCGCCGTTGTCGAACACCACGACGGGCAGCGGGAGTCGGAGCTGTGCCGCGGTCGCCAGCTCCTGGACCGTGAACTGGAGGCCGCCGTCCCCGCTGAGCGCCACCACCTGGCGATCCGGACGCGCCACTTTGGCACCGATCGCCGCGGGCAGCGCGTAGCCGAGCGTGCCGAAGCCGGTCGGGTGAAGATAGCGGCCCTCGGGGCCGAGCGGGAGGTGCGGGAGCGCGCCGTAGTAGCAGCACTGGGCGCTGTCCGAGGTGATGACGGCGTCGTCGTCGAGCGCGGCCCGGATCGCCTTGAGGTACGGGATCCAGCGGGCGTCGCGTTCGGCGGTCTCGGCGTCGCGGGCGGCCCGCAGGGCGCTCACCTGTCCGACGGCGTCCTCGTCGGCCTCCACGCGCGCGTGCCCCTGTACATCGGCGTCCACGCGCGCGTGCCGCCGCGCTCCGGGCGGGAGCGCCTTCACCTCGGCAAGCAGCGCCTTCAGGGAGACACGCGCGTCGCCGACGACCTCGACGTCCGCGAGCAGGCCCGCGTACATCTGGTCGGGGTCCAGGTCGACGCGGATCAGCCTGCCGTTGAGGGTGGGAGGCGGGGACCACAGATCGGACTCGGCGAGTTCGGTGCCGACGGCGAGTACGGCGTCCCGACCGGAGAGCCACCTCTGGACGGACGGGCTGTGCAGCGAGACTCCGAGCGACAGCGGGTGTGTCTCGGGGACGATCCCCTTGCCGTTGGCCGTCGTGACGACGGGAGCGCCCAACTCCTCCGCGAGAGCCAGGCACGAGGCGGTCGCGCCCCGCGCCCCGCCGCCGAGCACCAGCGCCGGGCGCCGGGCGCCGCTCAGGATGTCGGCGGCCTTCCGTACGGTTTCGGTGTCGGGTGCCAGGGGCGCGACGCGCGGGGTGATGCGCACGGGACCGGTCTCCTCGGTGGCCTCCAGCAGATCGAGCGGCACCTCGATGTGTGCGGGTCGCGGTCGCCGCGTACCGAAGAGCGTGAAGGCCCGGGCGACGGCCGCGTCGATCTCCGCGACCGACGACACCCGGTGGCTGAACGCGGCCACACCGCACAGCGCCTCGGTCTGGCTGCGCATCTCGTGCAGCAGACCGGTCGCCAGCCGCGGGTGCCGCAGCGGCATCCCGGGCGAGACCACCAGCAGCGGCACGCTGTCCGAGTACGCCTGCCCGATGGCGGCCGCCGCGTTCAGGAGTGCGGGCCCGGTCGTCGTGATCACCACCCCGGGGCGATACGTCACGCGCGCGTAGCCGTCGGCGGCGTATCCCGCGCCCTGTTCGTGGCGCGGCAGCACATGCCGGATGCCGTACGCGGACAGGTGGCGGTAGATCTCCAGGTTGTGCGTGCCGGGGATACCGAAGACCTGGGTCACGGCGTGTCCGCACAGGGCGCGGACGAGCGCCTCACCACCGGTGACCGCGTCGCCCATCACAGGCTCCGCGCGATGACGAGCCGCATGATGTCCGAGGTGCCCTCTTCGATCTCCTCCAGCTTGGCGTCGCGCATCCACTGCTCGACCGGGAACTCCCGCGAATAGCCCCAGCCGCCGAGCGTCTGGACGGCCGCCCAGGTGCAGTACGCGGCGGTCTCGGACGCCGTCAGTTTGGCCATCGCCGCCTCGGCGGTCGCGTTCAGACCGGCGTCGAGGCGCTTCGCGGCCCGCCAGGTCATCAGCCGGGCCTGCTCCACGCGCGTGCGCATGTCGGCGAGGCGGAAGGCCACCGCCTGGTGCTCGATGATCGGCTTGCCGAACTGCTGCCGCTCGCGGGCGTAGTCGCGCGCGTACTCGTACGCCGCCCGCGCCACGCCCGTCGCAGCCGCGCCCAGCACCGTGCGGGAGATGTCGAAGGTCCCCATGAGTCCGTGGAACCCCTCGCCCTCCGCTCCGAGCCGGTGCTCCTCGGGGACGTACGCGTTCTCGAAGAAGATCTCCCGGCAGACGATGGCGCGCTGCCCCATCTTGCGCATGGGCTCTCCGAAGGAGACGCCTTCGGTGTCCTTGCGCAGCAGGAACGCGCTGACCCCGGCGGCGCGCCGGGTGGGGTCGGTCTTGGCGAACACGACGTACTGCTCGGCCTCGCCCGCGTTCGAGATCCACGCCTTCTGCCCGTTCAGGCGGTAGCCGCCGTCGGAGCGGTGCGCCGTGGTGACGATCGACGCGGCGTCGGAGCCGGCGCCCGGCTCGGTGGTCGCCAGGGACGTCATCGGGGTGTCGGGACCGGCGAGCGGGGTCAGCCACTGCCGCTGCTGCTCCTCGGTGCCGAGCTCCAGCACCGGGTCGGCGAAGAAGCCGTTCGAGCAGAGCAGGTTGCCGATTCCCAGGTCACCGACGCACAGCTCCTCCTGCACCAGGACTTGCGTGAACACGTCGGTGAAGCCGCCCCCGCCGAACTCCTCCGGCAGCATGAAGCCGGTGATCCCCACCTTGGCCGCTTTGCGCCACAGGTCCCACGGCGTCTCGACGTCGGCCTCGTCGACGGCACGCGCGCGTAGCCTGATCTCCTCCCGCGCGAACGCACGCGTCAGCTCCACGATGTCGCGCTGTTCCGTGCTGAGCGGGACCAGCTCGGTGGGGAGGTCGGACATGGTGCCTCCAGGCGCGGACGGATCGGCGTGGCCGACGGGCCACCGGACGGTTTTACTGAATCATCAGTCAGTATCGGAAGCGGCGCGCGGCCGTGTCAACGTACTGAACGGATCATCAGTAGGGGGCTGTCGCGTCAGCCGTATACCGCAAGGGAAGCGGGGCGGGTCCGCTCGGCGACTTCAGGTTGTACTCGGTTCCGCGGCCGTGAGCACCCCATGCGTCCGGGGTGTTCGAGTACGGTTCCCTCGCGCGGAAGAAGCGCGTGCGCGGTGGGGTTGAGGAGAGACGGGCCGAGAGCCACGGACATCGCGCTGTCACCGGGGCGACCCGGCGCTGTCAGAGGCGGCCCCCATAATGAAAAGCCTGACCGACTCCACCTGGAGGTAACCGTGACCGGTTTCCGTACGTTGAGCTCCGGGCTCCGCGCGCTGCGGCCCGCCGCCTTCGGCGCGGATCCAGGTGGTGAGCGCCTCGAGCGCATCCGCAGATCGCCGAACTTCGCGGACGGTGTCTTCAAGAACCCGGAGAGTGCCCGGATCCGCCCCGATGGCTCCATGCTCGAGTTCGCGAAGGTCTACTTCCGCTCGGAGGAGCGTGCCCACCGCGCCCCGGTCGGGACGGTGCCGGTGCATGCGACGACGCTCGCCGACCTGGCCAGGCCCGCGGCGAGCGGGCTGCGGCTCACCTGGATGGGGCACTCCAGCGTGCTCGCCGAGATCGACGGGCACCGCGTGCTCTTCGACCCGGTCTGGGGCGAGCGCTGCTCCCCGTTCAACTTCGCCGGGCCCAAGCGGCTGCACCCGGTGCCCCTGCCGCTGGCCGCGCTCGGCCCGGTCGACGTCGTCGTCATCTCGCACGACCACTACGACCACCTCGACCTGCCCACCATCAAGGCCCTGGCCGACACGGACACGGTGTTCGCGGTGCCGCTCGGCGTCGGCGCCCATCTCGAGCACTGGGGCGTGTCGGCGGACCGCCTGCGCGAGCTGGACTGGCAGGAGTCGACGAAGGTCGGCGGGATCTCCCTGACCGCCACACCGGCACGGCACTTCTGCGGCCGCGGCCTGCGCAACGCGCAGCACACGCTCTGGGCCTCCTGGGCCGTCGCGGGCGATGAGCACCGGATCTACCACAGCGGTGACACCGGCTATTTCGACGGCTTCAAGGACATCGGCGCCGAGCACGGCCCGTTCGACGCCACGATGATCCAGATCGGCGCGTACAGCGAGTTCTGGCCCGACATCCACATGACGCCCGAGGAGGGCATGCGCGCCCACCTGGACCTCCAGGGCGACCGGCCCTCCGGAGTGATGCTGCCGATCCACTGGGCGACGTTCAACCTGGCGACCCACCCCTGGGCGGAGCCCGGCGAGGGGACGATGGCCGCCGGGCACGCGGCCGGTGCGCGCATCGCGCTGCCGCGCCCCGGCGAGCCCTTCGAACCCACGGCCGAGACCGTCCCGTCCGAGCCCTGGTGGCGCGGCGTGGCCGTGCCGCCGCGGGGCGGGTGGCCCGCAGTCGAGACGACCGTCGCCGACACACCGGGTGACGTCGCCGAAGGCTCGACGGAGGACACCGGGGAGCCGGAGGCAGTACCCGCGGGCTGAATTTCCTGAATTTCCGATGGACGGCGAGGGCCGGGGAGCGAATCGCTCCCCGGCCCTCGCCGTCTGTTCACGACCACTTCTGACCAGCTTCGATCGGATCAGCGCCGCACCAGAACGCGTGTCCGATGGAGTTATCGGTCTGTCGTACGAGGCCTCATACCAGAGCGGGACGCTGCCCGTGGGACTTTGTCAACTGCCCACCGCACATGATGCGTTGGCGACTACTGTCAGTTGCCGTCGGGCGACGCGGGGCCGAATTCTTCGGCTCTCTCGACCGACACGCGATGGCGCACGCCCGAGCCGCGCAGACCCGCGGGAGCCCCCGCGCTCCCGACGCCACAGTACGAGGACGCAGATGTCTCACCTTCGCGCACCGGCCGCACGCGCAGACCGCCGTGAGGGCGGGCGGCACGGGCGACCGGTCGCCCACACCGCCCCCTCGCTGCCCGAGACGCACCTGCGGCCCCAGCTGCTGCGCCTCGCGTTCCTGCCGCCGATCGCGGTGGCCCTCAGCGCGTGCGCGGCCGTGCTGTTCACCGTCCGCTCCACCGGCGCCCGGCCCGGCCTCATCCTCTGGGGCGTGCTCGCCGGAGCCGTGGGCGTGGCCCTGGCCGGCATCGTGATCGCCGCCGTGGCAGCCGACCGCGCCGCCAAGTCCGTACGGGAGCGCCTGGGTGCCCTGCGCCGCACCAGCGCGCGGACGGAGGCCGATCTGCGCGCCCTTGTCGAAGGGCTGCGCCGGGGCGAGAACCCGCCCGCGCGCAAGGCGCGTCGCCAACCTCCCGTGGACGCCGACGACTTCGAGCTCCTCGCCGCCGACCTGTCGCGCGCCCACGACGGTGCCGTCACGGCTGTCGTGCAGGCCGCGCAGCTCTCCAGCCACGCGGGCAGCGAACAGAAGGTCGAGGTCTTCGTCAATCTGGCCCGGCGGCTGCAGTCCCTCGTGCACCGCGAGATCTCGATCCTCGACGAGCTGGAGAACGAGATCGAGGACCCGGACCTGCTCAAGGGCCTCTTCCACGTCGACCACCTCGCCACCCGCATCCGGCGCCACGCCGAGAACCTCGCCGTGCTCGGCGGCGCCGTCTCACGCCGTCAGTGGAGCAACCCCGTCTCCATGATGGAGGTACTGCGGTCCGCGATCGCGGAGGTCGAGCAGTACTCGCGGGTCAAGCTGGTGCCGCCGATCGACGGCACCCTGCGCGGGCACGCGGTCGCCGACGTCATCCACCTGCTGGCCGAACTCGTCGAGAACGCCACGGTGTTCTCGGCCCCGCACACCCAAGTGCTGCTGCGTGCCAACCTGGTCACCTCCGGGCTCGCCGTCGAGGTCGAGGACCGGGGCCTGGGCATGCCCCTGGGCGAGCAGAACAAGATGAACGCCCTGCTCGCCGACCCCGACCAGGTCAATGTCGCCAGCCTGCTGCAGGACGGACGCATCGGCCTGTTCGTGGTCTCGCAGCTCGCCCGGCGGCACGGCATCCACGTCCGGCTGCAGACCAACATCTACGGCGGTGTCCAGGCCGTACTCGTCGTGCCGCAGGGGCTGTTGGGTACAGCGCCGGGCGCCCCAGGGGACGTAACGCAGGGGCCGCCCCAGGAGGCGGCCGGGGAACGGCGCCCGCCCGCCAGACCGCAGCCCCCGCAGGCCGCGTCGGCGCCCGCCTCGCCCGGCGGCCGTCAGGTGTCCTCCGTGCCACGGCAGTCCCAGCGCGACCAGGCACCATCGCGCGCGGTGCCGGGTGCGCCGGTCGCGGGCGGCCGCGGTCCCGCTCCGCTTCCCGTGCGCGGCACCCACGGGGAGCGGCCCAACCCGGCGGACGCCGTGCCCGGCATTCGCCCCGAGGACCGGCGCATCGCCACGGAGAACGCGGCCGTGCCGCCCACGCCTCGCGGTGGCGCCGTCCGCGGCACCATGGGCAAGCCCCAACTGCCCAGGCGACGCGCCCAGGAGCACATCGCGCCCCAACTGCGCGACGGGCCCGCACCCCGCCAGGACACGGAGCACGTCGCCGGCCACGACCCTGGTCTCATGGCCGCGTTCCAGCGCGGCATCGGGCTCGCGGAGGCGGCCCACGCGGAGACGGCGCGCCTGGAGGCATCGCCCCTGGAGGCATCACCCATGGACCGGTCGCACTTGGACCTGATGCGCTCGGATGCACTGCCGCCCCTGGAAGTGGTCCGGATGGATGTGCCGCCGACGGGGACGTCCCACGGTGACAGCGCCCCCGGGGACGGCATGCGTATGGACGGCACCTACACGGACCGCGCCCTCAGGGACGGCACGCGCAGGGACAGCGCGCACATGGGCGACGCGCACATTGGCCACGCGCACATGGAGCGTCCGCACATGGATGGGCCGCACATGAAGCGACCCCACACGGAGGGGCCGCACATGGACGGCGTGCCCCGGAGCGACGGGTCGTCGTCCGCCGGTGCCACCCCCAGCGGCGCGGCCCCCATGGACGTACCGCTGATGGACGGAACGCCCGCGGCCACGGCGCACATAGCCGAAGCGCACACGGCGCACGCGCCGGCGCCGCACGAGGCGCAGGGGACGCGGGACACCGAGCCCGCGCCCGGACACGACCTCACTGCCCGGCACGACGGGAGCGCACCGGCCGGATGACCACCCCCCTCACCACCCCCACCCCCTCCGCTCCCGCAGACCTTCGTACCTCAAGGAGTCGATCCACCATGGCGAGCGATGCGCCGACCGGCCATGTATCCGATCTCGACTGGCTGATGAGCGGCCTCGTCCAGCGTGTGCCGCACACCACGAGTGCGGTGCTGTTGTCCTGCGACGGGCTCGTGAAGTCGGTCCACGGCCTCGACCCGGACAGCGCCGACCACATGGCGGCGCTGGCCTCCGGCCTCTACTCCCTCGGCCGCAGCGCGGGAGTCCGCTTCGGGGACGGCGGCGACGTGCGGCAGGTCGTCGTCGAACTCGACTCAACCCTGCTGTTCGTCTCCACCGCGGGCTCCGGCACCTGTCTCGCCGTGCTCGCCGGACGCGAGGCCGACGCCGCGGTACTCGGGTATGAGATGGCGATGCTCGTCAAGAGCGTCCGGCCGTACCTGATGACCGCGCCCCGGCAGCCCGCCGTCGAACCCTCGGCGATGAGGCCTTGAGCGTGGCCGCGGCCGGCGACGGGCCTTGGCTCGACGACGCTGCCGGACGCCTTGTGCGCCCCTACACGGTCAGCAACGGCCGGACCCGGCCCACGACCGCGCTCGACCTCCTGTCGCAGGTGATGGCCACCGGGGCCACCCCCCTCGGCTACCTCGGCCCCGAGCACACCCAGGCGCTCGAACTGTGCCGGGCGCCGGTCCCGGTCGCGGAGATCGCCGCCCATCTGAAGCTGCCGGCGGCGGTCACCAAGGTGTTGCTGTCCGACCTCGTCGACTGCGGGGCGCTCACCACGAAGCCCCCGTCCTTCCACCACAACCCCACTGACCGGTCTCTTCTGGAGGCAGTGCTCGATGGACTACGACGACAGCTCTGACCCCTTCCCCACCGCACTGAAGATCTTGGTGGCGGGAGGGTTCGGGGTCGGCAAGACAACCTTCGTCGGCGCGGTGAGCGAGATCGCGCCGCTCAGCACGGAGGAGCTGCTCACCACGGTCGGCGCCGCGACCGACAGTCTCGATGGCATCGAGAGCAAGGTCGAGACCACCGTGGCGATGGACTTCGGCCGCATCACCCTCGATCCGGAACATGTCCTCTATCTGTTCGGCACGCCCGGGCAGGAGCGGTTCTGGTTCATGTGGGACGAGCTCTCCGAGGGGGCGTTGGGCGCGGTGATCCTCGCCGACACCCGTCGGCTCGAGGACTGCTTCGCGGCCGTCGACTTCTTCGAGCAGCGCGGTCTCGGATTCATCGTCGCGGTCAACGAGTTCGACGGCTCGTACCGCTACGACCCCGAGGAGGTGCGCGCGGCCATCGACCTCGACCCCGAGATCCCCGTCGTGCGCTGCGACGCCCGGATCTCCAGCTCGGGCGTGCAGACCCTGCTCACCCTGGTCCGCCATCTCCTCGCCCACGCGCCCACCCACGCGCCGAGCCACGGAGCCCACACATGACGCATGCCGCGAGTCACGGAGCCCACACATGACGCACGCCGCGAGCTACGGAGCCCACACATGACGCACGCCGCGAGCCACGGAGCCCGTTCATGACACCCACCCCACGTCACGGAGCCCCTACATGAGTTACGACCCGCCGCGTCCGGCCGGTCGTCTGCTGCTGACGCCGGAGGACAAGGACGCCCCCGCCCGGGTGCGGCGGCTGCGCCGATTGGGGCTGGGGGAGCACGCCGAGCCGGCCTTCGACGCCTTCGCGAACCGGCTCGCCGAGGTCGCCGCGGTGCCGTACGCGATGGTCAACTTCATCGACGAGAACCGGCAGTTCTTCGCGGGCCTGCACACCCCGGACGGAAGTGGGGCAAGCATCCTGCCGCCCGCGGCCGACACTGGGGACGGCACCGTTCCTGAGGGGGGCCGCTATATGGCGCGCGACTATGGCTTCTGCCCCTATGTGGTGGTCCGACGCAGGGCGCTGGTCCTGGAGGACGTCTGCGACTACCCGCGCTTCGCCGGGAACCCGGTCGTCGACGAGATCGGCGTCCGCTCCTACCTCGGCGCCCCGCTGATCGACCATACGGGCATCGCGCTCGGCACGATCTGCGTCGTCGACGTCGAGCCGCGCCCGTGGGGGAAGGCGGGCCTGGAGACCATCAAGACGCTGGCGGCGGAACTGGTCGAGCGGATCGAGCGACGAGAGGCAAGCGGGGGATTCTGAGGGAGCGCCGGGCGGTCCGTGCCCGTGTCCTGGTTCCAGCCATGCGGGGCGACGACCGTACGGGCTGGTCCGTTCGTGTCCCGGCCAGTGCCCAGTCGGTTCCGCGGCTCGGCCGAGGCCCGTTCGCGTCGGCCGCGTCGGCGGGCAGGCGCTTGTGGCCGGCTGAGGGTGGGCAGCACGACGAGCGCGTCCGGGCATCAGGGGCGGGACGCCGGGGTCGGGGGCCGTCAGGAAAGGGGTGCGGGAGCGGGTGCGGCGGGATACCTGGCTGCGCCACGACGGCTGATTTTCGTACTCCAAATGTCCCAACCTGCGCATGAATCCCTCCGTGACGCGAGATGGATGAGTCGCCGGTGCGTCCCAAGAGCGTCCGGTGGGCACCTCGCCCCATCCACACCCGCACGAAGACAACATGGAGAACTGCATGCGACGCGTTCTCGCCGCCGCTGTCATGACGCTTGTAGCGACCGCTACCGGCGTGTCGACGGCCACGGCCCAAAGTCCACACTTCATCGGCGACGTCACCTGTACCAAGAGCCTCACGACAGGGCTGCAATGCAGCGGAAAGGCTGCCGGTCTCGGCAACGACCCCACGCAGGCCTTCCTCACGGCGGGGTCGGTGGAAGCCGAGTACGTGTGTGTCAACCGGGGTGGCAACATCGCCCCCGGCCAGGGCACCGAGTTCCAGAACGTGCAGGGCCCGACCCAGGACATCGATCCTCGCAACGGTCAGATCACGTTCAGGAACGTGACGATCCCGCCGCCGGAGACGCCCTCCGCGCGTGAGGTGTGCCCCAACGGGAACTGGCGCGTCGAGCTGCTCCACCTCACCTTCAGAGATGTGGTGCTGCACATCCAGCAGGGCGATGAGGACCTTCTGACCAGGAGGTTCGCCCTCATCGACCCGTGATCCGGTCGGCGGCATGACGGGCTGGAGGGCCCTTCCCGTAGGGGGAGGGCCCTCCACCCTTTGATCCCGGCCGCGGACACAGCACGCCCGCGTCCTTGGCACCGGGTGCCCGCCCGAGGATTCTGTTGCCCGATGGGAGATTGATCTCGGCCCCGAGGAGGAACGCTGTGCCCGAGCCTCCTCGACCCGGCCCGGAAAGGCACGCCATGACCGACCTGCGTCTCGGTGCCCTCGGCTTCGGCCTGCGTGGTTCCCTCGCGCGCATCGCCCACCGCCCCGGCCGGGGCTCGCGCGTGACCGTCGTCGCCGAACACGACCCGGTGCTGCGGGACCGCGCCGCCGACCGCATCCCCGGCGTGCGGACCGTCGACGACCACCACAAAGTCATCGACGACCCGGACGTCGACGCCGTGCTCGTCCTCACCCCGGACCACACCCACGCCGACATCGCCTGCGAGGCGCTGCGCGCGGGCAAGCCCGTCTTCGTCGAGAAGCCCCTGGACATCACCATCGAGCGCTGCGACCGGATCCTGCGCACCGCCTTCGAGACGGGCACCCGGCTGTACGTGGGCCACAACATGCGCCATATGCCGGTGATCCGGCTGATGCGCGACATCATCCGGCGCGGCCACATAGGCATGGTCAAAACGGTGTGGGTGCGCCACTTTGTCGGCTACGGCGGCGACTGGTACTTCAAGGACTGGCACGCCGAACGCCGGTACACCACCGGCCTGTTGCTGCAGAAGGGCGCCCATGACATCGACGTACTGCACTGGTTGGCTGGTGGCTACACCCGGCACGTGCAGGCGCTCGGCGACCTCATGGTGTACGGCGACATCCCGCACCGGTGGGCGCCGGGCGAGCCCAAGACCGACGACTGGTACACGGAGCGGGGCCACTGGCCCCCGCACACCCAGCGGGCGCTGAACCCGGCCATCGACGTCGAGGATGTGTCGCTGGTCAACATGCGTCTGGACAACGGGGTGTTGGCGGCCTACCAGCAGTGTCACTTCACGCCCGACTACTGGCGCAACTACACCGTCATCGGCGACGCCGGCCGCCTGGAGAACTTCGGGGACGGGCCCGGCGGCGTGGTCAAGGTCTGGAACAGCCGCCGCTCGGGGCAGCGGGACCGGGCCGACGCCGAGTATCCGGTGCCGGAGGCCGACCAGGACGCCGAGCACGGGGGCGCCGACCCGCTGCTGATCGACGAGTTCCTCCGGTTCGCACGGGAGGGAGGGCGCACCGACACCTCCCCGGTCGCCGCGCGCATGGCGGTGGCGGCCGGGTTCCGGGCCACCGAGTCGCTGCGGGACGGCGGCACTCCGCGCGAGGTGCCGCCGCTCGACCCGGAACTGGCCGCGTACTTCGAGCGGGGGCAGACACCCTGACCGCGCGGGCCCTGAGGCAGGCGTGAAGGAAAGCTGCGGCCGCGCTTAAGAAAACCTCGATGGACCAGGAGCACCGCCGTACGGCAGATTCCTACGGGAATTCACCCCTCTCCCCGGTACGGGCTAGCTTTGGCGTGCCCTGCCCCGGGACCTCACCCACAGGAGCCGTCGCGTGAAGGCGCTGGTCAAGGAGAAGGCGGAGCCCGGGCTCTGGCTCACGGACGTTCCGGAGCCGCAGGCCGGCCCCGGCGACGTACTGATCAAGGTCCTCAGGACCGGGATCTGCGGCACCGACCTGCACATCCGCAACTGGGACGGCTGGGCGCAGCAGGCCATCGACACGCCGCTGGTGCTGGGGCACGAGTTCGTCGGCGAGGTCGTCGAGACCGGCCGCGATGTCGCGGACATCAAGGTCGGCGACCGCGTCAGCGGCGAGGGCCACCTGGTGTGCGGCAAGTGCCGCAACTGTCTGGCCGGGCGCCGCCACCTCTGCCGCGCCACGGTCGGCCTGGGCGTGGGGCGCGACGGCGCGTTCGCCGAGTACGTGGTCCTGCCGGCCGCCAACGTGTGGGTGCACCGCGTCCCCGTCGACCTCGATGTCGCCGCGATCTTCGACCCGTTCGGCAACGCCGTGCACACGGCCCTGTCCTTCCCGCTCGTTGGCGAGGACGTACTCATCACGGGTGCGGGACCGATCGGCCTGATGGCCGCGGCCGTGGCACGCCACGCGGGCGCCCGCAACGTCGTCATCACCGACGTCAGCGAGGAGCGCCTGGAGCTGGCCCGCAAGATCGGTGTGAGCCTCGCGCTGAACGTCGCACAGGCGACGATCGCCGACGGTCAGCGCGAGTTGGGCCTGCGCGAGGGCTTCGACATTGGCCTGGAGATGTCTGGCCGCCCCGAGGCGATGCGCGACATGATCGCCAACATGACGCACGGCGGCCGGATCGCGATGCTCGGACTGCCGTCCCAGGAGTTCCCGGTCGACTGGTCCCGGATCGTCACCTCCATGATCACGATCAAGGGCATCTACGGCCGCGAGATGTTCGAGACCTGGTACGCCATGTCGGTCCTCCTCGAAGGCGGCCTCGACCTCGCGCCCGTGATCACCGGCCGGTACGGCTACCGCGACTACGAGGCGGCCTTCGCCGACGCGGCCGGCGGCCGCGGCGGCAAGGTCATCCTCGACTGGACTGCCTGAGACCCGGACTGCCTGAGATCCGGACTGCCTGAGATCCGGACCGCCTGAGACCCCCGGACTGCTTGAGAACTCGAAGGAACTGATGATGTTCGATTCCGTACGCGACGACCTGCGCACCACCCTCGACGAGATCCGCGCCGCCGGTCTGCACAAGCCCGAGCGTGTCATCGGCACCCCGCAGTCCGCGACCGTGAGCGTCACCGCGGGCGGTCGCCCCGGCGAGGTCCTCAACTTCTGCGCGAACAACTACCTCGGTCTCGCCGACCACCCCGAGGTCGTCGCCGCCGCTCACGAGGCACTCGACCGCTGGGGCTACGGCATGGCCTCCGTGCGCTTCATCTGCGGTACGCAGGAGGTTCACAAGGAACTGGAGGCGCGGCTGTCCGCGTTCCTCGGCCAGGAGGACACGATCCTCTACTCCTCCTGCTTCGACGCCAACGGCGGCGTCTTCGAAACCCTCCTCGGCGCCGAGGACGCGGTCATCTCCGACGCCCTCAACCACGCGTCGATCATCGACGGCATCCGGCTGTCCAAGGCGCGCCGCTTCCGGTACGCCAATCGCGACATGGCCGACCTGGAGGCCCAGCTCAAGGAGGCGTCCGACGCCCGGCGCCGGCTGATCGTCACCGACGGCGTCTTCTCCATGGACGGCTATGTCGCGCCCCTGAAGGAGATCTGCGACCTCGCCGACCGCTACGACGCCATGGTCATGGTCGACGACTCGCACGCCGTCGGCTTCGTCGGCCCCGGCGGCCGCGGCACCCCCGAGCTGCACGGCGTCATGGACCGCGTCGACATCATCACCGGCACCCTCGGCAAGGCGCTCGGCGGGGCCTCCGGCGGTTATGTCGCCGCCCGCGCCGAGATCGTCGCCCTGCTGCGCCAGCGCTCCCGCCCGTACCTCTTCTCGAACACGCTCGCCCCGGTGATCGCGGCGGCCTCCCTGAAGGTCCTCGACCTGCTGGAGTCAGCCGACGACCTGCGCGTCCGGCTCGCCGAGAACACCGCGCTGTTCCGCTCCCGGATGACCGCGGAGGGCTTCGACATCCTCCCCGGCGACCACGCGATCGCCCCCGTCATGATCGGCGACGCGGCCGTCGCCGGGCGCATGGCGGAGCTGCTCCTGGAGCGCGGGGTGTACGTGATCGGCTTCTCGTACCCGGTGGTTCCGCAGGGACAGGCCCGGATCCGGGTGCAGCTGTCCGCCGCGCACTCGACGGAGGACGTGAACCAGGCGGTGGAGGCGTTCGTGTCCGCCCGCGCGGAGCTGGGTGCGTGACCTGAGAGAATCGGTCACATGATCGAAGCGCGGCGGCTCCACATCCTTCGTGCGGTGGCCGACCACCGCACGGTGACGGCGGCTGCCGCCGCGCTCTATCTGACCCCGTCGGCCGTCTCCCAGCAGCTGGCCGCTCTGGAACAGGAGACGGGTCACCGGCTCGTCGAGCGCAGCGCCAAGGGCGTACGACTGACGCCCGCCGGCGAGATCCTGCTCACCCACACCAATGCCGTCCTCGCCCAACTGGAGCGCGCCGAGGCCGAGTTGGCCGCGTACAGTTCGGGCTCCGCGGGCACGGTCACCGTCGCCGCCTTCGCGACCGGCATCGGCCTGGTGGTGGCCCCCGCGCTGGCCCGCCTCGCCTCCACGGCCCCCGGCATCCACATCCGCGTCCAGGACGCCGAGGGGGACGCCAGCCTGCCGATGGTCCTCGACCGACAGGTCGACATCGCGGTCGCCGTCGAATACCGGGGCGCCCCCGACGCGGACGACCCGCGCCTCACCCACGTGCCCCTGTACGCCGAGCCCTTCGACGCGGTCGTCCCGGTCACCCACCGCCTGGCCGACGCCGACGAAGTCCCCCTCGCCGAGCTCGCCAAGGACCCGTGGATCGGCCCGTACCCGGGCAACCCCTGCCACGACGTGGTCGTCCTGGCCTGCGAGAACGCCGGATTCCAGCCCCGCCTCGAACACTCCTCGGACGACTTCCGCGCCGTCGTCGCCCTCGCCTCGGCCGACGCGGGCGTCGCCCTGGTCCCCCGCTCGGCGCTCCGTGGCATGGACCTCACGGGGGTTCTCGTACGCCCGGTCGACGGCGTCGCGCCCACCCGCCGGGTCTTCGCGGCCGTACGCCGCGGCGCGGAGGGCCATCCGCTGATCCGGCCGGTGCTGGAGGCGCTGACGGAGGCCGCGACCGTGGACTGAGGAGCCCTCGTCTCGCATCTGGGATAGCATCCCGAATATGGGAAACGATGTTGAGGATGCCGTCGACGTCCGGCTCGGTGCCCGGCTGGCCGAACTGCGGGCCGAACGCGGCTGGTCATTGGGGGAGTTGGCGGAACGCAGCGGGATCAGCCGCTCGACCCTGTCCCGCGCCGAGCGCGCGGAGATCAGCCCCACGGCCTCGCTCCTGAACCGCCTGTGCGGTGTGTACGGGCGGACCATGTCGCACCTGCTCAGCGAGGTCGAGGCGGCACCCGCGCCGGTGGTACGCGCAGCCGACCAGACGATCTGGGAGGACAGGGCCTCCGGCTTCGTACGACGGTCGGTGTCGCCCCCGCACACCGGGCTGCGCGGCGAACTCGTCGAGGGACGGCTCTCGGCCGCCGCCGATATCGCGTACGACCGCCCTCCCGTGCCCGGCCTGGAGCAGCACATCTGGGTCCTCGACGGGACGCTCCACGTGACGGCGCAGGACGTCGAGCACCGCCTCGACGCCGGTGACTGCCTCCGGCTGCGGGTGTGGGGCCCGACGCGGTTCCGATGCCCTGGTCCCGAGGACGTGCGGTACGCGCTGGTGGTGGTGGCGCCGTGACCACCGTCTCCCGGCTGACGGCGGCCGAACTCCTCATGTTCGTAGAGGAGTTGGCCGACCTTTTGACCGACACCGTGGACGGCGGGGCGTCGATCGGTTTCCTCGCGCCGCTCGACCGCCGGGCGGCCGTCGCCTGGTGGGAGGAGCGCGCGGCCGCGATGTCGGCCGGCCGTCTCGCCGTATGGGTGGCCCGTGGCGAGGACCGACTGCTCGGCACCGTCAGCCTCGCGTTCCCCGACAAGCCCAACAGCCGCCACCGCGCCGAAGTCGTGAAGCTGATGGTGCACCGGGACGGCCGCGGACAAGGCATCGGTCGTACGCTCCTGACGACCGCCGAGGCCGGGGCGGTCGCGGCAGGAGTGACCCTCCTGCACCTGGACACCGAGACCGACAGCTCCGCCGAGTCCCTCTACCGCTCCGCGGGCTGGACCCGGCTCGGGGCGATACCCGACTATGCGGCGACGCCCTCCGGCGAGCTGCGCCCGACGACGATCTTCTACAAGCACGTGGGAGCGGGGGCAGGTGCGGACGCGGTCGCTGTCGGTACGTGACAGGCGGCGGCGACTTTCCACGCGCCCCTGTGACCTTGTCCTCGGCAGAGTGATTGTCAGTGCCATTCGCTACGGTGCGTCTCATGCCGGATGCCGAAGACGTACGCCGTATTGCCCTCTCCCTGCCGGACACGACGGAGAAGATCGCCTGGAGCATGCCCACGTTCCGGGTCGCGGGAAAGATGTTCGCCACGCTGCCCGAGGAGGAGACCTCCATCGCCGTGCGCTGCCCGAAGGAGGAGCGCGACGAACTCGTGCTGGCCGAGCCCGAGAAGTTCTGGATCGCCGACCATGAGGCGGGCTTCGCCTGGGTCCGGGTCCGGCTCGCCGCGCTGGAGGACGACGACGAACTCCGCGACATCCTCGCCGACTCCTGGCGTCAGGCGGCCTCGCCCCGACTACTCGATTCCTACCCGGAGTTGGGCCGCCCGTCTGCCGACTGAAACCCTTCCGGCGTTGTCAGTGCCCCGTGGCATGATCCGGCAACAGGAGTGGAGAGCGGGACGCTTGGCTCCTCGGGGGAGTCGTGGGGCATCGGCAGTGCGGGTCCGGGTGCGGGTGCAGGGCAGGGGAGGGGTGCGAGCGGGATGGCCGGGACGTCGTCGGGCGAGAGGCCGCCAGGTGCGTCTGAGGCACGGCGCGGATCCTCTGCGACTCCGCGCGGAGTATCCGACGGCGGCGCTTCTGAGCGGCGGCCTGAAGCTTCCGAGGCGCTGTACGAAGCCTGTGCGACGCTGCCCGAGGCTTCCGATGCGCCGCCAGAAGGCTCCGGTCATAGCGACGTCATGACCGCGAACGGGCCCCGTCGGCCCGTCTGGTCACGGGACTTCGCGTTGTTCTTCGTCGCACGAGCCCTCGCCCGGCTCGGCGACACCATGTTGCCGGTGGCCCTCGCCGCGGGACTGCTGCAGTACGGGTACGGGGTGGGCGCGGTCGGCCTGGCCATGGCCGCGTCGGCCGCCTCCTTCGCCGGGCTGGTGATCTTCGGCGGGGTCATCGCCGACCGGTTCAGCACGCGCAAGCTGATGATCGGCGCCGACCTGGTGCGCCTGGCCACCCAGTCCCTCGCCGCCGCGCTCTTCTTCACCGATCACGTGGTCCTCTGGCAGATCTGCGCGATCGGCGCCGTCAACGGCGCGGCGGGCGCGGCCTTCCAGCCCGGCGTCGCCAGCACGGTGCCGCGCCTCGCCACCGACGTACAGGGGGCCAACGGAGCCATACGGATCGCCGAGTCCGCCGCGCAACTCGCGGGCCCGGCCCTGGCAGGCCTGCTGGTGGCGTTCGCCTCGGCCGGAGGAGTCTTCGCGGCCCACGCGGCGACGTACGCGCTGAGTGCCCTGTGTCTGCTGCTGCTCCGGCTGCCCTCGGCGACACGCGGAAGCCACGCTCATGGCGGCAGCTTCAAGGCCGATCTCGCCGTGGGCTGGCGGGAGTTCAGGTCCCGGACCTGGCTGTGGAGCGTCATCGTCATCTGGTGCGTGTACATGATCTCCATCTGGGGCCCGACCGTCCCCCTGGTGGCGACGGAGGTGGTGCAGCAGCACGGCCCGCGCGCCTACGGCCTGGTCAACTCGGCCCTCGGCGCCGGCACCGTCATCGGCGGACTGATCGCACTGCGGCTGCGCCCCCGCCGCATGCTGCGGGCCGGCTCTTTCGCCGTCTTCGCCTTCGCCTGCTTCCCGGCGTCCGTCGGGGCCGGGCTCGGCGTGGCGGCCATGTCGGCCGGGGCGGTGATAGCCGGCGCGGGCATGTCGCTCTGGGGCGTGATGTGGGCGACCAGCGTCCAGACGCAGGTCGCGCCCGATGTCCTCAACCGCATCCACGCGTACGACGTCGCGGGCTCGCTGGCGATGATGCCCGTCGGCCAGGCCCTGGCGGGCCCGGCCGCCACGGCCCTCGGCGCGGACCATGTGCTCCTCATCGCCGGTGCCATGACCCTCGTCGTCTCGACGGCCCTGCTCGTGGTGCCCGCCATACGCAATCTGGTCCGTGTCGATGCCCCCGCACCCCGGCCGCGTACGACCGGGGCGATACCCGAACCGGCGCGGGGGGAGAACCGCTGAGGCGGTTGCGTGTGGACCTGCACTTTGCCCGAGGGGTACGCGCTGACCTGTCCTTGTCGCGCCCGCGCGCCCAGGAGCCCGACGGTTACGCGTGGATCCGCGCTCCCAGGAATGCGTCGATCCGCACCCGCAGGGACCTCGCGTCGAGGCCGTGTGCGGCCACGTGCTCGTCGATGTTTCCGTAGCGACGCAGCTCGCGCCGGCTCACGCCGAGACCGAGGATCCGGTGGGGCACGTCGGCGAGCGCGTCGTTCGCGGCGGCCGTGGAGGTGCCGGCCAGGTACGGCTCGACGAGCACGACATCGGTACCCGCCGACTCGGTGGCCCGGCGGAGCGCGGCCGTGTCGAAGGGGCGGACGGTCGTCGCGTACAGCACGGTGACGTCGAGCCCGTCCGTCGCGGCCAGCACGGCGTCGAGCGTCGGCCCGACGGCGACGACCACTCCCGCACGCCCTTCGCGGACGGTGAGGAAGCGCGCTCCGTCGACCGCGAGCCCCTGGGTGTTCGACTGTGCGGACAGCCGCACGTACACCTTGTCGTCCCCGGCGGCTACGGCGTGACGCAGCAGCGTCTCGGCCTCGTCCGGGTGGCCCGGGACATGTACGGTCCAGCCGTCCAGCGTGTCGAGCAGGGCCACATCGCCGGGCGCCATGTGCGTGAAGCCGCCGGCGGGCCAGTCGAAGGAGGCGGCGGCGCTGACCAGCACCGCGCCCGCGTTCTGGTGCCCGAGGTCCAGCTTGACCTGCTCGAAGGGCCGCTCGACGAGGAAGCTTGCGAAGGTGTGCACGACGGGGCGCAGCCCCGTGAGCGCGAGGCCCGCGCCCGCCCCGATCAGGAGCTGTTCACGAATACCGACGTTGATCACTCGATCCGGATGCTTGCGCTGGGCGTCCGCGAAGCCGTCCTTGCCGATCTCGGCGAGGACGACGGCGACGCGGGGGTCCTCGTCGAGCAGCCGAGAGACAACAGGGGCGAACCGGTCACGCATGGTGTCCATGGGATGTCGTGTCCTTCCAGGGCGTACGGGATGACGGATGCCGTGTCCGACGAGGTGATGCGCGGAGCCGCGGCGATGACGGACGGCACCGGGGGAAAGGAGGCGCTGTGCGGATGTGGCTCAGGCGTACTTCGGCTCGACCTGGGCGACGACCACCCGTGGGCGACCTGGATGAGGGGCGGTGAAGGCGGCGTACAGGGCCTCGTGGTCACGGCCGTCCACGGTCGCGGCGGACCAGCCGGCGGCCTCGAACCGAGCGGCGATCCCGCCGGGCCGGGCGTGGCTGGCGGAGGAGTTGTCGATCACGACGGTGTGCAGCCGTTCGAGACCGGCGGCCCCGGCGAAGGCGATGGCCTCGTGGTTGCTGCCCTCGTCCAGCTCCGCGTCGCCGATCAGCACCCATACGCGCGGCTCGTCGAGCCCTTGCGCCCGCAGTCCGAGCGCCGTGCCGACGGCGATGGGCAGCCCGTGTCCGAGCGACCCGCTGCCGATCTCGGCGCCCGGAACCAGCACCCGGTCCGGGTGGTGCCCCAGCGGCGAGTCGTACGACCCGAAGGCGGGCAGCCACTCGACAGGGACGAATCCCTTGGCCGCGAGCACCGCGTAGTACGCCATTGGCCCGTGCCCCTTGGAGAGCAGGAACCGGTCCCGCTCCGGATCGTCCATCCGTTCGGGCCCGACCCGCAGTACCCGGTCGTACAGCACCCACAGCGCGTCCATGGTGGACGTCGCCGCCGGCCCGTGCTTCTCGTCGCCGGTCATCAGCCCCATCAGCCGGGGCAGGTCCGCGTACGCGTAGCTCTGGTTCGCTGTGATCGTCATGCGGATGATCGTGCAACCTCAACCAAACTTCAGGTCAACCCTGACCCGCACCACCCGTCGGCCCCGCATAAACGAGTGCGCGACCACCGGCACGAGTGCGGTATTGTTTCCGTGCACGTTCGGCCAGGGGAAACCCCAGGTCAGACGGGCACCGGGACGTGGCGCAGCTTGGTAGCGCACTTGACTGGGGGTCAAGGGGTCGCAGGTTCAAATCCTGTCGTCCCGACGGTGCGAAGGGTCTTC